>JANNWV010000138.1:0-7744 GCA_031408815.1 Gammaproteobacteria bacterium
GCCATGCACAAGCTCAGGCTGCTCAGGATATTCCTTCGATCCCTGTTCGACACGCGGCCGACGGACATGCTGCGTCCGGTGGCGTGCCGCTTCATGGTCTCTCCCTTCGATGTCGAACTTACCCACGCCTCGTCACACGCCTACATGGCCTGGGCGGGCCTAGGCCGATGGTCGTGGAATTTCGCCAACATCGACCTGCGGCGGATGTTGCGCGAGCGCTGGACGCCGTTCACCCATAGCGAGCTGGTCTATTACCGCCGCGCGGTCGGAATTTTCAGCATGGTCGATATGACCACGACCCTGGTCTGGTGGGACGACAAGATGGCTTACTTCGAGCACCGGATGACGCAGGGAGGGCAGCTTGCGGCGATCGTCTATTCGCGCGGCGCTTGCTACGCCGCCGGCAAGCGCATTCCCATCGATGGATGTTCCAAGGGCGCGCAACCGCTGCTTCCCGCGAACCGGCCGGGCATCATCGATGTCTGGAATGCGTCCGATGCCCAGTTCAAGAAAGGCCCCTGACGGCGACGCGCTTCAACACTTCCTGATGCTGCCGCCACATCATCTTTCCTTGCCACGGGTATCGCAGCTGAACGCTCGGACGGTTCCGCCGGCTGGCTGTATCATCTTTCCCTTCCCAAGCAGCGGACGCCTCCATGGAACTTCTCACCGACCCGCAGGTCTGGCTGGCATTCGTCACGCTTACCGCACTCGAGTTGGTGCTCGGCATCGACAACATCGTCTTCATCTCGATATTGGTCGACAAGCTGCCACCCGAGCAACGCACGCGCGCACGTCGCATCGGTTTGTTCCTGGCGATGTTCATGCGCCTGGGGCTGTTGTCGGTGCTCAGCTGGCTGGTTGGATTGACCACCGTGTTGTTCACCGCGCTCGACCATGGCTTCACCGGCCGCGACCTTATCCTTGCCGCGGGCGGCGCCTTCCTGTTGTGGAAGAGCACCGGCGAGATCCACCAGCTGATGGAAGGACGCGAGGGCCATGCCTCGTCAGGCGTGAAGGCGACCTTTGGCGCGATCATTGCGCAGATCATCGTGATCGACCTGGTGTTCTCGCTCGATTCGATCATCACCGCGGTGGGCATGGTGGACGAGCTGGCGGTGATGATGGCCGCGGTGATCGCGTCGGTTGCGTTGATGATGGCTTTTTCCGGGGCCATTTCCCGCTTCGTGTCCAAGCACCCGACCATCAAGATGCTGGCGCTGGGTTTCCTGTTCGTGATCGGCGTGGTGCTGCTGGCGGATGGTTTCGGTTACCACATCCCCAAGGCCTTCGTTTATGGTGCCATGGCCTTCGCGCTGCTGATGGAGATGCTCAACATCCGCATGCGCAAGGCCGCCGCGAAGCCGGTCGACCTGCACGAAAAATACTAGAGCAGCCAGACAACCGTCAGCCCCAGCACGAGGCCGATGCCGGAAGCGGCGACCACGTCGCTGGGGTAGTGCACGCCCAGTACCACGCGCGACACTGCGATGCTTAGCGTGAACGGCACCAGGATCCACGCCAGCATCGGGTAGTACGCGCACGCCACCACGCTGAAGCCGACCGCGTGCAGCGTGTGGCCGGAGGGGAAGCTGTATTCGTCCAGCGGCGGGATCCAGGCCTGGATGCGGTCATCGTGCGCGAAGGGGCGCGGACGCCGCGTCCATTGCTTCAGCCGGCGATACAGGAGCGTGGCGATGCCGCCGACCACGGCCATGCGCGCGGCGGTATCGAGCCCGCGCCAGCCATCCACCATCACCAGGGCCAGCATCAGCGCGTACCAGAAGGCGCCATCGCCCAGCCGACTTACCGCGCGGAAGTAGATGCGGACGGCGCGGCGCGCGCACCAACGATTCGCCGACAGGCACCATTCGTGCTCGCGTGCGCCGAAGCGGACGCGAGCCCCGGTCACGCGACCTTCCTCTGCCAGTGCAGTCCCGCCAGCAGCGCCGCGAAGTCCTGCGCCACCTTCATCGGGTGCAGCGGCTGCACGCTGACGCGCGCGGCATGGCCCATCAGCCGCAGGTCCTGCGCACCGGCGGTGTGGACGCTGGCCTGCACGAATTGGTCGTGGTCGCCGAAACCGACCACCGCGCCATGTTGGCCGTGCTGCAGGTGCTCACGCGCCGCGCCGTAATCGAAAGCGACGGTGGCCAGGCCCGAGGCCATGGCTTCCAGCGTGACGTTGCCGAAGGTTTCCGACAGGCTGGCGAACAGGAACAAGTCGCAGCTGGCGTAATGGCGGGACAGTGATTCGCCGCGATGCACGCCAGCGAAGATCACGTCCGGATGTGCCGCCTGCAGCGTGGCGCGCGACGGACCGTCGCCGACCATTACCAGGCGTGCGCGTGGCTGCCGCTGTTGAATGGCGCGGAAGGCACGCAGGGTCAGGTCAAGGTTTTTTTCTGCCGCGATGCGGCCGACGCACAGTACTGCCAGGTCGTCTGCGTGCAGGCCCCAGCTTTCGCGCAGGCCCTCGTCGCGCCAGCGCGGGTGGAACTGCAGCGTGTCCACCGCACGACCGAGGCGATGCACCTTCTTGAAGCCTTGCGCGCGCAACTGCTGTTGCAACTCCAACGTCGGCACCAGGGTCGCATCGCCGCGGTTGTGGAAGCGGCGCAGCCAGTTGAAGACCCAGGGCGACAGGAAGCCGAAGCCGTAATCCTTCGCGTACGTGTCAAAGCGCGTGTGGAATCCGGTCGCGACCGGGATGCCCAACTTGCGCGCGGCATTCAAGGCCGACCACCCCAACGGGCCTTCCGTGGCCACGTAGATGGCGTCCGGCCTTTCCTGTGTCCAACGTGCCTGCAGCCGGCGTCCTGCCGGCAGGCCGAAGCGCACGCCCGGATAGTTGGGCAGCGGCGCACCCGCGATCAGCACGCGGTCCCTGTCGAAGCGGTTGCTGTCTTCGGGACGCTCGGTGCGCACCAGCGCCACGCGATGGTCCATCGACCGCAGCCCGTGCTCCAGCGACTGCACGGTGAAAGCCACCCCGTTCACTTCCGGCGGGTAGGTTTCAGTGACCAGTTCGAAGTGGAGAGGGCTTTTCATGCCCGCAGGCTGGCACGCGCATGTGCCATTGCTGTTACGGGCGCATGACGGCTGGGTTACTTGGAGGGGACGAAGCTGGTCCTCCCAGGCCCTGGACAGAACCCATTCACCCGCGGGCCGCTATGTTGGAAGTTCAGTTTCCACGGAAGGAATGGGCTATGAACTACATCGCCACCAGCGACAAGACGCGTCTGTACGTAAAGGATTGGGGCAGCGGCACGCCGGTCATCCTGATCCACGGCTGGCCCTTGTCGGCCGACAGCTGGGACGACCAGGCCATGGCGATTGCGAATGCCGGCTATCGCGCGATTGCGTACGACCGTCGCGGCTTCGGCCGATCGTCGCAGCCGTGGACAGGCTATGACTACGACACCTTGTCCGACGACCTGGCGGCAGTGATCGCGCACACCGGCGCGGACGACGCGATCCTCGTCGGATTTTCGATGGGTGGCGGTGAAGTGGCGCGATATATGTCGCGCCATGGTGGCAAGTCGGTGGCCAAGGCCGCGCTGGTCGCCTCGATCCTGCCGTTCCGCTTGCAGACCGACGACAATCCCGCCGGCACGCCGCAATCGGCATTCGACGACACCGCGGCGGCCTTGAACGAAGACCGCGCGAAATTCTTCACCGGCTTCTTCAACAAATTCTTCGGCGTTGCCGATGGCGCGCAGCCGGTCAGTGATGAACTGTTGCGCTGGGCGCACGGCATCGCGATGCAGGCCGGCCTGAAATCCACCATCGAATGCATGCGCTCGTTTTCGGGCACGGATTTCCGCGGCGACCTGGCGGCCTTCAAGGTGCCGACGCTGATCATCCACGGCACCGAAGACAAGACAGTGCCGATCGATGCGTCGGCGCGCATCGCCGTGAAGGGCATCGCCAACGCCAAGCTGGTCGAATACGACGGCGCGCCGCATGGCCTGTTCGCCACGCACAAGGACCGTTTCACCCAGGACCTGATCGAGTTCATCAGGGGCTGATCGGTCGCCCGTGAAGCTGTGACGCAGCCGCCAATGTCGGAAATTGGCGCAATTGCGAGACTGGAACCGTGACCGGCCGCACCCCCGTCTGGTCAATATGTATCAGGACATCCCGCGCGCGTGCCGATAGCGTGCCTACTCACCCCCGGAGAGCCCGACGATGAGTTACGCCAACTTCCACCCCACGGCACATAGCAAGGTCAGCCTGGCGACGGCTGCCGACCAGGCGTTCTGGTCGGACTATTTCGGCGTCAGCGTTGCCGAGTTGCATGCCGCGATTTCCACCGCAGGCAGCTATCTGGTGTCGATCGAAGACTATCTGTCGAACGCGCAGCAGGAACAATCGGCAGCCTGACGCTGCACAGCAACACTTGTCGTCCGTAGTGCGCATCAACTAGTCCAAACCGATCAGGACGCTTCGCGCGCTTGGGAGTAGCTTGAATGCAACTCCCCAAACCGGCGCGCCCGTGCAACAAGACCTGGAACAGATCGCTCCCGATGCGGCCGCGCCCGCCGACGAACTTTCCGCGGTACGCATCAACGACGCTGCCGAAGCCAAGGCCTGGAGCCTGTTGTTTGGTTGCACCCTGTCCGAACTGGAAGCCGCGGTCGCCGCCGTGGGCAGTGACCCGGACCGCATCCAGGATTACCTGGGCAAGCTGACGCACTAGCGTCGAGTCGCGTCAGCCCACAACGGCCTAGAGCTCGGTATATTTTCCGGACATGCTGCGCGCCGGCGCCACCGGATATTTCTCGGCGTTCACCCGCATCTTGTCCTTGGCCGCGGCCAGCAGGTCGATGCCCAGCTTGTCCGACAACTGCACGAGGTAGAGCAGCACGTCGGCCATTTCGTGCGCGACCACCTGCTTGCTCTCGTCGCCCAGGATCCGGCTCTGGCCGTCGGGCATCCACTTGAAATGTTCCAGCAGCTCGGCCGCTTCCACCACCAGCGCAGCAGCGAGGTTTTTGGGCGAGTGGTACTGGTCCCAGTCGCGGTCGGCGGCAAACTGCCTCAGGGAATCCCTGAGTTCACGCAAATCCTTGGCCATGTCGTCCCCATGATTGGCACTGGGCCTCCCCGGCCCAAGCGCAAGATTAGCGCAGGTCGGGACCATGGGCGTGACGGCCGCCTATACTGGGTTTCCATCCCCTTAGTCGTGGAACCCCCATGTTCGGTTTTTCAATCGTCCTTATCTCGATCCTGCTGATCGTCGGCATCATCGGCACCCTGCTGTTCTTCTGGATCGTTGCGTTGCGTCGCGTCGTGCCGGTGAATGAAGTGCACATCGTGCAGACCCGCAAGAACACCGTGTCCTTCGGCAAGGGCTTCAGCAGCAACACGTATTATGAGTGGCCGTCGTGGATCCCGCTCATCGGCCTGACCAAGATCATGCTGCCGGTGTCGAACTTCGCCATCGACCTGCCCGACTACGCCGCCTACGACAAGGAACGCGTGCCCTTCATCGTGCACGTGATGGCGTTCTTCCGTATCAACGATTCCAACACCGCCGCGCAGCGCGTGGCGTCGTTCGACGAGCTCAAGCAGCAGCTGACCGCCATCGTCCAGGGTTCGGTGCGTACCGTGCTGGCTGGCCACGAGATCGACCAGATCATGCTCGACCGCAGTCGCTTCGGCGAAGCCTTCACCAAGGAAGTGCAGCCGCAGCTGGCCAGCTGGGGTGTCGAAGCAATAAAGAATATCGAGTTGATGGACATCCGCGACTCGAAGGACAGCGATGTCATCCACAACATCATGGCCAAGCGTACCTCGGGCATCGAGCGCGAGTCGCGACTGGTGGTGGCCGACAATACGCGGCAGGCGGAAATGGCCGAGATCGCGGCCAAGCGCGAAGTGGACATGTCCAAGCAGCTGGCGCTGGAGCAAGTGGGCTTGCGCACCGCGGAGAAGGACAAGAACGTCGGCGTCGCCAACGAAATGGCCGCGCAGGAAGTGAAAGTGCAGCAGCGCGAGACCGCTGCGCGTGAAATGGACGTAGTGCAGGTGAAGAACGTGCGCGCCGCCGAGATCAACCGCGACGTGCAGGTGATTACCGCCGACCAGAACAAGAAGGTGGCGGTGGTGGACGCGGAGGCAACCAAACAGGTCGCCATCGTGGAAGCCGAAGGCGCCAAGCAGCAGACGGTGCTGGTGGCCGAGGGCAAGCTCGAAGCCGCCAAGCGCAACGCCGAGGGCATTACCGTGGAAGGCGTGGCGAAGGGTTCGGCCGAGACGGCGATCCTGATGGCGCCGGTGGACGCGCAGATCAAGCTGGCGGAAAAAATCGGCAGCGACCAGGGCTACCAGAACTACCTGCTGGGCATTCGCAACATCGAGGCGGCGCAGGCCGTCGGCGAGGCACAGGCCGGCGCGCTGAAGACCGCCGACGTGAAAGTGATCGCCAATGCCGGCACGCCTGGCCAGGGCCTGTCGAGCGTGATGGACCTGTTCTCGGCCAGCGGCGGTACGGCGGTGGCCAGCATGCTCGAAGGCCTGGCTCAGTCACCCGAGGGCAAGAAGGTGCTGGAAAAATTCACCAAGCCCGACGATTCGAAGCAGCCCTGATTCCGAGACCCGCCCCTACCCAAGGATTGCCATGATCAAGACCCAAGGTTTTGCTGCACTTACGGCCAAGGATGCCCTGGCACCGTTTTCCTTCGAGCGCCGCGAGCCCGGGCCGCAGGACGTGCAGATAGACATCGAGTACTGTGGCGTCTGCCACTCCGACCTGCACACCGCGCGCAACGAGTGGCACATGACGCAGTTCCCCTGCGTGCCCGGCCATGAAATCGTCGGCCGCGTTGTGGCGGTAGGCGCGGAAGTCACCGGCTTCAAGGTCGGCGACCTGGCCGGCGTCGGTTGCATGGTCGGCAGCTGCAAGCACTGCGCGTCGTGCAACGAAGGTCTGGAGCAATATTGCGAGAATGGCTTCGTCGGCACCTACAACGGGCCGCTGTTCGGCGGCGAGAATACCTTCGGCGGTTATTCCGACAAGATTGTCGTGCGCCAGGATTTCGTGCTGCATATCGCGCCGGGCCAGAACCTGGCCGCCGTTGCGCCGCTGCTTTGCGCAGGCATCACCACCTATTCGCCACTCTAGCATTGGAAGGTCGGACCGGGCCAGAAGGTCGGCATCGTTGGCCTGGGTGGGCTGGGCCACATGGGCGTGAAGATCGCGCACGCGATGGGCGCGCACGTGGTGTTGTTCACGACATCCCCTGGCAAGACCGCGGACGCGCTACGACTGGGCGCGGATGAAGTGGTGGTGTCGCGCAATGCCGATGAAATGGCCAAGCATGCCAACAGCTTCGACTTCATCCTCAACACGGTCGCCGCGCCGCACAACCTCGACGCGTTTACCGGATTGCTCAAGCGCGATGGCACGATGACCCTGGTCGGCGCGCCGGCCGAGCCGCATCCTTCGCCCAACGCGTTCAATTTGATTTTCAAGCGGCGGTCGATCGCCGGCTCGCTGATCGGCGGCATCGCCGAGACCCAGGAGATGCTCGACTTCTGCGCCGAGCACGGCATCGTTTCCGATATCGAGATGATTGCCATGCAGGACATCAACGAGGCTTACGAGCGGATGCTGAAGGGCGACGTCAAATACCGTTTCGTGATCGACATTGCGTCGCTGAAAAAATAAAACAGGTCGCCGCATGACCAGACCGCACCTTGAAAGATGCGGTCTTTTTGTTGCCTAGCTCTTCTTGGC
>JANNWV010000139.1:0-5839 GCA_031408815.1 Gammaproteobacteria bacterium
CATGGATGGCCGACCGGTCGACTCTGAGTCCGCAGGAGCGGCTACGCCGAGTCGACCAGCGGAGTCGGTTCCCCCGGCGCCGACAAGTGTCCGCGCCGGGCCAGCCAAGAGGGATTCGCGAAGTCAGGTGTGCGGCGGAACCCAGTCGTCCTTCTCGTTCGGCCGCAGGATCCAGCGGCACAGCGCCGGCAGGAAGATGATGGCGGCGACCATGTTCAGGATGAACATGAAGGTCAGCAGGATGCCCATGTCGGCCTGGAATTTCAGTACCGAGAAGATCCACATCGCAACGCCCACGGCCAGGGTCAGCGCCGTGTAGAAGATGGCGATGCCGGTGGTCTTGAGTGCGATGAAGTAGGACTCGGTGAGTGTCTTGCCCTGCAGCATCGCCTCGCGCATACGGGCGAAGATGTAGATGCCGTAGTCCACGCCGATACCCACGCCCAGTGCGACCACGCACAGCGTGTTGATCTTCATGCCGATGTTGAGGTGCACCATCAGCGTGTGGCCCAGTTCGGTGACCAGCACCAGCGGCAAGAGCACGCACAGCGCGGCGCGGATGCTGCGGAAGCTGATCCAGCACATGGCCAGCACGGCGCCGTACAGCAGATACAGGATGAAGTGTTCCTTCTCGCGCACGGTGTCGTTGATGGCCGCGGCGACGCCGAGGCTGCCGGTGGCCAGGCGGAAGTTGACCTGGTCGGTGCTGAACTCCTCGCCCTTGGCTTCCGCCGCCTCGATGCCCGCCTTACGCGTCTTCGCGAAATTGGGGTCGTAGGCCTTGTTGTCGGTGCGGAATTTCTTGGTCTCGGCCACCACGCGGTCGATGGTCGAGCTCTGGTGGTCGCTGGTGAAGACGGTCACCGGGATCGCGCTGCAATCGGCGTTCAACAGGCCCGAGTCGGTTTCGAAACTCTGGGTCGCCTGGCGCAGCGTGTCCTGGTCGCGCGGCAATACGCGCCAGCGGATCGAGCCGTCGTTCCAGCCGGCGTTCACGAGCTTGGCGGCCATCGGCAGGCTCATCACCTGCACCACGCCCTCCACGTTGCTCATGTGCCATGAGAAGCGATCGATGGTTTCCATCGCCTTGTAGCTGGTGGTGCAGGCCGACGGGCCCGCTTCCACGATCACGTTCAGGATGTCCACGCCGAGCGCGAACTTCTCGCTGATCAACACGGCATCGAGGTTGTAGCGGGCTTCGGGACGCAGTTCCGCAACGCCTGCCTGGGCGTCGCCGATCATCACCTTGTTACCCTGCTGCCAGGCAAAGAACCAGACCACCAGGCCCAGCGCAATGACGATGGCCGCGGGCTTGGGCTTGCTCAGGCGGGCCAGCAAGGCCCAGACCTTGTCGAACTGCGTGAGCTGGCGCAGGCGGTATTCGCGCTTCTTCTCGATGTTGCGAACGACCGTGTAGCTCAGCAGCACCGGCAGCAGGATCAGGTCGGTGAGGATGGTCAGGCCGACGCCGACGGTGGCGGTGATGGCCAGTTCCTTGATCATCTGGATCGGGATGAACCAGATGGCGCCAAAGCCGATGCAGCCAGCCAGCAGCGCGACCGCGCCGGGCACCAGAAGCATGCGGAAGGACAGGCGCGCGGCTTCGAGCGGTTCGACCGCGAACTTCGCACGTTCACGCAGTTCCTCGACCGTGCCCTCTTCCAGGCCGCCGAAGAAAATCTCGCCGCGGAAGCGATTGATCATCTGTTCGCCGTGGCTGACCGCGATCGCGAAGATCAGGAACGGCGTCAGCATGTTCATCGGGTCGATGCCGAAACCCATCAGGCGCAACGCGCCGAGCATCCACACCACCGACACCATCGCGCAGAGCACGGTCAGCGATGCCAGCTTGACCGAACTGGAATACAGGAACAGCAGCAACCAGGTGAAGGCGATGGTGATGCCAAAGAACTTCACCACCGAGGTCGCGCCGTCGCTGATGTCGCCCACCATCTTGGCGAACCCGATCACGTGGATGGTGATGTTGCCCTTCTCGTGCTTCAGGCGGATCGCCTCGAGCTGCTTGGCGATCTTCTGGTAATCGACCTTGCGCGGATTGGTCTTGGAATCGGACTCGGGAATGATGTCGGCCCAGACCATGGCGCCGGACCAGTCCTTGGCGACCAGGCGGCCGAGGATGTTGGCCTTGACGATGTTGCCGCGAATCTGTTCGAACTGTTCCGGGCCGCCAGGCTTGAAGCTGGGGTCGTAATCGTTGGGGATGACGTTGCCGCCGGAGATGCCGTCTTCAACGACTTCGATGAAGCGCACGTTCGGGGTGAACAACGAGCGCGAACGCGCGTCGTCGGTGTCTTCCAGGTCGATGACTTCCTTGGTGACCTGCTGCAGCGCGGTCAGGTACTCGTCGCTGAACATGTTGCCGTCTTTGGCCATAACCGCGACCAGGACGCGGTTGGCACCACCGAAATCCAGCTCGTAGTCGATGAAGGTCTTCATGTACTCGTGCTGCAGCGGGATCTGCTTCTTGAAGCCCGCGTCAACCTTCAACTGGTAGGCGAAAAAGCCCATCGCAATCGTGATGACCGTGAAGATCAACAGGACCAGGGGGCGTGCCCCGAATACGAGTCTTTCGGTGAAGCGTTGCACTGCGCTCATTGGGACTCCGTTACTGCAGTTGGGCCTGGTCGACACCCTTGTCGCCGACCAGTACGTAGCCGCCATTGCCGTCGGAAACCACGCCCGCCAGCGTCGGCGACTCACCGATGGAATTCTTGAAGTTGCTGACCGTGAACGGCGCATCGGCCGACGCGCGCTGCAACAAGGTACCGTTGCCACCCGCCAGCACCGCGCCGCCGCCTTCCAGCGCCGCGCCGCCCATCAGGCTGGTGCTGCCCTCGGCGGGCACCTTGTTCCAGCTGTTGCCGTTGTCGGCGGACTCATAGACATTGCCGCGAAGTCCGTAGGTTAGCAGCCGGCCATTGCCGAGGCTGAGTACGCCGAACATGGAACCCTTGTAGGGGAAGCCGAGCTTCTGCCAGGTCTGCCCGCCGTCTTCCGAGCGCAGCACCGTGCCGCGTTCGCCAACGATGACCAGGCCGGAGGGACCGGTGCTGGCGATTGCGTTGAGATGCGGATCGGATTCTTCGTCCAGCATCAGGTCTTCGGCGCTGAAGATATCGCCTTCCATCGGCGCGGCGGGTTCGTCGGATGGCGCGACGGGTGCGAGGGCCTGCTTGGGGGTCCAGGTGGCGCCACCATCGCTGGTTACCAACATCAGGCTGTAGGCGCCGATGGCGATGCCGTTGCTTGCGTCGGTGAACAGGATGTCGAGTATCGGTTTGCCCTGGCGCGGATCGTGGTCGGCGGGATTCTCGTCGGGACTGCGCATGAAGGGATCGCGGCGCTGCGCAACCCATGTCTTGCCGGCATCGGCCGAATGAAGGATGACGCCGTCGTGGCCGGCGGCCCAGAGCTTGTCGTCGACCGCAGTGATGGAGGTCAGCGCGGATCGCGTCGGCGTTTCCACCTGGGTCCACTGCTTGCCGTCGGTGGAAGTGATGACATGACCGCGTTCGCCCACGGCGAAGAAGCCCGATGGCGTGCGCACCACGTCCAGCAGCAAGGCTTTGCTGGCGCGCGGCATGATTTCGGAGGGAAGCACGGACGGATCGTCCGCAGGGGCTTGAGTTGAAACCTGGGCAGCCAGCGGCAGCGTCAGGAGAAGCAGCAACGCGCCGGCTTGACGCGCGGCGTTGGGGCGAAACATGGACATCGATTCCACTCCCGAAGACTTTCGATGTGCGCGGCTTTCAAGAAGACCGCGCCCCGAAGGGCGCGGTCGGTATTGCCTGACTCAGCGAACGCCGCTGTCGCGCAGGTTCTGCGGCGAGTAATCCGCCGGAGTGCTCTGGAAGCTGAAATCGCGCGGCTTGTCCTGGTTGTCGAGCAGGCCGGCGATGTATCGGCCGGACTTCAGGTCGTGGTGCGTCTCGAGCGTGGTCCACAACGTCGGCACTTCGTAGTAGTTGATCGGAAGTGCTTCCGAGTAACGCCACAGGGTGCCCTGGCCGTCGTAATGGTCGATACCCACGATCTGCCAGCTGTCTTCATCCAGGTACATGGTGCGGCGGCTGTTGATGTGGCGCTGGCCCGGCTTGAGCTTGGCCTCGATCACCCACACGCGATGCAACTCGTAGCGCAGGTAGTCGGGGTTGATGTGGCCCGGGCGGATCAGGTCGGACACCTTGGTGGCGCTGGAGTCGGCCTTGTACACGTTGTACGGGATGTACATTTCCTTCTTGCCAACCAGGTTCCAGGAAAAACGATCCATCGCGCCATTGAACATGTCAGTCATGTCGTTGGTGCGCAGGCCGTCGGACGCGGTACCCGGGTTGTCATAGGCAACGTTGGGCGCGCGACGCACGCGGCGCTGGCCCGGGTTGTACACCCATGCCTGGCGCGGCGCGGCCTTGGCGTTCAAGGTTTCGTGCACCAGCAGCACGCCACCGGCAAGACGCGCCGGGCCGAGCACATCCTGCTTGAAGTACAGCAAGGTGTTGTTGATGGATTCCGAGGTGTTGCCCGGCTTGTAGTAGAGGCCGAGGATTTCTTCACGCAGGCGGACCAGCGTGTAGGAACCACCGGCGGTCGGCGCCGCCTGGTTCGAGTAGCTGCGAACCGACAGGCCCTTGTACTTGAGCTTGTGGTTCCAGATGGCCTCGTAGGCGTTGTTCGGGATCGGGAACGGGAAACCCTCGGCGCAATTCTGGATGCCTTCGCCGTCCGCAATCAACTTGCAGGCGGTGGCGTTGCGCTTGGTGTATTCGTAGGTACGAGCCGGAAACGACGCACTGCGATGGGTCGGATAGACGTCCATGCGGAACGTCTTGTACTTGGTGAGCATCGCCTTCTGTCCGGCGCCGAGTTTGTCGGCGTACCGGGCCATGTTTCCGGCATTGATCGTGAACAGGGGCTTCTCGCCCGCGTACGGATCGATGTGGTCACGACCGGCGCGATAACCCGCCGGCGGACGCGTGATTCCACCCTCCCATGCCGGGATGGTGCCATCTTCGTTGCCTGCTTTTTCCGAGCCCATCGGGGTCAGCGAATTGCCCAGTTGGGCGGCCTTCGCCGACGTGGTGTTGGCCTGGGCCACACCTGCGGTGAGGATTGCGGCGGTGGCGAATGTAGCCAACGCGGTTTTCTTGATCATCTTCATCGTCTGCCCTCCCTAATGGCTCAGAACGAATACTTGACGGTGAATGAAGCGAAGTCGCGGTCGGAGATCTGGTTGAAGCGACCACCACCCGTGAATGCCGTGTAGCTCAGATCGAAGACCAGCTTGTTGAGATAGTTGGCCTCGACACCCACGGTACCGGACTTGCGACCTTCAAGGAAGTTGCCACCCGGTCCGGGTGTGGTTCCGTTGACGTCGTGATTGAAGGCGACGCGTGGCGACAATGTGACGGGCGAACCGAACGCGCTGTTGTAGTCGGCGCGGGCAGCGATGCGATAACCCCAGGAGAACTGGGTCGGGAAGCCGCCCTCCAGGGTCAGCGGATTACGGACTGCACCCGGCATGGTGAACAGGCCGCTGCGAGTGCCGGCCGGAAACGGCGGCGACGGCAGGAACGGCGAACTGAAGACATCGCCTACATCCAGGCCACCGCCGGTGTCGGTGCCTTCCCCTTCGTAACGCAGCACATCGGGTGAGGGCAGGTCCCAGACTTCGGTAGCGCCGATTTCACCGACCAGGGCAATCTGTTCGGCGCCCATCACGCTGGCGAAGGCCTTGGTGAAGGTCATCTGGAACTGCGAAACCTCATGGCGGCGCCAGCCGCGCTGATCGACGCCAAACGGCGATGCGGTGCAGCCGGGG
>JANNWV010000140.1:0-1877 GCA_031408815.1 Gammaproteobacteria bacterium
CAACAGGGCCTTGGAGAGTCCTTGGCCAAAGTAAAACAGCGTCGCGAGGAAGCCGGCGACGAACAATGCAGCTAGCTCGCCTCTTAGCAGTTGGCTGAAATTGCGCTCTGTCATTGGGCCTAACGCCTGAGTTAAGGGGACAGACATCGGTACGATGGCTGTTCCCCTTGAATGAATAGTTAGGGCATTTGCGGCGGAGCGCGCTTGATGCGAGGCCAATAGCGCCAGCCAACAAAGCCCCAAAGGGAAGTATAGACAATCGACTCGAACGGCGCGATTGCAAAGTAAGTAAACACCAAATTGGCACCGTCGGCAGTCGCGTACTCGAGCTCGCGGTCAGTCTCAGCCATTTCGAGGCGCGAGTCCCATTTCTCTTGGACCGACAGATTGCAAAGGGCAAACGTGCCGCCAAGTGACAGGAGAGCTCCAAGCACGAGCGCCAAGCGACTACGAAGGTAGGTGGTAGCCAGCATAATCTCCGCTGGGGCGACAAAGGAGAAATACCAAAAATCATTAAATCTGGCCGCGTACATAGCTTGCATGAGTCGTACCGAAAACCAGAATGGACAGATGCGATGGTATTTGTGCCTCGCGCGGAAAGCATGTGGTGAGTGTGCGTTGATTGTGAAGTGTCAAGGCCTAACGCCTGAGTTAAGGGGACAGACATCGGTACGATGGCTGTTCCCCTTGAATGAATAGTTAGACCGTAGCCGCATGCTACGGAGCCTCGTCCAAGTCGACAAGTACGAATCCCGGCTTGCGAATAGAGAACAGGCCCTCATGCCAAGTTGCCGAGCGCACCGCCTCCACGCGCACTGCTGGCAGATTGCCGCTTGCAGTGTGGAAGCAGGCAAATCGCTTTTCGTGCTGGAGTGCCCGGACGGCTATTGGACCAGATGCATCGGCGTTGTTCGCTGAGACGATTCTGTGCGTGTACGCCTCACCGAACGCAGGACCTTGTCCGCTATCGGTGAAAGGACCTTCTATGTGTAGGAAGACAGAATACCGGGGCATTTGTTCTGAGGTCTAACGCCTGAGTTAAGGGGACCGGAATCGGTACGATTGCGGTTCCCCTTGAATGAATGGTTAGGTGCTTTACGGACGCGGGACAAACTCGGAAGGGATCGGATTCCCGGCACGCTCACCTTCATCTGACCATCCCGTGATCCACCACCGCACGCCGTCGAAGTATAGCTGGATGCTACTGATGCCTCGGTCGATCGGAGAGCCGTTGGGAGTACTGCTTATAACGTAAGTGCTCCAGACGTGAGCGATGCTTCCAAATCGCTGGGTCACCCGGTGAACTTCGCGCTCATAGATGGCTTCCTGCCGCGGACCGCCGAACTGTCCATACAACTCATCAAGCGTCAATACGAGCACGTGAGGTCCGCCGTCAGGTTTCGGCCGGCTTAAGCGTATCTGCGCGCCGGGCGCGTGGAGCGAGGCGTCCCGCTTTTGATCGGGGCTTCGTCCGGCGGGTGTGGAGACCACTTGATAAAATGCGCGGATGATCCCATCCAGGCTCTCGACGTCTGCGGGTATCGGGTACACGGGGGGATGCATTTTGGCCTCTACATCCGTCGAAAGGCCAACCGCGAACACGGCCAGAATCAGAAGTAGCCAACGTCTCATTGCAGACTCCTCGATTGGGTAAGAATGACTTTGGTCAGGTAGAGCGGTCCGATGGTGACTCTTGCAGTGCCAGAAAGCCACGATGTGCAACTCGCTGCGAAGGACCAGACTCGCTCGCGCTCAGGAATTGTGTTTGGAGTGTACGGCTCGATCACTGGCCTAACGCCTTATGTCTTGAAACATCCGTACTCTAGTTGTCGAGAGCCGGTGTGCGAGCCCGATAACGCCTTGGTGTGACAGCACCG
>JANNWV010000141.1:0-13287 GCA_031408815.1 Gammaproteobacteria bacterium
CCGCGACGCAGCAGGTCGCGGATCATCGGCGTGTTGATCAACACTTCGGCGGCGGGCCTGCGACGGCCGTCCTTGCCCTTTACCAGACGTTGCGACACCACGGCGCGCAGGTTCAGCGCCAGGTTCATCAGCACGTTCTTGTGCGCGGTTTCCGGGAAGAAGTTGAGGATGCGCTCGATGGTCTGGTCGGCGTTGTTGGAGTGCAGCGTGGCCAAGCACAGATGCCCGGTTTCCGAGAAGGCGATCGCCGCTTCCATCGTCTCCTGATCGCGGATTTCGCCGATCAGGATCACGTCCGGCGCTTCGCGCATCGCGTTCTTCAGCGCGTTGTGGAAGGCATGGGTATCCAGCCCGACCTCGCGCTGATTGACCAGCGACTTCTTGTGCTTGTGCAGGAATTCGATCGGGTCCTCGATGGTGAGGATGTGGCCAGTGTTGTTGGAATTGCGGTGGTCGATCATCGCGGCCAGCGCGGTGGACTTGCCCGAGCCGGTCGAGCCGACCACCAGCACCAGGCCACGCGGTTCCATCACGATGTCTTTCAACACCTGCGGCAGCTTGAGCTGGTCGATGCTCGGGATTTCGGACTTGATCGCACGGATCACCATGCCCACTTCGCCGCGCTGCTTGAAGCAGTTCACGCGGAAGCGGCCAGCGTCCTTCACGGCGATGGCCATGTTGAATTCAAGGTCGCGTTCGAACACGGGCACCTGGCCCTCGTCCATCAGCGAATACGCGATCTTCTTGACCATGCCGGCAGGCAGGCCGGTGTTGCCAAGGGGATAGAGTTTTCCCTCGACCTTGATGAAGACCGGAGCGCCCGTCGTCAGGAACATGTCCGACGCGTTCTTCTCAGTCATCAGCTTCAGGAAGTAACCGATATCCATGCTATGAGTCCCCTTGATCCCCGGCCGTTGCATAGGCTCGAATGCCTGCTGACAATAGCGCGTATAACCTAGTCCGGAATGAGACGTATGACACTATCTGAACGAATTCTGGGTGCGGTTCTCGCATTTTCCCTCTGTTTTGGGGCTGCGAAGGCCGCCGAGCCGCCCGATGCGCAGATGACCTCGGCCAGCCAGGCGATATCTGCCGCGGCCCGACTGGAGCCCCAGGGTCAGGCCGCCGAGCTGCTCTCCCAGGCGCGCCAGCGCTATGGCCTGGCCAGCGAAGCCTTCGGTCGGAAAAAGTACAAGGATGCGATCCGTCTCGCCGATGAGGCGCGCGCCATCGCCGACCAGTCCGCCGCACGCGCCCGACTCACCAATGCGCGGGCCGAGGTGGAAGAAAAGCAGGCGCGCAACGCCGATCTGCGGCGGCAATTGCAGATGCAGCCGGAGAGCCGCCAGTGACTCGCACCCTGCGTCAGGACATCAGGTTCCTGCGGGTGATCGCGCTGGCCCTGGGCTTGTGGGTAGGCGCCGACGCAGTCGCCGCGCCGGCCGCCGACCCGGATGCGGCCCGCCTCGCCGCCAGCCTTGCCACGCTCGACGCCGACCCGACCCTGGCCGATCGCGCCCGCCTGGAGCGCTTCAAGGCGGCGCAAGCCGTGGCCAATTTGCAGGTTGCGCGATCGCGCGAACGCGCGCACGCGCTGATTCTCGCCGAGGCTTGGGTGGCCGCCGCGCAGGATGCGGCGCAGGCCGATGTGTTGCTCGAACAGTCGCGCCAACTCGATCGCGAACGCGACCAGATCATGGTGGAAGCGAGCCGTCGCGACGCTGAATTGGCTAGGCGCGAAGCCGATCGCCTGCGTATGCAGGCCCTTGCCCGCGAAGAAGAGGCCGCCCGGTTGGCGCAGCAGCAGGAGGAAGATCGCATGGCCGCCGAGATGTCGGCCGCCGACGCGGATGCCGCCAACGCGCAGGCCACGCAGGCGATGAAGCTGGCTGACGCGCGCGCGCGCGAAACCGAACTTGCCCGCAAGGAAGCAGAATTGATAGCCGCCGTGGCGGCGGATTCGGCCGGCGACGAAGCGGCGTTGCCGCCGTCGCGTCGCAGCGGAAAGCGCACCATCTACACCTTGCCGGGCTCGGCCTTTGGAAGTGGCAGTACCAGCCTCGGCCCCAACGCGCAGTCCAGCCTGCGCCGCCTTGCCGCAGCCGTATCGGGCAAACGCAACATCCGGGTCGAGGCGCATACCGACAGCCAGGGCGCGGACGCCTCCAACCTGGCCCTGTCGCAGAAGCGGGCGGACGCGGTCCGGCAGGCCCTGCAGGCGGCCGGCGTTGCCGCCGCGCGGTTGGTCGCCGTGGGCAAGGGCGAAGCCGATCCGGTCACCGACAACACCAGCGCGGCGGGTAGGGCGCGTAACCGGCGCGTCGAGATCATCGTCGAATAAGCCCATCAATATCAATAACTTGACGAAGTGCTTGCCACCCGCGAATGGCGAGAGTAGCGTCGGGATTGCCGGGTGGAGACTCGTCCATTCGGTGAACCGAGCCAGGCCGATGAAAGCAGCAGTCGATCCACGGGAAGCCGCCGCCGCACATTCTTCGGCGCGCGCGTATTCCCGATTCGACGCCCGCGCCAGAGACCTGACCTTGTCTAAAATCCGCTCGCCCTGCGCCTGACCGCGCGGGGCGTTTGCGTTTCAGAAGGAGGTCAACGATGTTTGAAGGACAGCCGCAGGATGAACTCGAGGCAATGATGAAGAGCGATTCGGAATTCCGACAGCTCCTCCAGCGCCACCGCGAACTCGACAAGCAGGTACTGGACGCCGAACTGGGCGTACTGCCGCTGGACGACAACACGTTGTCGCGCATGAAGCGCGAAAAGCTTTATGCCAAGGATCGATTGATCCGGATGTACGAAACCAAGCAGCAACACCACTGATTTTGCCGTCGGGCGGCGGCGTCCCACCTCGTCGGGACGCCGCCGCCCACATCCCGGGTATAATTTGCGGTCGGGCAGTTGCCCTTCCCAGAGACCGGCGGCCCCATGACCGTTCAGCAAAGCGTGCTCGAATTGATCGGCGAGACGCCTATCGTCAAGGCCCAGCGCCTGGACAGCGGGATTTGCGATATCTACCTCAAGCTTGAGTGCATGAACCCGGGCGGGTCCATCAAGGACCGCATCGGCCTGAAGATGATCGAGGCCGCCGAAAAAGCCGGCCGCATCAAGCCTGGCGACACCCTGGTGGAAGGCACCGCCGGCAACACCGGCATCGGCCTGGCGCTGGTCGCCCAGCAGAAGGGTTACAAGCTGGTTCTGGTCGTGCCCGACAAGATGAGCCGCGAAAAGATTTTCAACCTTCGCGCGATGGGCGCCGAGGTTGTGCTCACCCGCTCCGATGTAGCGAAGGGCCATCCGCAGTACTACCAGGACATGGCCGAGAAGCTCGCCAACGACACGCCGGGCGCGTACTTCATCAACCAGTTTGGCAACCCGGACAATCCGCTGGCGCATGAAACCGGCACCGGTCCGGAAATCTTTCGCCAGATGGATGGCGACATGGATGCGATCGTGTTCGGTTGCGGATCGTCCGGCACGATGACAGGCCTGTCGCGCTATTTTGCGAAAGCCGCGCCACACGTCGAGTTGATCCTGGCCGATCCGGTAGGTTCCATCCTGACGCAGTACATCAACGAAGGCGTGCTCAGCACCAAGTCGGGCAGCTGGTTGGTCGAGGGTATCGGTGAGGATTTCCTGCCGCCGATTTCAGACTTCACCCGGGTCAAGAAGGCCTACGCGATTTCCGACAAGGAAAGTTTCCTGGCCGGCCGCGAACTGGTGATGAAGGAAGGCGTGCTCGGTGGTTCATCCACCGGCACCTTGATCGCCGCCGCGATCAAGTACTGCAAGGAACAAACCACGCCGAAGAAAGTGGTGGTGTTCGTCTGCGACACCGGCAATAAATACCTGTCGAAGATGTACAACGACTACTGGATGCTGGACAACGGTTTCCTCGAGCGCCCGCAATATGGCGACCTGCGCGACCTCATCCTGCGCCCCTTCGCCCAGCGCGACACGGTGGTGGTCGGCCCGAACGACTCACTCACCGTCGCCTACCAGCGCATGAAGATGTACGACGTTTCGCAGATGCCGGTGATGGAAGACGACAAGATCGTTGGCATCGTTGACGAGTCGGACGTGTTGCTGCATGTCTATGGCGATGAAAAACGCTTCCTCGACCCGGTTTCGACGGCGATGGCCAGCAAGCTGCACGTGCTCGACGTCACCGCGCCCATCGAATCGCTACTGCCTGTGTTCGACCGCGGCCACGTCGCCATCGTGGTGGACGGCCAGAAATTCCTGGGCCTGATCACCCGCATCGATCTGCTCAACTACCTCCGCCGCCGCGCCCAATAATCATTTCCGTAGGAGCGGCCTTGGCCGCGATTCCCAAAACATGTCCACCAACAAAACCCACCACCTAGGCACCAAGGCCATCCACGCCGGTCAGTCCCCCGACCCCAGCACCGGCGCAGTAATGATGCCGATCTACGCCACGTCCACCTACGCACAGAAGAGCCCCGGTGACCACCAGGGTTACGAATATTCGCGTAGCCACAACCCCACGCGCTTCGCCTACGAGCGTTGCGTGGCGGCACTGGAAGGCGGTAGCCAGGGCTACGCGTTTGCCAGCGGCCTGGCGGCGACCTCCACCGTGCTGGAGATGCTCGACAGTGGTAGCCACGTGGTCTGCATGGACGATGTCTACGGCGGCACCTACCGATTGTTCGAGCGCGTGCGCCGACGTTCCGCCGGTCTCGACTTCAGCTTCGTCGACCTCAACGACATGGCCGCGCTCGAGGCCGCGCTCAAGCCCAACACCCGCATGATCTGGTGCGAAACCCCGACCAACCCGCTGCTGAAGATCGTGGACATCGCCCGCCTGGCCGAGTTCGCTCGAAAGCGCGGCATCTGGCTGGCGGTGGACAACACCTTCAGCTCGCCCATCCTGCAAAGGCCGCTTGAATTGGGCGCACACCTGGTCATGCATTCGGCCACCAAGTACCTCAACGGTCATTCCGACATGGTCGGCGGCATGATCGTGGTTGGCGATGACAGCGCCATGGCCGAACAGATGACCTTCCTGCAGAACGCGGTCGGCGGCATCCAGGGACCGTTTGACAGCTTCCTGGCGCTGCGCGGTCTGAAGACGCTGCATCTGCGCATGAAGGCGCATTGTGAGAATGCCGGGCAGCTGGCCGAGTGGCTTGAAGCGCATCCTGCGGTCGAGAAAGTTGCCTATCCCGGATTGGCATCGCATCCGCAGCGCGATCTTGCCGCGCGCCAGATGGATGGCTTCGGCGGCATGGTGAGTGTCTGGTTGAAAGGTGGCCTGCCGGCGGCGCGTAGCGTGATGGAGAAGACAGAATTGTTCACCTGCGCCGAGTCGCTGGGTGGCGTTGAAAGCCTGGTCAATCATCCGGCGATCATGACGCATGCGTCGGTGCCTGTTGAGCGGCGTGAGGCGTTGGGGGTTACGGACAACCTGGTGCGGTTTTCGGTGGGTGTGGAAGATGTTGAAGACCTGCGCGCAGATCTTGAGGCAGCGTTGGCATGAGTGGTGAACGCCCGGCCCTGAAGGCGGTTCCGCAGTGGCGAATGGCAATCAACGACCTGCTCGACGGGCTGAAGGCGCGCCGGGTCTGGATGCTGCTGGCCAGGATGGACATCCGGCAGCGCTATCGTCGGTCGGTAATCGGTCCGTTCTGGATCACCATCACGATGATTATTTTCATCCTTGCGATAGGGCCGCTTTACAGTCATCTGCTCGGGATGGGCACCAAGGAATTCCTGCCTTACCTGGCGATGGGAATCATTACCTGGGGCCTGATTTCCGGAGTTATCCTGGATGGAGCAGGGGCTTTCGTCGATGCGGAAAACCTCGTGCGATCCGTCAAGCTTCCCTACACGGTGCATATCCTGCGGGTTTTGCAGCGAAACCTGGTGATCTTCGCGCACAACTTGCTCGCATTCGTTCCCTTCATGCTCTACCTCGACATCTGGCCGCAATGGCGCTGGCTGCTGGCAATCCCTGGGATCGCGCTGATCCTGCTGGCTGCGTTGCCGACGGCCTTCCTGCTCGGAACGCTGAGCGCGCGCTACCGGGACCTGCAGCAGATGATCGCCAGCATTGTCCAGTTGGCCTTTTTCATGACGCCTATATTCTGGAAAGCCGAATTGCTGAAGGATCGCGTCTATTTCGCGAACTACAATCCGTTCCAGATGCTGCTCGAGGGAGTCCGCCGTCCGATCGTCGAAGGCATTCCGCCGGCCTCGACCTACCTGAAGATATTCGTGCTTATCGTGATTCTTTACCTGGTCGCGGCGCCGTTCTTCGCCCGGTACCGCCGCCGCCTCGCCTTCTGGGTCTGACCGTGCCTTCCATCATCCTGGAAAATTGCAGCCTCGACCTCCCTGTCTACGGGACCATCAACCGTTCGCTCAAGGGCACGGTCATGGCGTCGGCGACAGGCGGCAGGATCGCTTCCGCCTCCAAGCACGTCACCGTCGTCCAGGCGCTCAAGGGAATCAACCTGGAGCTCATGCCGGGCGATCGCGTCGGCATCATGGGCCATAACGGTTCCGGCAAGACGTCGCTCCTGCGCACGATCGCGGGCATCTACGAACCGACCAGCGGGCGCATCGCTGTCCGCGGCAAGGTCTCGAGCTTCATCAACCTCGGCCTCGGCATGGACCTGGAGTCGACCGGTTCCGAGAACATCCTGCTGTGCGGGATGATGTTCGGGCTCAGCTTCGACGAGGTGCAGGAACTGACGCCATCGATCAAGGAGTTCTCCGGCCTGGGCGACTTCCTCAGCATGCCCGTGCGGACCTACTCGAGCGGCATGATGATGCGGCTCGTGTTCTCGATCGTGACGAGCGTGCACGCCGACATCCTCCTCATGGACGAGTGGCTGAGCGTCGGCGATGCCGACTTCGTCGAGATCGCCGAAAAGCGGATGAAGATGCTGCTCGATTCGGCCAGCATCCTGGTGATGGCGTCGCACAGCGAAGAGACGGTGAAGTCGATGTGCAACGTGGTCGTCCGGTTGTCGCATGGCGAGATCGTCGACGTGCACCGGACCGCAAGCTGATGCGTGGGCCCGGGACGAAGAAGACTCGTCGTGCCTCCAACGCCGAGCGCAATTGCCTGCTCGTGGTGGGCATGCACCGCAGCGGGACGTCGGCGCTGACCCGCGTCATCAACCTGCATGGCGCCTTCCTGGGCAGCGAGCTTTTGCCGCCCGCGCCGGAAAACGACTCCGGGTTCTGGGAGAACCGGGCCATCTTCGCCCTGCACGAACGGTGGCTGGCCGAACTCGGCCGCAGCTGGTACGACTCGCGGCCGCTGCCGCCGGACTGGAAGGATTCGGCTTGGGGCGTCGCGGCCCGCGCCGACCTGTCGAAGCTGGTCGGCGACGAGTTCGGCGACGCGCCGCTGTCCTGCGTCAAGGATCCCAGGCTCTGCCAGTTCCTCGAGCTCTGGCTCGATGTCCTCGCAGCGAAGGGCGTTGCCGCCAAGGTCGTGCTTCCGGTCCGCCATCCGGCCGAGGTCGCCGAGTCGCTTTACCAGCGCAACGCGTTCCCGCGCTCGCTGTCGGTCGCGTTGTGGGTGAAGTCGGTCGCCGAAGCCTTGCGTGCGACCCGAGCCGTGCCGTGTTGCATCGTCAGCTACGACGGCCTGCTCGCCGACTGGCGCGCGACCATCGGGATGATCGCCAGGGACCTGTCGATCCGGTGGCCGGTGCCCTCCGACGCGGTCGCCGACCAGGTCGACCGGTTCCTGGACCTGGGCAAGAAGCACCACGAGGCGCGGCTGCAGCACCGCGTGGCGCCCGAGGTCGACGCGCTGTACGCGCATTTGCTGGACGTCGCAGCCGGTGGTGATGCGGGCGCGTTGCGTGCGCGCGTCGACAGCGACGCCGTCGCGTCGATGGCGGATGCGCCCCTGCACCGCGAATACGCCGAGATGATCGAGAAGCTGCAGGCCACCGCGGAGGCCGCGCCGGCGCCCCCTGCGCCAGCGGGCTCGCCGGGTGTCGCGCCGGCGGCTTCCGCGGACGCGCTGCTTCTCGTGGCGGAGGTGGGCGGGCACGACACCGTGTCGATCTACTACCGGAAAAGCGACGAAGACTATTCGGAAACCAGGATCGAGCGCCAGGCTTGGGCGATCGGGCAGACGGTGATGCATTGCACCGTGGCCCTTCCGGCCCACGGGACCGAGCGGGTCCGCATCGATCCGTCCAACCACGGAGGCTGGTTCGAAATCCGGGACATCACCGTCGACGGGCGCCCGTTCGATGTCCACGAGTCGACCGTCCAGTTCAACGGCCAGGTCATCCCGACCAGCGACCTGGCGTGTGCCTTTGGCCTGGCCGCCCTGGACGAGGACCCGTGGCTCGAGGTGCGCATCGACCTCCCGTCCGACGCCCGCCTGGCCGGACGCACCGTCGCGCTGGGCCTGACCATCGCCAAGCGCGGGCTGCTGGCAAGCGTGGACGAAATGCTGGTCGGCGGCGGCCAGCTCCGGGCCCGGGTGGACGAGGTCGAACACGCGCTGGCCGCGCGCCTGGAGGCGGTCGATGCCCGCGTCAGCGCAGGGCAGGGCGATGCGGCGCAGGCAACGGCCTCGCTGGCCGCCGCACTGTCCGGCGTGGCGGAGGGCGTCGCGCGGCAGGTGGAGCAGGTCGCCAGCGACCTGACGGACGTCAATGGACGCATCACCACCTTGTCCGGCGCCGTCGAAGGCGCGGCGGGCGATGTCCGCGGGGTTCGCGCCGATGCCGCCGAACGGCAGGCGGCGAGCGAGCAGCGCTTCGCCGACGTCGCGGGGCGGCTCGACGAGGTCGCCAGGGCGACCGATTCGGTGGCGGCGGTCGTCGCCGACGTGGCCGTCGCCGTCGCCGAGCACCGCCAGCAGTCAGCCAGCGAGCTGTCCGGACTCGATGCGCGCCTCGTCGCGCTGGGCGACGGCGTCGGCCACGCCGCGCGGCAAATCGATGCACTGCGGCGCGAGTCGGCATCGGCCATTTCCGACGTGGCGACTGCCGCCTCGCGGCAGGCGCGGCAAATCGATGCACTGCGGCGCGAGTCGGCATCGGCCATTTCCAATGTGGCGACTGCCGCCGCGCGGCAGGCGCAGCAATCCACCAGCCAAATGGCAGGAGTCGATCATCGAATTTCCAACGTGCACGACAGCGTGCAATCACTTCATCGCGAACACTCGAAACGCCAGGATGCCAACGAGGGCCGGTTTGCCGCCATCGCCGGCCAGATCGAGGCCTTGGGGCGGGCGACCGCGGATGTCTCCGGCGCCGTCCGGCAGCTCCGTGAAACGCTCGATGCCCGCCACGAAGCCCGATGGCATCGGCGCGTGCAACGCTGGCTGGCGCGCGGCATGAACACGCTGTCACTGCAGGCGGCACACCAATTGGCCCAGGACGACGCCGGTCGCTGGCGGTCGCTCGGAGACGATCCGTATTTCCTGGCCGACCCCGCGCAGCGCCGGTTGGGCCCGGGGTGGCATGCAGTGGAGATGGCCGCGCGGGCCGCGGAAGGCGACACGCTGTCGCCTTCTCTGTATCCCGACTACGGAAAGGGCTATTCGGAGAACGATCGCATCCCGTTGTTCCTGCCCGCGGCGACGAGGCCGCGGGAGCAGGTGATCTGCTTCAACGCGGCCGTGCGTTCGCTGCGCTTCGATCCCATGACGTCGCCAGGGTCGTTCGCGCTCGACCACCTGCGGATCCGGCCGATCAGTCGCCCGCTCGCCGCGTGGAAGATGCTGCGTGCCGTAATCGGCCGGGGAGGGAACACGGCCATCGTCGTCAAGACGGCATTCCTGAAACTCCTGCGCGGCACGCACGGCTTTTCGGCGTGGCTCAGCCAGGCGTACTGTTCGGATGCGCCGGGCGACGCGCAGGACTACGCGCGTTGGCTGCGGCTTTACGACGCGCCTGCGTCGATGGGCGACGCGCCGCCCGACGCCGGTCCCGGCGAATCACCGCTGGTCTCCATCGTGATGCCGGTGTACAACCCGCCGGCGCGCTGGCTGCAGCGTTGCATCGAGAGCGTGCAGCAGCAGTCCTACCCGAACTGGCAGCTGTGCATCGCCGACGATGCGTCCACGCAACCCGCCGTCCGGCGCGTACTGGAGCGCTTCGCGGCGCAGGATCCGCGCGTGCAGGTCGTCTACCGCACCCGCAACGGCCACATCAGCGAAGCATCCAACAGCGCGCTCGCGCTCGCGACGGGGCCATACGTCGCGCTGCTGGACCACGACGACGAATTGCACCCGCGGGCGCTGGCCGAAGTCGTGGCGGCGATCCGCCGGCATCCCGAGTGGCGGATGATCTACTCGGACGAGGACAAGATCGACGAAGTCGGCCGCCGCTTCGAACCGTACTTCAAGCCCGACTGGAACTACGACCTGCTGCTGTCGCAGAACTACTTCAGCCATCTCGGCGTCTTCAGCGCGGACCTGGTGCGCGAGGTCGGCGGCTTCCGCAAGGGCTACGAAGGCAGCCAGGACCACGATCTCGCCCTGCGATGCATCGAGCGGATCGACCCGCGCAAGGAGTTGGGCCACATCCCGCGCGTGCTCTACCACTGGCGTTCCATCCCGGGCTCCACGGCGGCCGGCGTCGGGGAAAAGAGCTACGCGGTCGATGCCGGCGTGCGGGCGATCACCGACCACCTCGCGCGGATCTCGCGAAAGGCGGAGGTCACGCCGACGGAGTGGGGCCAGTACCGCGTCCGCTACGCACTGCCCGCGCGCCCGCCCAAGGTCAGCCTGATCATCCCGACGCGCGACAAGGTCGACCTGCTGCGCGCCTGCGTCGGTTCCATACTCGAACGCACGTCGTACCCGGATTTCGAGATCCTGGTGATGGACAACCAGTCGCAGGAACAGGCGACGCTGGACTACTTCAGCGAACTGGCCCGCGATTCACGGATCCGCGTGATCGCCTACGATGAGCCGTTCAACTACTCGGCCATCAACAACGCCGGCGTCCGGCAGGCGCGGGGCACGGTCATCGGCCTGATCAACAACGATCTCGAGGTCATCGCGCCCGGCTGGCTGGAGGAAATGGTCAGCCAGGCCCTGCGCCCCGAAGTCGGCGCCGTGGGTGCGCTGCTCTATTACCCCGACGACAAGATCCAGCACGCCGGGGTGGTCGTCGGCGTGCACGGCGTGGCCTGCCATCCGTATGCGGGCAAGCCGCGCGGACACTTTGGCCAGTGTGCCCGAGGGAGGCTGGTGCAGTCGCTGTCGGCGGTGACGGCGGCATGCCTGGTCGTCCGGCGCGAGGTGTTCGAGCAGGTATCGGGCCTGGACGAGTCGCTGAAGGTGGCGTTCAACGACGTCGACTTCTGCCTTCGCGTGCGCGATGCCGGGTACACCAACGTCTGGACGCCATTCGCCGAGCTCTACCACCACGAGTCGGCGTCGCGCGGCCTGGAGGACAATCCCGAGAAGCTGGCCCGATTCCACTCGGAAGTTCGCTTCATGCTCTCCCGCTGGGGCGAAGCCCTGCAGCGGGATTCGGCTTACAATCCCAACCTGACACTGGACGGCGAGCCCTTTTCGCTCGCGTTCCCGCCCAGGCTCCCGCCCATCGGCGGTTAGCCGCGGGCACCCGGTCCGCCCCATTGCATCGCCGAACTCGACCAATCAAACCAAAGGATTTCCCATGAAAAACAACATACTGGCGCTCTCCATCGTCCTCGGACTCGTGCTGCTTTCCGGCTGCAAGCCGGAGCAGCCCGCCGATCCGGCCGCGACCGCCCCGGCTGATGCCTCGGCCGCGACCACGCCCGGCGCCGCCGCGGCCCCGGGGACGGACCCTGCCTCGCTCGCCGAAGGCACGATGTCGCCGTATTCGGTGCCCGCGGGCCTCGCCGGCGCGGGCCACTGCTCGCTCGACGCGGTCAACGGCACGCCGGTCAGCCAAGCCACCTTGGCCGCCGGAAGCGAGTCCACCTTCAGCGGCTGGATGGCCGACGGCGCCAACCAGGTGCCGAGCCCGGCGCTCTTGGTGCTGAGCAGCGCTGACTACGCGTACGCGGCGCCGATCAAGGCCGATGTCGACCGGCCGGACGTCGCGGCGGTGCTCGCCAGCGACCCGGTGAAGTCGTTCGGGTTCAACGCCAAGGTCGCGCTCGCCGGCGTCGCGCCGGGCAGCTACAGCGCGATGGTGGTGTACGGGGCCGCGGGCAACCAGACGACCTGCTCGTTCAACGCGCAGCTCGTGGTCAACTAACCTGCATCCCGTGCTCGCGCGATGGCTGCAAACGCCCTCGCGCCTCGCGTCCTGTGCATTGCTCGTCGCGCTCGCGCTCGGCGCGTTCCTGCATTTCGCGCCCACCCCGTCGTCTTATGGCAAAGGCATGGAGGTGCTCGGGCAGCCGGCTACCGGCCTGTACCTGGGCCGGCCGCAGGCGATCCGGTCCGACGAATGGATGGTGTACACGCCGTACGTGCAGATGGCCGTCGCGAAGGCGCCGGCCACCGACACAGGCGCGCCCTACCACGTGCCGCTGCGGTCGTTCATGCCGCTGCCGGTGCGCGACTGGGGCCTGGCATTCAAGCCGTATTACTGGGGCTTCCTGGTCCTGCCGCCGGCGCAGGCCTACGCCACCACCTTCCTGTTCCATTCGCTTGCGTTCGTGCTGGGATGGATGCTGCTGTTCCGCGTGCTCGGCGTCCGGACGCTCGTGGCGTTCCCCGGCGCGCTGGTGCTTTACTGGGCGCAATTCACCCAGGTCTGGTGGACGACGAATGCCGGGTCGTTCGCCTACGGTCCGTGGGTCGTCGTGGCGTGGGCGACGATCGCCAACCCCGTGGCGCGCACGCTCGTCGCGAGCTATCTACTGTGCACCTGGGTGATCGCCAGCGGCTATCCGCCGTTCCTCTACGCCTTCGGGCTGGCGTTGGCCGTGCTGGTGGCTGCGTTCCGCCGCGACCTGTTCACCCTGCCGCGGGTCGCGACGGCGCTCGCCGCGATCGTCGTGGCCGCGGCCGTGGGCTATGCCTACTACGACGCCATCTACGAGGTGATGGCGCACACCGTGTACCCGGGCGACCGGCGCGTCACGGGCGGCGGCGTCCCCTGGCAGGAATTGCTGGCCCACCTGTTGCCCTGGTTCAGCACGACCGGATTCGAGCCCATCCCGCAGGTCATCAATTCCAACGCCTGCGAGATCGGGGTGCTTGGAAGCATCCTGCCTGCGGCGGCCATCGCGTACTCGCCGTGGCGTACCTTGCGTTTCGACCGGCGCCATCGGGTGCCGATCGCGCTTGTCCTCGGCACGCTCGCCTTCGTCCTGGCT
>JANNWV010000142.1:0-2580 GCA_031408815.1 Gammaproteobacteria bacterium
CGCCGCCAATTGCAGCGCGCGCGCCATCATGGCGTGGTCGGTGGCGGACCAGGATGTCGTTGTCATGCGACGGCCTGGTTTGTCAATGCTCGGGGGTGGATGCGCATCAGGTCCACGGGGGTGCCCTTGAGGGTGGTGCGCAGCATCGGGCTCCAGCCGAGGCGCTGGTAAAAGTCTGCATGGTCGGGCGTGAACAGGAAGAGTTCGTCTATGCCCTGCCCTGCCGCCGCATCGACCGCCGACTGCACCAGCATGGCGCCAAGGCCCCGGCCGCGATGTTGGGGCGCAACGAAAAGGCTGGCCAGCCACGGGCTGCCCTGGTTGCAGAATTCCGGCGCGTCTTCCAGCACCAGGCTGACCGAACCGAGCGGCTTCGAATTTTCAACCATCACCAGCGTGGTCGGCAGCGTGCGCCGCGTGGCGTGGCCTTCGAGCTCGGCGCGCACGACTTCTATGCCCCAGTCATCGAACAAGTGGCCCCACTGCACGTGGTGCCAATCGGCGAGGGTCGCGACGAGGTCGCGATGCTGGTCGAGGTAATCGATGTGCATGCGCTAGCGCTTGCTGCCGCGGACCGGTTCGTCCAGCAGGGGCAATTGTTCAGTGGCCATGCCGGGCAGGTCGCGCTCGAGCCGCTCGATCTCCTCGCGGAAATCGGCGACGTCTTCGAAGCGGCGATAGACCGAGGCGAAGCGCACGTAGGCCACCTGGTCGAGTTTCTTCAGCTCGTCCATCACGAACACGCCAATGCGGCGCGATGAAATTTCCCGCTCGCCGGTCATGCGCAGCGCATGGATGACGCCGCGTACGGCCACATCAATCTGCTCGCCCGATACCGGGCGCTTCTGCAGCGCGCGTTCGAAACCGGTGCGCAACTTGCGGTCGTCGAAAGCTTCGCGGCGGCCATCGGACTTCACCAGGGTCGGCAACTTGAGCTCGGCGGTTTCAAACGTGTTGAAGCGCTCCTGGCAATGCTCGCATTCGCGGCGACGGCGGATGGTGCTGCCGTCTTCGCTGACGCGCGAATCGATGACCCGGGTGTCTTCGTGCTGGCAGAAGGGGCAATGCATTCAGTGCGTGGCGACTTAGCCGTACACCGGGAATCGGCTGCACTGCAGCGTGACATTGCCGCGCACGCCTTCCAGCACGCGCTCATCGGCCGGTGCGTCGAGCA
This sequence comes from Gammaproteobacteria bacterium, assembly GCA_031408815.1. Taxonomy (GTDB): domain Bacteria; phylum Pseudomonadota; class Gammaproteobacteria; order Xanthomonadales; family Xanthomonadaceae; genus Arenimonas. The sequence continues at coordinate 1,175 of JANNWV010000142.1, forward strand.
CGTCGCAGATCCAGTTGGCCAGCGCGACGCAATCGGGCTCCAGGTAACCACGGGTAGTGACCGCCGGCGTGCCGATGCGCAGGCCCGAGGTAACGAAGGGCGAGCGCGGGTCGCCCGGCACGGCATTCTTGTTGACCGTGATGTGAGCCTTGCCCAGCGCCGCCTCTGCGTCCTTGCCGGTCACGTCGCGGCCGATCAGGTCGATCAGCATCAGGTGGTTCTCGGTGCCGCCGGACACGACCTTGTAACCGCGCGCCATGATCGCCTTGGCCATCGCCTGCGCATTCTTCACGACCTGCACCTGGTAATCCTTGAAGGACGGATCCAGCGCTTCCTTGAAGGCCACGGCCTTGGCCGCGATGACGTGCATCAACGGGCCGCCCTGGATGCCCGGGAAAACGATCGACTGCAGCTTCTTGGCGAGTTCTTCGCTGGTATTGCTGGCGACGATGATGCCGCCGCGCGGGCCGCGCAAGGTCTTGTGCGTCGTGGACGTGCACACGTGCGCGTGCGGCAGCGGGCTGGGATAGACGCCCGCGGCGATCAGGCCCGAGACATGGGCCATGTCCACGAAGAAGATGGCGCCGACCGCATCGGCGATCTGGCGCATGCGCGCCCAGTCCACCACCTGCGAGTACGCGCTGAAGCCACCGATCAGCATCTTCGGCTTGTGCTCGAGCGCGAGGCGTTCCACCTCGTCATAGTTGATATGTCCGTTTTCATCGACGCCGTACTGGATGGCGTTGAACAACTTGCCACTGAAGTTGACCTTGGCGCCGTGGGTGAGATGGCCGCCGTGGGCCAGCGACATGCCCAGGATAGTATCCCCGGGCTGCAGCAAGGCGAGGAACACCGCCTGGTTGGCCTGCGAGCCCGAATGCGGCTGGACGTTGGCGTAATCAGCGCCGAACAGTTCCTTGACGCGGTCGATCGCCAGCTTTTCGGCGATGTCGACAAATTCGCAGCCGCCGTAATAGCGCTTACCCGGATAGCCTTCGGCATATTTGTTGGTCAGCACGCTGCCCTGGGCTTCCAGGACGCGCGGGCTGGCGTAGTTTTCCGAGGCGATCAGTTCGACGTGGTCTTCCTGCCGCTGGCGTTCAGATTCGATGGCCTGCGCCAGGACGTCGTCGTAGCCGGCAATGCGCATGTCGCGGGGGAACATTCGGACCTCGGGGAAGGGGCAAGGGAAGCCTGAATTGTAGCCCCGGCAGGGGTCCGGGGCCATTGATACCGCCGCCTCGGTAGCGTGGACGGGCCCGATCACCGATAATCAGCGGCTACCAGTGATTACCCCAGTTTCTGTGGGAGCGGCTTCAGTGGGAGCGGGGTGAACCCCGGGTTGGGGGGGCCGGAGCCAAGCGGCGGTTGGCGCCCCCCCCCAACCCCCGACCGGCAGAGCGCCC
>JANNWV010000143.1:0-74920 GCA_031408815.1 Gammaproteobacteria bacterium
CATCCAGCGCGCGCTTCGGACAATCCTTGTGGAGCTTCCTGCCGCGCGCGATCTGGCTCAATACGCGCAACGCCTGGGCGCTGGAAGCGACTCGCCTGCGCGGCATCGGACGCTCGCCGTATTCATTGCAGAACGAAATGCTGCGATGGACTGGCGTGTGGTTGCTGTTGGCAGTTGCGTTCGGCGTGGCATGGGGAATGAAGGGGCTCGCCTTCTTCGCGCTGCAGGGCCTGTTCGCCGCCGGCTCGCTCGAGATCATCAACTACATCGAACACTATGGTCTTGAACGCCGCCGCCTGGCGGACGGTCGCTTCGAACGCACCACCCACCTGCATTCGTGGAATTCCGATTTCGCGCTGTCCAACCTGATGTTGTTCCAGCTGCAGCGCCATTCGGACCATCACGCGTTTCCGAAGCGTCGTTATTCGATCCTGCGCCACCACCCCGATTCGCCGCAGCTGCCTGGCGGCTATTCGGCGATGTTCGTGCTGGCGATGTTTCCGCCCTTGTGGCGGCGCGTGATCGATCCGCGCGTGCTCGATTTCCGCGGGCGGCTGGCTGCTTCCGACTAGTCTTCGTCGCCCCAGCGCGGCATCGCCGGCGAAGCCGGGCGCTTGGACAGCCCAGGTTGCTTGGCCACTGCTTCCCATATCTTCAGCGCGTCACGGGTTGCGCCCACGTCGTGCACGCGCACGATGGCGGCGCCATTCTGTATTGCGATCACGGCTGCGACCGCCGACCCAACGACACGATCTTCCATCTCGCGTCCGGTGATCGCGCCGATCATGCCCTTGCGCGACAGGCCCGCCAGTACCGGCACGCCCAATTCCACCAGGCGCGACAGTTGCCGCAGCAGTCGCAGGTTATGCTCGAGCGTCTTGCCGAATCCGAAGCCGGGGTCGACGATGATCTTCTTGCGATCGATGCCGGCCATCTGGCAGGCGAACAATCGCTGCGTGAAAAATGCGTGCACTTCGGCAACCACGTCGTCGTAGCGCGGATCGTCCTGCATGGTCGCCGGCTCGCCCTGCATGTGCATCAGGCAGACCGGCACGCCCAGCATCGCGGCGGCGTCCATGGCGCCTTCGCGACCGAGCGCGTGGATGTCGTTGATCATGCCGGCGCCAGCTGCGACCGCCGCGCGCATCACTTCAGGTTTCGAGGTGTCGATCGAGATCGGCAGCGGGCTGCGATCGCGCAGGCCTTCGATGACGGGGATGACGCGGCGAAGTTCTTCTTCCACGCTGACCGGCGTGGCGCCCGGTCGCGTCGACTCGCCGCCGATGTCCAGGATGTCCGCACCTTGTGCAGCCAGTTCCAGCGCATGACTGATCGCCGCTTCCACGCTGCCCAGCGCGCCGCCGTCGGAAAAAGAATCCGGCGTCACGTTGACGATGCCCATGATGCGCGGGCGGTCGAGCGCCAAGGGGCGCCCGCCGCAGTCCAGGGTCTGGAAGGTGTCGAACATCGCGCGCTGCGAGGCCGCTTAAGTCTGCGGTGCCGCTCCGCCCAGGGTGCCGGCCGCAGGCCCGATGTCGTCCTTCGACGTGCGACCGGACTTGGTCCAGTCCGCAGGCGGGCCGGGGCGGCGACCTTCCATCACGGCATCGATCTGCGTGGCATCGATGGTCTCGTAGGCAAGCAGCGCCTCAGCCATGATGTGCAGCTTCTCGATGTTGTCCTGCAGGAGGGTGCGGGTACGCGAGTAGGCCTTGTCGAGGATGGTGCGCACGACTTCGTCGATCTTGCGCGCGGTATCGTCGGACACGCTCTTGGTCTGGCTGACCGAACGGCCGAGGAATACTTCCTCTTCCTCGTCACCATAGGCGATCGGGCCCATTTCTTCCGACAGACCCCATTTGGTGACCATGTTGCGGGCCATCTTGGTGGCACGCTCGATGTCGTTGGATGCACCGGTGGTGACGTGCTCGGTGCCGAAGATCAATTCCTCGGCCACGCGCCCGCCGTACAGCGAGCACAAGCGGCTTTCGATATTGGTCTTGTCGTAGCTGTAGCGATCGCCCTCGGGCAAATACATGGTGACGCCCAGCGCGCGGCCGCGCGGGATGATCGTGACCTTGTAGACCGGGTCGTGGTCGGGCACCAGGCGGCCGACGATGGCGTGGCCTGCCTCGTGATAGGCCGTGTTGCGCTTTTCTTCTTCGCTCATGGCCATCGAACGACGTTCGGCGCCCATCATGATCTTGTCGCGCGCCTTGTCGAAATGTTCCATGCGCACTTCTTTGGCGCTTTCGCGCGCGGCGAACAGCGCCGCTTCATTGACCAGGTTGGCCAGGTCCGCACCGGAGAAGCCGGGCGTGCCGCGGGCGATGGTCATCGCGTCCACGTCGATGTCGAGTGGAACCTTGCGCATATGTACTTTCAGGATCTGCTCGCGGCCCTTCACGTCGGGCAGGTTGACCACGACCTGGCGATCGAAACGGCCCGGGCGCAGCAAGGCAGGATCGAGCACGTCGGGCCGGTTGGTCGCGGCGATCACGATCACGCCCTCGCCACCCTCGAAGCCGTCCATCTCGACCAGCAACTGGTTGAGGGTCTGTTCGCGCTCGTCGTGGCCGCCGCCCAAACCGGCGCCGCGGTGGCGGCCGACGGCGTCGATTTCATCGATGAAGATGATGCAGGGCGCCTGCTTCTTGGCTTGTTCGAACATGTCGCGCACGCGGCTGGCGCCGACGCCGACGAACATCTCGACGAAGTCGGAACCGGAAATGGAGAAGAACGGAACCTTGGCTTCACCGGCGATGGCGCGCGCCAGCAGGGTCTTGCCGGTGCCCGGCGAGCCCACCATCAGCACGCCGCGCGGAATGCGGCCGCCCAGCTTCTGGAACTTGCCCGGGTCGCGCAGGAATTCGACCAGTTCGCCGACTTCTTCCTTGGCCTCGTCACAGCCGGCGACGTCGGCGAAGGTCACTTTCACTTCGTTCTCGCCCTGCAACTTGGCGCGCGACTTGCCGAAGGTCATGGCGCCGCGGCTGCCACCCTGCTGCATTTGCCGGATGAAGTAGATGAAGATACCGATGAACAAGACGTACGGCAGGAAGGTCGCCACGATCGCCCATAGCGACGGCGTGTTGTCAGGCTTGGCCTGGACGATTTCGACGTCGTGGTTGACCAACACGTTGACCAGGTCGCGGTCGTAGGGACCGAAGGACACGCCCTTGCTACCGTCCTTGCGCTCGAAGCTGAGCACGGTGGTGCCGGTGCCCGGCGTGGCATCGGTGAACTCGACCTTTTTCACCTTGTCCGAATCCACTTCACCCAGGAAGGTGGAATAGGTGACTTCGGTCGGCGTGCCGCTGGCCGGGGCCGAAAACGTCTGGAACACCGTCATCAGGACCAGCGCCACGGCCAGGGTAACCAGCAGATTTTTCACAAGGTCATTCATTCACTGCTTCCTCGCGCCGGCGGTGGCCGATGCATTGATCATTTCATCCGCGCTTGCCGGTGGCCAGCGCATAAACTTCATTGGAACGACGGCGGGACGCTGCCGGCTTGCGAATCACCAACTTGGTGTAGCGACGGCGCAGGTCCGCGATGTAGGCATCGGACCCTTCGCCCTGGAACAATTTGATCAGGAAATCGCCGCCCTTCTTGAGATGCGCGTCGGCAAAATCCCGCGCAAGTTCAGACAGGTACATGGCTCGAGCCTGATCAACGGTGTCCACTCCGGTCATATTGGGGGCCATGTCGGAAAGCACAAGGTCAACCGGCTTCTCGCCAAGCAGCGCTTCAAGCCGGGACAGTGCCTCAGCCTCTCTGAAATCGCCGTGAATGAATTCGACCCCGGCGATTGGCGGCATGTCCAGGATATCGAGCGCCACCACCCGGCCCTGGTCGTCGCCGCGCTTGTTGCGCAAGGCATTGCGCAGGACCTGGGACCAGCCCCCGGGTGCGGCGCCAAGATCGACCACCACCATGCCCGGCTTGAGCAGCTTTCCGCGCTCAATCAGTTCCTCGAGCTTGTAGGCCGCCCGCGACCGCATCCCGTCCGCCTGCGCTTTTTTCACGTAGGGGTCGGAGAAGTGTTCCTTGAGCCAGAGCTGGCTGCTCTTGCTACGGGTGGCCATGGCTGCAAAAACCGTCGATCGGGGCTGTCATGATACCCTCTGCGACCTACGCTTCCCCGGTCCAAACGTCATGTCGACTGCACTTTCCAACCCCCAGAAGCGCTACCTGCGCGGCCTTGCCCACGACCTGAAACCGGTGGTGATGGTCGGCGCAAAGGGCATCACCGCCAATTTGGTGGCCGAACTGGACAGCGCGCTCGACCAGCACGAACTGGTGAAGGTGAAGGTCGCTGCCGAAGATCGCGAATCCCGTGACGCCTTCATCGTCGACCTGGCCGCTCAGGCCACGGCCGAACTGGTCAGCCGGATCGGCCACACCGCCGTGCTTTACCGGCGCAGCAAGGACAAGCCGCTGGTCATCCTGCCCAAGGCTTGAGCGGATGCAGCTGACGCTGGAAAACCCGGATTTTCGCTACACCCTGCGCGGCGCGGACGGCCGCGGCGCCCGGGTCAACGAGCTGCGGCTGGAAATCAGCTTCATCCTGGCCCCGAACCAGCTGATCGAAAGCTGGCGCCCCCGCAGCATTGCCGACCTGCAACCCGAAGACCTGGCTCCGGTGCTGGATCTGTCGCCAAGCGTGTTCCTGCTAGGCAGCGGCGCATCCCTGGTCTTCCCGCCGGCCGCGGTCATGGCCGCCTGCCTGACCCGCGGCATCGGCATCGAAGTGATGGACAACGCGGCGGCCGCGCGCACCTTCAACGTGCTGGCTACCGAGGGCCGAAAAGTCGTGGCGGCCTTTTTGCTGTAAGGCCGCACCCGCAAATCGGCTAGACTCCCGCTGTTTGCCCACGCACGGAGCCGCCATGACCGACACGCCCCTGAAGTATCGCCGCGTCCTGCTCAAGCTGTCCGGCGAAGCCCTGATGGGACGCGAGGACTACGGCATCGATCCCGAAGTGATTCGCGGCCTGGCCCGCGAAATCATCGAGGCCCAGAAAGCCGGCGCCCAGATCGGCCTGGTGATCGGCGGCGGCAACATCTTCCGCGGCGCGGGCCTGGCCGCTGCCGGCATGGACCGGGTTACCGGCGACCACATGGGCATGCTCGCCACGGTGATCAATTCGCTGGCGATGCAGGACGCGCTGGAAAAGATGGGAACGTACGCGCGGGTGATGAGCGCGATCAAGATCAATGAGGTCTGCGAGGACTACATCCGTCGTCGCGCGGTACGCCACCTCGAGAAGGGACGCATCGCCATCTTCGCCGCGGGTACCGGAAATCCCTTCTTCACCACCGACTCGGCCGCGGCATTGCGCGCCACTGAAATCGGCGCAGAACTCCTTCTCAAGGCCACCAAGGTCGATGGCATCTACGATGCCGACCCGAAGAAATTCCCGAACGCCAAGCGCTATACCGAGCTCAACTACGACGAAGTGATCGCCCGCAACCTGCAGGTGATGGACACTGCCGCGTTCGCACTGTGCCGCGACAACCGCATTCCGTTGCGAATCTACGACATGATGCAGCCGGGCGCGCTGATGCGAATCCTGCGCGGTGAGCCGCTGGGCACGCTTGTCCACGGCGCCGGCTGAGGACACCGCCCTGCACGGGCACGAACACGAAGCGGGACCCGGGCACGGCGGCCATGTACATGCGCCGGAACCCGGCCAGGCCACGCGCCCTTTTGCGATTGCGATGGCGATCAACCTGGCCTACACCGCTGTCGAAGCCGGTTACGGCTTCTATGCGCATTCACTGGCCCTGCTGTCGGATGCCCTGCACAACCTGGGCGACTCCCTGGGTCTGGCCCTGGCCTGGGGCGCCGCCACGCTGGCCCTGCGCCGGCCGACGGCTCGCCACACCTATGGCTGGCGTCGCGCCACGCAACTGTCGCCCTTGGCGAACGCGCTGCTGCTGGTGGGATTTTCCGGCGCACTCCTTGGCGAAGCACTCCGCCGGCTCGCGGATCCGCCGGAGGTCCCCGGCGGCATCGTGATGGTGGTGGCGGCGCTCGGTATCGTGGTCAACCTCGGCACCGCGTCCATGTTCCACCGCGGCCAGGCGTCCGACCTGAACCGGCGCGGCGCCTACCTGCACCTGCTGGCGGACGCCGGCGTGTCCCTGGCGGCAGTCCTGGCCGGGTTGGGTATGTGGAAGCTGGGCTGGCGTTGGCTGGATCCCGCCCTGGCGGTGCTGGTCGGCGTACTGATCGCCCTGTCTGCCTGGGGCTTGCTGCGCGCCAGCTTCCGCCAGGCCATGGACGCGGTGCCGGCGCACCTGGATGGCGACAAGGTGCAGGATTTCCTGCTGGCGATGCCCGGCGTGATGGCCGTGCACCATCTGCACATCTGGCCGATCGGCTCGGCCGAAATCGCGCTGACCGCCCATGTGGTGCGCTCCCGCGTGGACGACCACGATACCTTCCTCGACCAGGTCGCCGACTCGCTGGAAAAGCAATTCGGCATCAACCATTCCACCGTGCAGGTGGAACTCGGGCCGGGTTGCGCGCACGACCACGACGACCACGCACCGCACCACTGAGGCGCCCGCCAAAAGGTAACGAGCCGGCCCCGGGGCGACGGCTTGGGCCCCGGATGACTATAATCGGGCGATTGCACACCTTGTGGAGCTTCCATGCTGAACGACATCAAGAAAGAAACCCAGACGCGCATGACCAAGTGCGTGGACGCGTTCAAGCATGACCTGACCCTGCTCCGCACCGGCCGCGCCACCACCGCCATCGTCGACCACCTGAAAGTCAACTACTACGGGTCCGACATGCCACTGTCGCAGGTGGCCACGGTCACCGTCGCCGACGCGCGCACGCTGACCATCACGCCCTGGGAAAAGCCCATGGTGGCGGCGGTCGAGAAAGCCATCATGAGTTCCGACCTGGGCCTGACGCCGAACACCGCCGGCCAGGTGATCCGCATCAACCTGCCGCCGCTCACCGAAGAGCGCCGCAAGGCGCTGTCCAAGCACGTGCACAACGAAGGCGAGACGGCGAAGGTCGCCGTGCGCGGCGTGCGTCGCGACGGCATCCACATGGTCAAGGAGCTGCTGAAGGAAAAGACCGCGACCGAGGATGAAGCCCGTCGCGCCGAAGACGACATCCAGAAGCTGACCGACAAGTTCGTCAAGGACATCGACGACGCGGTGAAGGCCAAGGAGCAGGAACTGATGGCGGTCTGAGCCGATCGCCCCATGTCCGACTCGAAGCGAATTCCACGCCACCTGGCCATCATCATGGATGGCAATGGCCGTTGGGCCGAACGCCGGCATCGGCCGCGCACGCTCGGCCATCGCGCCGGCGCGCGGGCCGTGCAGGTTTGCCTGGATTTCTGCCTGGCCGAAGGCATCGGCACGCTGACGCTGTTTGCGTTCTCGAGCGAGAACTGGAATCGCCCCGCCGACGAGGTCGGCGCGCTGATGAAGTTGTTCCTGCGCATGCTCGACAATGAAGTGGACGAGTTGCATCGTCGTGGCGCGCGCATCCTGTTCGTGGGCGAGCGCGGTGAATTTCCCGCAGCCATCCAGGAAAAAATGCGCAAGGCCGAACTGATCACGGCCGGCAACAGCGCCATCAACTTCTGCATCGCCGCCGGCTACGGCGGCCGCTGGGACATCGTGCAGGCCGCGAGGAAACTCGCCCGCGACGTCGAGGACGGGCGGATTAGCGCCGACGCCATCGACGAAACCCTTTTTTCGAAGCGCTTGTGCATGGCGGGGCTGCCCGACCCGGACCTTTTCATCCGTACCGGCGGCGACCTTCGCATCAGCAACTTCCTGCTCTGGCAACTGGCGTATACCGAAATGTGGTTTACCGAAACCCTGTGGCCGGACCTCGATGCGGTAACGCTTCGCCAGGCAATGGATGATTTCGCAAGCCGCGAGCGCCGCTTCGGCCTGACCAGCTCGCAAGTGTCCGGAACCCGCCAGGGGAACGCCGCATGAGCCGACGCGCACGAGTCGTCACCGCGCTGGTGATGGCGCCGGTCGCCATCGGCGCGGTGTTGTTGCTGCCGACGCCATTGCTGGCAGCGTTGATCGCCGGCTTGATGATGCTGGGCCTGTGGGAATGGACGTTGTTGTCCGCCACGCCCGCGCCGACGGCGCGCGCCGCCTACCTGGCCGCCAACGTGTCGATGATGACCGCGCTGGCCTGGGCCGCAGGCAGCGGCCTGCCGGTATTGCAGACGGCGGCCTACGTCGGCGTGGCCTGGTGGTTGCTGGTCCTGGTCTGGCTGTCGCGTTTCAATTTCGCCAGCGTCGACAGCTTCGGCTCGCGCGTGCTGAAGCTGGTTGCCGGCAGCCTCAGCGTGATTCCTGCGTGGGCGGCCTTGTGCTGGTTGCACATGACTGCGCCGAACGGACATGCTTGGGCCCTGTACGCCCTGTTGATCGTCTGGCTCGCCGACACGGGCGCGTATTTCGTCGGCGTTCGCTTCGGCAAGCACAAGCTTGCGCCACGCATCAGCCCCGGAAAAAGCTGGGAAGGATTTGCCGGCGGACTGGCAGCCACCTTGCTGTTGGCGGTAGCGGGCCTGCCGGTGCTGGAACTCGAATGGGACGTGCTGCCGACCCTGTTGCTGCTCACTGCGGTGACTGCCCTGTTTTCCGTGGCCGGCGATTTGTTCGAAAGCCTGCTCAAGCGGCATGCGGGCGCGAAGGATTCCAGTCACCTGATTCCCGGCCACGGCGGCGTGCTCGATCGCCTCGACAGCCTGCTGGCTGCGTTGCCGATCTTCGCAGTAGGCAAACATTGGCTGGGACTCTGAACATCGCACGGCGGATAACGCTGCTTGGGGCTACCGGATCGATCGGGACCTCGACGCTCGACGTGATCGCCCGGCATCCGGACAAGTTCCAGCTGCAGGCACTGTCCGCGCACCGCGACGTTGAAAAACTGGTCGACCTCTGTCGGCAGTTCCGCCCGGCCGTCGCCGTAATCGCGGATGACTCGCGCCACCGCGAACTCGCCGAAGGCTTGCAGGCGGCCGGCCTCGCGACGGTCGCCCTGGCAGGCGCCCAGGCGCTGGCGGACATCGCATCCGACCCCGGCTCGGACACTGTGGTCGCTGCCATCGTCGGCGCCGCCGGCATGGCCTCGACCCTGGCAGCGGCGCGCGCCGGCAAGCGATTGCTGCTGGCCAACAAGGAATCGGTGGTGTTGGCCGGCCAGGTCCTAATCCAGGCCGCGCGCGAAAGCGGCGCGCAGATCCTGCCCATCGACAGCGAACACAACGCCATTTTCCAGTGCCTGCCCGCCGACGGCGGCCGCGGTGGCGTGCGTCGGCTGTTGTTGACCGCGTCCGGCGGTCCGTTCCGCGGGCGCAGTCGTCAGTCACTCGAAAATGTCACGCCCGACCAGGCCTGCGCGCACCCCAAGTGGGTGATGGGCCGAAAGATTTCGGTCGACTCGGCGACCCTGATGAACAAGGGGCTCGAAGTGATCGAGGCCCACCACCTGTTCGGCCTGCCCGCGTCGGCCATCGAGGTGCTGGTGCATCCGCAAAGCATCGTGCATTCGCTGGTGGACTACGTGGACGGTTCTGTCCTGGCGCAATTGGGAAATCCCGACATGCGCACCGCCTTGGCGCACGGCCTGGCCTGGCCGGATCGGATCGATTCAGGGGTTGCTCCGCTGGACCTGCCCGCGCTGGCCCGGCTGGAGTTCGAAGCACCCGACCTGGAAGCCTTTCCCTGCCTCGCCCTGGCCTACGCCGCGTTGGCGACGGGGGGTAGCGCGCCTGCCATACTCAATGCCGCCAATGAAGTGGCGGTTGCGTCCTTCCTCGAGGGTCGATTGCCCTTCCTGGGCATCCCGGCCTTGCTTGAAGCGACCCTGTCGGCCATCCCGGCGGAACCCGCCGGCGATCTGGATGTCCTAATGGACTGTGACCAACGCGCACGCCGCCAAGCCAGGGAATTGTTGAACGAGATGGAGCGGGCATGAGCGGTTTCATTGGCGCCACCTGGTGGTTCATCGTCACGCTCGGCGTGCTGGTGACCTTCCACGAGTTCGGCCACTACTGGGTGGCCCGGCGCTGTGGTGTCAAGGTCCTCAAGTTTTCGGTCGGCTTTGGCCGGCCGCTCTGGTCCCGCGTGGCGGCCGATGGCACCCGCTACCAGGTGGCGATGATCCCGCTCGGTGGCTACGTCCAGTTCCTCGATGAACGCGAGAATGACGTCGCGCCGGCGGACCGCGATCAAAGCTTCAACCGCCAGCCGGTGATGAAGCGGATCGCCATCGTGGCTGCAGGGCCCTTCGCCAACCTGATCCTGTGCGTGGCCCTGTTCTGGGCCGCGTACATGATCGGCTGGCCCGGCGCGGCCCCGATACTGGGCCCGACCACCGGCATCGCCGCCGAATCGGGTTTGCTCGAGGGCGACCGGATCCTGAAGGTGGGTGGCGAGCTGACGCCCAGTTGGAACCACGCCATGACCCCGCTCGCGTTTGCCGCCATCGACCAGCGCGCCGTCACGCTGACGGTCGAGGACGCCCGGGGCCTGAAATCCGAGAAGGTCTTGCGGCTGGACCGCCTGCCGGCGAATTTTGACCAGACCGACCCGCTGGGCGCAGCCGGTATTGACTTCGGATCCCGCGCCGATGGCCGCATCGCGACCGTCATGCCCGATTCCGTCGCCGCGGGGAAGCTGCTCCCCGGCGACCGGGTGACCAGCATCGACAGCAAGCCGGTGACCTACTGGCGGGACATCCCGACCCTCGTCCGGGCCGCCGCCCCGGGCCAGGCCCTGGACATCCAGGTTGACCGAAACGGCACGCAGCTCGATTTTTCGCTGGTGCCCACGGAGACCGAAATCGAGGGCAAGACCGTCCGAATCCTGGGCATCGGAACCCGACCCAATGTCGAGCTGATCAAGTTCGGACCGATCGAAGCGGCCGGTGCCGCGCTCGCCGAGACGCGCAAACAGGGTCGCGAAATGCTCGGATTCCTCGCCAGGCTGGTCACCGGCAAGGCCTCTTCGAAAAATCTTTCAGGCGCCATTGGTATCGCCCAAGTGGCGCAGGCGGAGGCTAACCAAGGCCTTTCCAGGCTGATTGCGCTGATGGCAACCCTGTCGCTGACCCTGTGCATCATGAACCTGCTGCCCATCCCGGTCTTGGATGGGGGGCACCTGCTGTATTACCTTATCGAACTGGTCTCGGGTCGTCCGGTCGGTGAGCGCGTGCTGATTGCCGGACAATACGCCGGGTTGCTGGTGCTGGCCGGGTTGATTTGCCTGGCCTTTTACAATGACCTTGTACGAATTTTTTCCTGAGCCCTACTTACCGGCGCCACGCGCCACCAATCTGGATTGATGATGACGCGCCCCACCGCACGCCGCCGACTGTTGAGCCTCGCCCTTGCCGCCGCCCTTACCGGTCCGGTGCTCGCCCAGAACTACGAGCCGTTCACCGTCCAGGACATTCGCGTCGACGGTCTCCAGCGCATCTCGGCGGGTACGGTATTCACCTACCTGCCGGTTGAGCGCGGCGACCTGCTCGACCGCAGCAAGTCCAGCGAAGCCATCCGGGCGCTGTTCAAGACCGGCTTTTTCAGCGACATCAAGCTCGAGCGCCAGGGCGACATCCTGGTGGTGGCCGTGGTCGAGCGCCCCGCCATCAATACGATCACGCTGGAAGGCAACAAGGAACTGAAGACCGAAGAGTTGATGAAGGGCCTCAAGAGTATTGGCCTTTCCGAAGGCGAGACCTACAACCCGCTCAACCTCGATCGCGTTACCCAGGAACTGACCCGCCAGTACAACAACCGCGGCAAGTACGGCGTCACCGTCGCGCCGGCAATCACGCCCCTCGATCGCAACCGCGTCGACGTCAAGATCGTCATTGCGGAAGGCAAGCCGGCCAAGATCCGCGACATCAACATCGTCGGCAACCTGCTGTACCCGGATGCGGCGATTCGCCAGGGCTGGGAATCGAGCACGAGCAACTGGTTGTCCTGGTACCGCCGCGACGACCAGTATTCACGCGAGAAGATTTCAGGCGACCTGGAAAAACTTTCCAACTTCTACCTCGATCGCGGCTACGTCGACTTCAACATCGAGTCCACCCAGATCGCGATCAGTCCGTCCAAGCAGGACATGTTCGTCACCGCGAACGTGACCGAGGGCGAGAAGTACAAGATTTCCGACGTGAAGGTAACCGGCGAAACCGTGCTGCCGCAGGCAACCGTCGAGTCGATGGTGATCGTGAAGAAGGACCAGTTCTTCTCGCGCGCGCTGGTTGAACTGACCACCGACGCCATCTCGACCGTGCTCGGCAATATCGGTTACGCCTTCGCCGAAGTGACGCCGATTCCCGAGATCGACCGCACTGCGCACACCGTCGGCCTGAATTTCGTGGTGAAGCCCGGCCCGCGCGTCACCGTGCGCCGCATCATTTTCAAGGGCAATGCCAATACCTCCGACGAGGTCCTGCGTCGCGAAATGCGCCAGTTCGAAAGTGGCTGGTATTCGCAGGCCATGATCGATCGCTCCAAGGTGCGCCTGCAGCGCACCGGCTTCTTCGAGACGGTCGAGATCGCAACACCTGAGGTCGAAGGCCACAAGGACCAGGTGGATGTCGTCTTCACCGTGAAGGAGCGCAATGCCGGCAGTTTCATCTTCGGCCTGGGCTATTCGCAGAATGCCGGCGTCGTCACCAGCATCTCGCTGACGCAGAACAACTTCCTGGGCACCGGCAACAAGTTCTCGATCGCATTGCAGAACAACAGCTATTCGAAGAGCATCAGCTTTTCCTACCTCGACCCGTACTTCACCGATGCGGGCGTGACGGTCGGCTACAACCTCAGCTACAGCGACTACAACCAGTCCACGACTACCACCGCACGCTATGGCTCCGGCAATGCCGCGGGCGAAGTCACGTTCGGAATCCCGCTGTCGGAAAACGTAGGTGTGTCCGCCGCCTTTGGCATATTCCGCAACGAAGTCACCACCTACGACGGTTCCACCCCGCCGGAAGTCATCAACTACCTGGTCAGCACCTTGGGCGATCGATTCCGCGAAGGTGGCGGCACCTTCCCCAGCGGCGACGACGATTTCGATCCGAGCACGCCGTCCAGCGACGACGATGGCGATCCGGGCCTGGATCCGGAGATCTTCCAGCCCGGTTTCAGCCGGGGCTGGGTCATCAATGCGTGGACCGCCCGCTTCGGATGGTCGCTCGACACGCGCAACGACTACCTGCTGCCCTCGCGCGGCATGCTCAATCGAGCGTCTGCGGAAATCGCATTGCCCGGCAGCGACCTTGAGTACTACCGTCTCAGCTACGACTTCGAATACTACCGTCCGCTGGCCGACTGGCTGATCGGCAAGGCATCGCTGAGCCTGGGCTACGGCGATGCATACGGCGATTCGTCGAAGGCGACATGCTTCGCCGAATTCGACCCGTTGCGCGGCTTCGAGCCGATCCAGAGCAGCGCCTTTTCTTGCGGCCTGCCCTTCTTCAAGAACTTCTACGCCGGCGGTCCGGGCTCGGTGCGCGGTTTCGCGCAGAACACGTTGGGCCCGAACACGACCTTCGGCGGATTCTCGCGGGTTCAGCCGCTCGGTGGACCAATCAAGGCGACCGGCTCGTTCGAGTTCTACTTCCCGAAACTGCTCGGTGGCCCCGGTACGCGCATTTCGGCTTTCGTCGATTACGGAAACGTGTTCGCACGCACCGGCGATTTTTCGCTGAGCAGCTTCCGCGTCACCACCGGCCTCGCGCTGCAGTGGCAGTCGCCGGTCGGCCCGATCTCGATCAGCTACGCGTTGCCGCTTCGCTACGAGCGCGACAAGAAGGATGCGCTCGGCACGCTCATTGAACGGGGCGACGAGATCGAGCGCCTGCAGTTCACCTTCGGCAACCAGTAAGCGCTTAACGTCGGGCATGGCCGACCGGGGCGTCACGCTGGCAAGCCTGGCAAGCCGATTCGGCTTGGAACTGCGCGGCGAAGGTTCGACCATCGTCACCGGTGTCGGCACGCTCGAGCGAGCCGGCCCCGGACAGCTCAGCTTCCTGTCGAACTCCACCTATCGGCGCCATCTCGCCGGCACCGGCGCCGGCGCTGTCGTGCTGCGCCAGGAGGATGCCAACGCCTGCGCGGTTCCCTGCCTGGTGGCGGCCGATCCCTACGTTGCCTTCGCAAAGATCGCCAGCCTGTTCGACCTGCCCGCGCCGGTCGTGCCTGGCGTGCATGCGAGCGCCGTAGTCGATCCCGCCGCGCGCATCGCGGCTACGGCCAGCATCGGGCCCCTGGCCTGCATCGGACCGCGCACCGTGATCGGCGAGGGCGCGGTGATTGGCGCGGGCTGCGTGATAGGCCCGGATTGCGAAGTGGGCGACGGCAGCGAACTGCTCGCCCGCGTAACACTGGTAACGCGGGTCAGGCTGGGGCAGCGCGTACGCATCCATCCGGGCGCCGTACTGGGCGCCGAAGGTTTCGGGCTCGCCATGGATGCCGGGCGCTGGATCAAGGTTCCGCAACTGGGCGGCGTCGTGATCGGCGATGACTGCGAAATCGGCGCCAACACCACCATCGACCGCGGCGCCATCGAGGACACCGTGCTGGAAGAGGACGTGCGCCTCGACAACCAGATCCAGGTCGGGCACAACGTCCGTATCGGTGCCCATACGGCCATGGCAGGCTGCGTGGCCATTGCCGGTTCCGCTCGGATCGGCCGCTACTGCCTGATCGGCGGCGGCGTCGGAATCGTCGGCCATATCGAAATCTGCGACCGGGTGATGGTCACCGCGCGCAGCCTCGTTACCCACTCCATCACCCAGCCGGGCGAGTATTCGTCGGGCACGCCGCTGCAGCCGAGCCGTGAATGGCGGCGCAACGCGGCCCGTTTCAAGCAACTTGACGAACTGGCGCGTAAAATCGCGACCTTGACCAAGGCCAAGGACTGACATGACCGTTGCCACCGTAGCGCTGCCCGTGGACGTGAACCGCATCCAGGCGCTGCTTCCGCACCGCTATCCCTTCCTGCTGGTCGACCGGGTGCTGGAACTCGATCCGAACAAGCGCATCCTCGCGTCCAAGTGCGTCAGCATCAACGAGCCGTTCTTCCAGGGTCATTTCCCGGGGCACCCGGTGATGCCGGGCGTGCTGGTACTCGAGGCGCTGGCCCAGGCCGGCGGCTTGCTGACCCAGCTATCGGCCGAGGCGCTGGCCATGGCGAAGCAGGAAAAACTTTTCTACCTGGTCAAGATCGACAACGCGCGCTTCTCCAACATGGTGGTGCCCGGCGACGTGCTGATGCTGGAGGTCAAGCTCAAGCGCATGATCCGCAACATGGCCATGTATGAATGCAGCGCATCGGTCGACGGCAAACAAGTCGCCAGCGCCGACATCCTGTGCGCCGAGGGCAGGAACTGAGCATGATCCACCCGACCGCGCAGATTGACCCGGGTGCGCGATTGGGCGCGCGAGTCAGCATTGGCGCGTTCACCATCATCGGGCCGGACGTGGACATCGGCGAGGGCACCAGCATCGGCCCGCATTGCGTGATCACCGGCCCTACCCGCATCGGAAACGACAACCGGATCTACTCGCACGCGGCATTGGGCAGCGACCCTCAGGACAAGAAATTCGCCGACGAGCACGCTGAGCTGGTCATTGGCGACCGCAACACGATTCGCGAATTCACCACCTTCAGCCGCGGCACGTCCGACGGCGGCGGCGTCACCCGCATCGGCGACGACAACTGGATCATGGCCTACGTGCACATCGCGCACGATTGCCGGGTCGGATCGCACACCATCTTTGCCAACAACGCGACGCTGGCCGGGCATGCGGTGATTGGCGACTGGGTGATCCTGGGCGGCTTCGTCGGCGTGCACCAGTTCTGCCGCATCGGCGACCATGCCTTCATCGGCATGGGCAGCCTGGTCAACGCCGACGTGGCACCATTCGTGCTGGTCGCCGACAAGTATGCCGAGCCGCGCGGCATCAACAGCGAGGGCCTCAAGCGCCGCGGCTTCGACGCCGACCGCATCGCCGCCATCAAGCGCGCTTACCGCGCCCTGTTCGTTTCCGGCAAGCCGATGGCCGAAGTTCGCGAGGAACTGGCGCGCGGTGCGGAAGATTCCGCCGACGTGCGCCTGATGCTCGACTTCATCGAGCGCAGCGAACGCGGCCTGTTGCGCTAAGGCATGCGTATCGCACTGGTGGCGGGCGAGGCTTCGGGCGACCTGCTCGGCGCTGGACTGGTGGCATCCCTCCGAAAAATATTCCCGGACGCGCAATTCGCGGGCGTCTGCGGCCCGAACATGCGCGCCGCAGGCGTGGAGGC
This sequence comes from Gammaproteobacteria bacterium, assembly GCA_031408815.1. Taxonomy (GTDB): domain Bacteria; phylum Pseudomonadota; class Gammaproteobacteria; order Xanthomonadales; family Xanthomonadaceae; genus Arenimonas. The sequence goes on from JANNWV010000143.1 coordinate 16,333, forward strand.
CTGGCACGACAGCAAACAGTTGTCGGTAATGGGACTGGCTGAAGTGCTGCGCCACCTGCCGCGGCTCTTGCGCCTGCGTCGCGAGCTTCGCGACCGCCTGCTGGCGTGGAAGCCCGACGTCTTCATCGGCATCGATGCCCCGGACTTCAACCTGGGGCTGGAACGCGCGCTGAAGCAGGCGGGTATTCGTACCGTGCACTACGTGAGTCCTTCGGTATGGGCCTGGCGCGAAGGTCGCGCCGCGAAGCTCGGGCGCAGCGCCGACCTGGTGCTCTGCCTGTTCCCGATGGAGCCGCCGATCTACGAGCGCCACGGCATCCCGGCGAAATTCGTCGGCCACCCGCTGGCCGATGCTTTCGACGACCATCCGGACATGGCCGCTGCGCGCCGCGCGCTGGGCGCGGCTGCCGATGCACCGACCCTGGCCGTGTTGCCGGGCAGTCGCCTCGGAGAAATCCGGCGCCTGTTGCCCACCTTCATCACCGCCACGCGCCTGCTTGCGCAGCGCATGCCGGGCCTGCAGGTCTTGTTGCCCGCGGCAAACGAGGAATGTCGCCGGCTGATCGATGGGCTGCTGGCTGCCGATCCACTGCCCAACGCGCGCGTTACCGACGGTCGCGCCCACGAAGTGATGGTTGCCGCCGACGTGGTGCTTCTGGCGTCCGGCACGGCCGCCTTGGAAGCGATGCTCGCCAAGCGGCCGATGGTGGTCGCGTACCGAATTTCCGCATTGACCTACCACCTGGTGATGTCGCTCGGGATGATGAAGGTCAATCGCTACAGCCTGCCCAACGTGCTGGCGAACGAACCCATCGTGACTGAGCTGATGCAGCATGACTGCACGCCGGAAAGACTCAGCGATGCCTTGCTGCCCTTGTTCGGCGAAAGCGAAGACGTCGCGTCGCTGGTCCCGCGCTACCTGGCCATCCACCATCGCTTGCGCGGCGGCGGCTCGGATAGTGCCGCGGCCGCGGTGGCCGAGCTGCTCGCGCCGCGATGACTGCGCGCACGCAGCGACTGGCGGGCGTGGACGAAGCGGGCCGCGGACCGCTGGCAGGGCCAGTGGTCTGTGCCTCCGTCATCCTGCACCCGCGTCGCCCCATCGAGGGACTCGGCGATTCGAAGGCGCTGAACGAGCGCACCCGCGAACGTTTGTTCCCGATCATCCAGGAACGCTGCCTGGCGTGGCAGGTAGTGTTCGTACCGCGCGACGAAATCGATGAACTCAACATCCTGTGGGCAACGATGGCTGGAATGCGTCGCGCACTGGCCGCGCTGAATCCAGCGCCGACGCAAGCGATCATCGATGGCGACCGCGTGCCGCCCGGCCTTTGCTGTCCGGCCACCTGCCTGGTGAAGGGCGATTCGCTGGAGCCTGCGATCATGGCCGCTTCGATACTCGCCAAGGTCAGCCGCGACCGGCACATGCTTGAATTGAACCAGCGTTACCCGGGCTACGGTTTCGATCGGCACAAGGGCTATCCCACTGCCGAACACCTGCTTGCGCTCGATCGCCTGGGCCCCTGCGCCGAGCATCGTCTCAGCTTCGCGCCGGTGCGCGCATCGCAGCTGTCCCTGTTCGAGACGACGGCGCGATAAACGCGTGTCCGCCTTCGGTCATAGCCCGAAGGTCACGACTACCAACGGCCCGCGAATAAAATTGTGCAACCTTTCACAATCCTCGCGCATCCATTGTAATGCGCGGGCATCGGGCCCGTCCTGAGAGGAAGACATGAACTTTTTAAATTCCCATTCCGAGCCGCTGCCGCTGGCACTGCCGGCGGTGAATGCGGGATCGCGCAAGCACGACATCGCCGGGCTCAAGCTTGCCGATGCCGCGCTGCTTGCCTTCAACTACCAGCTGCATGCCGTGCGCGAGGATGCGCCATCCGTGGATGCCGAGCAGATCGCCGACCTGGCGACCTGGTTGCGCGCGCTGCCGCCGGAAACCGCGGAAGCCACCATCAATCTTCGCCTTGCGCGCGCCGAGTCGCTGCGCCGCATGCTCGACGATCGGGATTGGTCGCTGCCTGCGGAAACCCGCGAACGCGGCCGTGCGTTGCTCGCCTACCTGTGCGTGTTCGACGACCTCATCCCCGATGACCTGCCGCTGATCGGCCACCTGGACGACGCGCTGTTGATCGAACTGAGCTGGTCGGAATTCGCCGGCGAAGTGCAGGACTATCTCGACTACTGCCGCTTCTGCAGCGAGTTCCGCGTCCGTGGCAGCGCCGACGAGCGCCGCGCTGAATGGGAACGCGAATGCCTGGCGCAGGCCAGCGCCATGATCCATCGCCAGACCGTGCGTGAACGCGGCTATGCGCGTCCCCTCCCCTACAGCCGACCGTTCCGCGTCTGCTGAACCCCGCGTCTAGGCGTCTGGCCGGTCAGGATTCAGGGCCTGGCCGGCCGGCCTTTCCCGGGCCGGCGATGTCAAGCCTTGTCGCCCCCGGCCCCCCGGCCTAAGCTGGGGTCTTGCCTCCGAAAACCCTGGCATGTCCCCGACGTTCGTCCACCTGCACCTGCACAGCGAGTACTCGCTGACCGATTCCACGCTGCGCATCGCGCCGCTGGTGCAGCGCTGTGCCGAACTTGGCCTGCCTGCCGTTGCCATCACCGACACCAGCAACCTGTTTGCACTGGTGAAGTTCTACAAGTCGGCCGAAAGCGCTGGGCTCAAGCCCATCTGCGGCGCCGACCTGTTCATTGCGCAGGATGGCCAGGCGCCGGCCCGCGTCTCCATCCTCTGCCAGAATCGCAACGGCTTTCTCAGCCTGTCACGGTTGATCTCGCGCGCTTTCCTGGAAGGCCACCGGGGCGACTACGTCGCCGTGCAGCCCGACTGGTTGCTGGCCGACAACGAGGGATTGATCGTCATCGCAGGCCGTGAAAGCCCGGCCGGCCAGGCCTTGGCCGCCGGACGCCGCGAGCAGGCCGTTGCCTGGCTGCAACAGTGGCAGGCCGTGCTGCCTGATCGCCTTTACCTGGAACTGACACGCACGCAGCGTGCCGGTGAAGAGGCGTTCAACGCCGCGGCCCTGGATCTTGCCGGCGAGTCGGGCTTGCCGCTTATCGCCAGCAATGACGTGCGCTTCCTCGATCGTTCCGATTTCGATGCGCACGAAGCGCGCGTATGCATCGCCACCGGTCGTGTACTGGACGACCCGAAGCGCCCGCGCGAGCACTCGCCCGAGCAATACCTGAAATCTCCGGCGGAAATGGCGGAATTGTTCGCCGATGTTCCCGAAGCCTTGGCCAACACCGTGGAACTGGCCAAGCGCTGCAATTTCGAATTGTCGCTGGGCACCTATTACCTGCCGGATTTTCCGGTGCCCGACGGTTACACGCTGGAATCGTGGATGCAGGCCAGCGCGCAGCGGGGACTGGAAGCACGCCTGGGCAAGCACGCGATGGCGACCGGCTTCGCGCGCACGGACTACGACGCCCGACTGGCGACGGAACTGAAAGTCATCGACTCGATGGGCTTCCCCGGCTACTTCCTGATCGTCGCCGACTTCATCAACTGGGCCAAGGAAAACGATATTCCGGTCGGACCGGGCCGCGGTTCGGGCGCGGGTTCGCTGGTCGCCTGGGCGCTGGGCATCACCGACCTCGACCCGATGCGCTACGACCTGCTGTTCGAGCGCTTCCTCAACCCCGAACGCGTGTCGATGCCCGACTTCGACATCGACTTCTGCATGGACCGGCGCGACGAGGTCATCGACTACGTGGCGCGCAAGTACGGCCGTGACAAGGTCAGCCAGATCATCACCTACGGCACCATGGCCGCGAAGGCCGTGGTGCGCGACTCCGGTCGGGTGCTCGGTTATCCGTATGGCTTCGTGGACTCGATCGCCAAGTTGATTCCGTTGACGCTCGGCGTCAGCCTCGACGATGCGCTCGGCGAATCGGATGCGGCGAAGAAGGACAGCAACCTCGCCTCGGCCGAACTTATCGCCCGCTACCGCAGCGAAGACGACGTGCGCGACCTGCTCGACCTGGCGCGCAAGCTCGAAGACCTTACCCGCAACGCCGGCAAGCATGCCGGCGGCGTGGTGATCGCGCCGACGCCGCTGACCAACTTTTCACCCCTGTTCGCCGAACACGTCGGGAAAGGCGAGACTGCGAAGAGCATCGTCACGCAGTTCGACAAGGATGACGTCGAGGCAATCGGCCTGGTCAAGTTCGACTTCCTGGGCTTGCGCACGCTGACCATCATTGACTGGGCGGTAAAGGCGATCAACGCGCGACGCGCTGCCGCAGGCGAAGCGGCGCTCGAGATACTGGCGCTGCCACTCGACGACAAGCCGACCTACAAGCTGTTGTCGCGCGGATTGACCACTGCAGTGTTCCAGTTTGAATCACGCGGCATGAAGGACTACATCCGCAAGCTCGAACCCGACTGCTTCGAAGACCTGATTGCGCTGGCGGCCCTGTTCCGCCCCGGCCCGCTGGGCGCCGGCATGGTGGACGACTTCATCAACCGTCGCCACGGCCGCGCCGAAGTCAGCTATCCGCATCCGCTGTTGGAGCCAATCCTCAAGCCGACCTACGGCGTCATCGTCTACCAGGAACAGGTGATGCAGATCGCGCAGGTGCTGGCCGGCTACTCGCTGGGCGGCGCCGACCTGCTGCGTCGCGCCATGGGCAAGAAGAAGCCCGAGGAAATGGCGAAGGAACGCTTCAAGTTCGAGGACGGCGCCGAAAGCAACGGCATCGCCGCGCGCGTGGCGTCGCCGATCTTCGACCTGATGGAAAAATTCGCCGACTACGGCTTCAACAAGTCGCACTCGGCCGCCTATGCATTGATCGCCTACCAGACGGCATGGCTCAAGACCCACCATCCGGCTGACTTCATGGCGGCGACCCTGTCATCGGACATGGACAACACCGACAAGGTGGTCAATTTCCTGGACGATGCGCGCGCGTTGGGCCTGAAGGTACAGGCGCCCGATGTCAATTCCTCCGACTACATGTTCAAGGCGCTCGACGCGCGCACCATCCGCTACGGGCTGGGTGCAGTGAAGGGCGTGGGCCGCGGCGCCTGCGAGGCAATCACCGATTCGCGGCTGCGCGACGGGGCGTTCCGCGACTTGCTGGATTTCTGCAAGCGCGTGGACTCCAGCAAGTTGAATCGCCGCGTGCTCGAAGCGCTGGTGCACGCCGGCGCACTCGACAGCCTGGGTGCCAATCGCGCCTCGCTGATGCTGCAATTGCCCGAAGTGATGAAGGCCACCGAACAACTCGCGCGCGAACGCGAAGCCGGCCAGGCCTCGCTGTTCGGCGGCGCTGGCGACTTGCCGGAAATCCACATCGAGTTGCCGGTCGCCCCGGACTGGACGCTCGACCAGAAGCTGGTGGGAGAACGCGAAACGCTCGGCCATTTCCTGAGCGGCCACCCGCTGGACCCCTGGAAGGATGAATTGGCCAACCTGGTCGGCAATACCCTCGGCGACCTGGACCGGGTGTTCAGCGAAAAGCGCAACAACCGGGGCGAAGCGCAGGTCGTGCTGGCGGGCCTCGTCACCGCGGTGCGTCGTCGCGGCGACAACCAGGCCTTCGTGCAGATCGAGGACACCCACGGCCGGCTGGAATGCGCATTCTTCAGCGATGCCTTCAGCGAGTTCGCGCCACTGCTGTCGCGCGATCGCATCATCATCGTCGAGGGCGGCCTGCGCGAGGACAGCTTCAACGGCGGCTATTCCCTGCGCGCCCGGCAATGCTGGGACTTCCGCAGCCTGTGCGCGCAGTACGGCCGTCGCCTGGCGCTGACCGTGGACCTGCGCGAAGAAGGCGCCTGGGAGCGCCTGCAGCAAGCCATGGCGGCCTACCGCCCGGGTGGCACGCCGCTGCGACTGGACCTCGTCACCGCTGGCTGCAGGGGCGTAGTGGACCTCAACGGGCCCGCCTCGGTTCGCACGGATGCCGAACTCATCAACCAGCTGCGCGCCCTGCGCGGCGTCAGCCAGGTCAGCCTGGCCCTGCACCGCCCGTGGGCGAGCTCCTCGCCCTAGGCACCTCCTCCGCCGGGTGCCGGCCTCATAGGCCCTCCCTGCTAGTATTTGCCCCGTATCTCCCCCGAAGCCCGTGCCCATGAATCCCAACTTCCTCGATTTCGAACAACCCATCGCCGACCTGGAAGCCAAGATCCAGGAACTGCGCCGGGCCAGCACCGGACAATCGGTCAACATCGACGTCGAAGTGGAAGGGCTGCAGGAAAAGCTGCGCGTGCGCACGGCGGAAATCTTCGGCGCGCTGACGCCCTGGCAGATCTCCCAGTTGGCAAGGCATCCGCAGCGCCCCTATACGCTCGATTACATCAACCTGATCTGCGACGAGTTCCATGAACTCGCCGGCGACCGCGCCTTTGCCGACGACGCCGCGATCGTAGGCGGCTTGGCACGCATCGATGGCCGTTCCTGCGTGGTCATCGGCCAGCAGAAGGGCCGCGACACCAAGAGCAAGATCAAGCGCAACTTCGGCATGCCGCGTCCAGAGGGCTATCGCAAGGCCTTGCGCCTGATGAAGATGGCCGAACGCTTCGGCCTGCCCCTGTTCACCTTCATCGACACGCCGGGCGCTTATCCGGGTGTCGGCGCGGAGGAGCGCGGCCAGTCCGAGGCCATCGCCCGTAACCTGCTGGAGATGGCCGAACTGAAAATCCCGGTCATCTGCTCGGTGATCGGCGAAGGCGGTTCGGGCGGCGCACTGGCGATCGGCGTCGGCGATCGCACGCTGATGCTCCAGTACAGCACGTACTCGGTGATCTCCCCCGAAGGTTGCGCGTCGATCCTGTGGAAGAGTTCCGACAAGGCCAAGGACGCGGCCGAAGCACTGGGCCTGACCGCCGTGCGCTTGCTTGAACACGGACTGATCGACCGGGTCATTCCCGAACCCCTCGGCGGCGCGCATCGCGACCCCGGCGCCATGGCGGCAACCTTGCGCAGCGCCCTGCTGGAAGAACTGGCCGAACTGGAAAAACTCGACACCGGGTCGCTGCTCGAGAAGCGCTACCAGCGCCTGCGCGGCTACGGAGCCTACCAGGCTGCCTGAGCCGCCCGAATGCCCGGCAAAGCCGTCCACGACGCACTGAGCGAGCTTGACGGGCAGTCCCTGCTGGTCGGGCTGAGCGGGGGCATGGATTCCACTGTGCTGCTGCATGCCCTGGCGACATCACGCACCGCTGCGGACGCCGAACTGCGGGCGCTGCACGTGCACCATGGGCTGCACGACGATGCCGACCTGTGGAGCGAACACTGCCTGCGTCTGTGCGACTCGCTCGGCGTGCCTTGCATCATCGAACGCGTACGGGTGCGCCGCGACAGTGGCCAGGGCATGGAAGGCGCCGCCCGCGATGCCCGCTATGCCGCGTTCGCCCAGCACCTGCGCCCCGGAGAATCACTCGTGCTCGCGCACCACCAGGACGACCAGGCTGAAACCGTGCTGCTGCGACTGCTGCGTGGTTCCGGGAGCGATGGACTGGCGGCGATGCGACGACAACGCCGCTTCGCCGACGGCGTGCTGTTGCGACCGCTGCTGGGACTGGCGCGCTCACAGTTGCTTGCCTACGCAAACTCGCATGGACTTTCGTGGTGCGACGATCCGTCCAATGCCGACGACGGCCCGGATCGCAATTTCCTGCGCCGCCAGGTGATGCCGCTGCTGCAGCAACGCTGGTCGCAGGCGGCGACTGCGCTGGCGCAGAGCGCCACCCTTCTTGCCGAAGATGCACGCCTGCTGGGCGAGGAGGCCGATCGACGATTGGCCAACATCGTCGATCGCGACAACCCGACCGTATTGCGCATTCCCGCATTGCTGGCGCTCGATCCGGCCTGGCGGGCGCGGGTATTGCGCCGCTGGCTGGACAAGCAGCAACTGCCTCCGCTGCGACGACGCGCCTATGGCCTGATCGCGGAACAATTGCTGTCCGGACCGGCAGACAGCGCAGGCGAATATCGCTGGTCCGGCGCGGTGTTGCGGCGCTGGCGCGATGGGCTTCATGCCAGTTGGAAGCCCGATGCCCTGCCCGGTCGCTGGGAGCGCCCCTGGGATGGCATCGGCAAGCTCGAGCTTCCGGTCGGCGGCGCGCTTCAATTCAAGCCGCTCGACGCGAATACGGCGGCCAACCCGGACACCGTTTCACTGACCGGCGAATTCGGCGCCTGCCGCGTCGCCTCGCGCGAAGGCGGTGAAAGGATCCGCCTGCCCGGCCGTGCCCACTCGCATTCGCTCAAGCACCAGTTGCAGCAACGGCACGTGCTGCCGTGGCGGCGCGAACGCATGCCCTTGCTGTTCGCCGGCGATGGCGAATTGCTCAGCGCCGGCGACCTGATCGTCTCGGCGCGGCTCGATGCCTGGTGCGCCGCGCACCGCCTGGCCTTGGACTGGCAGGCTGGCTCCGATGCTGGCGGCAATTGACCGGCCCCTGCCCTCGGCCCACACTTTGCGCATGAGCAAGCAATCCGCGACCCCGGCAACCGCTGCCGCAAGTTTCGAGCGCGCCCTGGACGAACTCGAGCAGCTCGTCCAGAAAATGGAGAAGGGCGAGCAAAGCCTCGACGAATCCCTGGCCGCGTATGAGCGTGGCATCGCGCTGTATCGCGAATGCCAGAAAGCGCTGGAACAAGCCGAACAGCGCGTGCGCCTGCTGGCCGACCCGACCCAGCCGGCCAGCGCGGAAGACTTCAAGCCCCATGGCGGTTGAAGCACTGATCCCGGCCTGGCGTGATCGGGTCGAGGTCGCGCTGCAAAAGGCCCTGTCACGACAACCCTCGTTTCCAAGACTCGACCAAGCGATGCGCCACGCAGTGCTAGGCGGTGGCAAGCGCTTGCGTCCGTTGTTGGTCTATGCCGCCGGACGCGCCTGCGATGCCGACGAGTCCGTGCTCGATGCGCCCGCGGCGGCAGTGGAACTGATCCACGCGTTCTCGCTGGTGCACGACGACTTGCCGGCGATGGACGATGATTCTCTCCGACGCGGCCAGCCCACCGTACATGTCGCCTTCGACGAAGCGACGGCCATCCTCGTTGGCGACGCGCTGCAGTCACTCGCGTTTTCGGAATTGGCCGACGCGCCGTCCAGTGCCGGGATCCGGTTGATGCTGGTGCGTGAACTGGCCCAGGCGACGGGTGCGCAGGGCATGTGCGGCGGCCAGGCGATGGATATGGCCGCAACCGGCGCGACGCTGTCGCTGGCGCAACTGGAACAACTGCACTCGATGAAGACCGGCGCGCTGATCCGTGCCGCGGTACGGATGGGCGCGATTTCGGGCGGCGCCTCCGATGACGTCCTGGCGCATTTCGACACCTACGCCGACGCGCTTGGCCTTGCCTTCCAGATTCGCGACGACATCCTAGATGTGGAAGGCGATGCCGGCCAATTGGGAAAGACCGCAGGCAAGGACGCAGCGCAGGGAAAATCAACCTATCCGGGATTGCTCGGGCTCGCCGCAGCGCGGCAACGACTGGCGGCGTTGGACGAAGCCATGCAACTGGCGCTGGCGCCGCTCGGCGTCAACGCCGATGCCCTCAGGATGCTGGCGCAATACGCGATCGCGCGGGCCAATTGACCCGCGCGAGCCACGTATCCGATTGTCGCTCGTGTTGCGGCGTGCTTACTTGATCAAGCGGATCGCGAAGGGATAGCGATAGGCCACACCCTCGTTGGACTTGATGGCTGCGATGACGATGAATACCAGCGCCGCGATACCTACGATCGCCATCAGCGGGAACGTCAGCAGCGCGCCGATGAACAAGGTGACCACGGTCAGGATCCAGAGCGCGAGGAAGATCGCGGAAACGGTGATGTTGAAATTCAGGGCTTCCTTGGCCTGGTCGTTGACGAAGGGCATGGTGTCCTTCTTGACCAGCCAGATGATCAGCGGGCCGATAAACGAGCCCCAGCCGCCGACAGCGCCCGTCAGCAAGCCGCCCAGCAGCGCGGACAGGTGCGCGAACATCGCCCACTGCCTTTCCTCGGCGCCCGGCGTGCCGGATGGCGGCGGTGGCGGCGTCGTGTAATCGTTTGCTTCGGACATTTCCCAGGCCCCTTCAAGAGCGCACCGCGCGTGCGCCTGCTGAATTTCCGCTGCGTTCAGCCCCATGTCAAGTCGGGCACGCCTCAGGATTCGCCGGCCACCATCATCTTGCCGACCAGCACGGAACCGATGCTGATGTGCGATCGGCGGTCTATGTCTGCGCCCACCGCTTCGATGGCCTGGTACATGTCGCGCAGGTTGCCGGCGATGGTGATTTCGTCCACGGCGTGCTGGATTTCCCCGCCTTCGATCCAGAAACCGGCGGCGCCACGCGAGTAGTCGCCGGTGATGGTGTTGACGCCCTGCCCCATCAGCTCCGTCACCAGCAATCCGGTTCCCATTTGCCGCATCATCGAGCCAGCATCCACGGCGTTGCTCGTGATCTGCAGGTTGTGAACGCCACCGGCATTGGCAGTCGTGGCGAGGCCAAGCTTGCGCGCCGAATAGCTACCCAGCACGTAGCGCGAAAGCACGCCGTCGCGAACCAGGTCCTGGTGCCGCGTCGCCACGCCTTCGGCATCGAAGGATGCCGACCGGAACCCGCGCGAAACGAACGGGTCTTCGACGATGGAGAACCATTCGGGAAACAATCGCGTGCCGACCGAGTCGAGCAGGAAGCTGGCGCGACGATAGAGCGCGCCGCCGGACACCGCGCCCAGCAGGTGGCCGACCAGGCTGCGCGACATCTCGGGAGAGAACAACACCGGAAAATCGCCGGTGCGGATCGAACGAGGGTCGAGCCGCGCGACCGTGCGTTCGGCGGCGCGTCGCCCGACCTGCGCCGGCGTCTCGAGGTCATCGGCAGAAAGCCCGGCGGTATACCAGTAATCACGTTGCATGCCGTCGTCGCGTCCGGCGATGAGCGAACAACTGATCGAATGGCTCGTGCTGCGCTCGAAGCCAATGAAGCCATGACTGTTGGCGTAGGTAGCGATGCTGGTGCTGGTATTGACCGCCGAGCCATCCGAATTGCTGATGCGCGGATCGGTATCGCGGCCACGGGCCTCGGCGGCGATGGCCAGGGCGATGGCGCGCTCTGCATCGATGTCCCAGGGATGCCACTGGTCGAAGTCGCCGATGTCGCGCGCCATCAGCCCGGCATCGGCCAATCCCGCCGCGCTGTCGGCTTCCGTGAATTTTGCAATCGCACAGGCCTGCTCGACGGTCGCCAGCAGGCTGGCGGGCTGCAGGTCAGCGGTACTCGCGCTGGCTTTGCGCTGGCCGAAGTAAACCGTCAGGGAAACGCCCCTGTCGCGAGTGCGCTCGACGGTTTCCACCTCGCCCATGCGCACGTTGACAGCCAGCCCGCTGTCCTCGCTGATCGAAACTTCAGCCTGGCTGGCGCCGCGTGCGGCTGCCAGCTCGAGCACCTGGGCCGCGAGGCCGGCCAGCCGATCGGCGTCGCTGGCGTGTTCGGACCGCGGCCGTGATTTGGTGATGTCGGTGGTCATGCCCATACTATGCGTGTTTCCCGTGGATTGATGAACGATGGCACGTGGTGTTGACGAAGATTCAGGCGATTACCTCGGCCCGAGCAAAGGCGACATGCGTCGCGAGGCGCTGGCCGTGCTCGAACTCGCCCACCGACTGGTGGATCAACCGGCGGCGCGGCTCGCCCAGATTCCGATGGGCGACGACTTGCTGGCCATCGCCATCGCAGCGCAGCGCATCACCGCGCAGATCGCGCGCAAGCGGCAGGTCGGATTCCTCGCCAAGAAGCTTCGTCGCGAAAGCGATGAAACGCTCGACGCGATCCGCGCCGCGATGGAACACGACAAGGCCGACTCGCGCCGCGAAACCGCCGCCCTGCATCGCATCGAGGCGCTTCGCGACCAGATCGTTGCCGAAGGCGACACTGCGCTGGCCGACCTGCTTGCCGACTACCCGCAGGCCGACCGGCAACGCCTGCGCCAGCTGGCGCGCAATGCACGCGAAGAACAACTGCACAACAAACCACCGCATGCCTATCGCGAATTGTTTCGCGAGCTGCGCGAATTGATGCAGGGCGAAACCGATCCGCCGGACTGAGAACACGGCCGCTGCTCAGGCACGCGTGCCGCCGACCGTCATCGCGTCGATCTTCAGTGAAGGCTGGCCGACGCCGACCGGCACGCTCTGTCCGTCCTTGCCGCAAATTCCGACCCCGGCATCGAGCGCAAGGTCGTTGCCGATCATGCTGACCCGGTTCATCGTCTCCGGTCCGTTGCCAATCAGGGTCGCGCCCTTCACCGGGCGAGTGATGCGGCCGTTTTCGATGAGGTAGGCCTCGCTGGCCGAGAACACGAACTTGCCGCTGGTGATATCCACCTGGCCGCCACCGAAATTCGGCGCGTACAGCCCGCGCTCGACCGACGCGATCATCTCGGCAGGATCGTGGTTGCCGGCCAGCATGTAGGTATTGGTCATGCGCGGCATCGGCAGGTGGGCAAAACTCTCGCGACGGCCGTTGCCGGTCGGCGCCATTCCCATCAGCCGTGCATTCAACGTGTCCTGCAGGTAGCCACGCAGGATGCCGTCTTCGATCAGCGTGGTGCACTGGGTGACGGTGCCTTCGTCGTCCACGTTGAGCGACCCGCGCCGGCCCGCCAGGGTGCCGTCGTCAACGATCGTCACACCCGGCGCCGCAACACGCTGGCCAATACGATTGGAATAGACCGACGTGCCCTTGCGATTGAAATCACCTTCCAGCCCATGGCCGACGGCTTCATGCAACAGCACGCCCGGCCAGCCCGGGCCGAGCACGACAGGCATTACGCCGGCGGGCGCATCTTCCGCTTCCAAGCTGACCAAGGCCTGGCGCAGGGCCTCGCGCGCAGTCGCCCGCGGTTTGTCCTCGAGGAACAACTGCTCGTACGAGTAGCGACCGCCGCAACCGGCGTAGCCTGATTCCCGACGCCCGTTTTCCTCGACGTACACCTGCACGTTGAAGCGCACCAGCGGCCGCACGTCGGCGGCAAGCACACCGTCACTGCGCGCCACCAGCATCGTGTCCACCGCGCCCATCAAGCTCACCACCACTTGTTTCACGCGCGGATCGGCGGCGCGCAGGAAGGCGTCGATCTCGCGCAACGCTGCCACTTTTGTTTCTGGCGCCATGCCTTCGATGGGATCTTCAGGCGCATAGAGCTGCCGTCCCGCCACCGCGATGCGATGTCCAGCCGCATGGGTGCCGCCGTCGCGGCTGATGGCCCGCGCCGCCGCCGCCGAATCGATCAGCGCATCGCTGCGGATATCGTCGGAATAGGCAAAGCCGGTTCGCTCGCCGCTGATCGCGCGTACGCCCACACCCTGCTCGATGGAATGCGCACCGTCCTTGACGATGCCGTCTTCCACCGTCCAGCTTTCGCGACGACTGTGCTGGAAATACAGGTCGCCGAAATCCACGCCCGGCCCCATCAGGCGAGAGAACGCCTGGTCGATTTCAGACAGACCCATTCCGGTGGGCGTCAGCAGCCGTGTTTGGGCGAGTTCCAGGGTTTGGGTCATTGCTCTCTCAAGATGGGCTACAGAGGTTAGGTGCGGTCAGGTCGCGGGGAATCAAGGCGGCGCGGCGGGTGTCGCTGCCGGTTGGGCCGGTGGCGCGGGGGGTCGCGCCGGGCCGCGCTCGATGATCTTCGTCACGGGATTCGCCCACGGCCCGCTGACCTTGTAGACGACGCGCGTGGTCTGCTTCAGCGGCCGCTGCAGGACCGCCTGCGCCATCGCGCCGACGGCGGCGCCGGCCGGCCCGCCGGCTAGCAATCCAATCGCCGGCAGGATGCCGCCGGCCTTGGGCAGCACTTCCACGCGCTGGTCGTACACCTGCTCGCGCAGGCCGGTTTCACCGCTGACGCGAACCTCTGCCGCCGGCCCGTCGATGCGCAAGTTGTCGGTGCGGGCCTTGCCGTCGTTGAAGGTGAAATCGCCGCGCGCCGTGTTGAACGAAAAACCCTTCTTGAAGAAGTCGCTGAAATCCAGCGACAGGCGCCTTGGAATTTCGGCCAGGCTGATCAGGCCCAGGATGCGGCCAGAACCACCCGGCTCGACGTCCAGCAATCGCCCCTCGCCGACGTCCAGCTTCAACGAGCCGGTTACCGCGGCCAGGGCAAATGCGCCGGGCGAGCCCGGCCAACTTCCAGCCAGCGTCGCCTTGGTCTTGCCGTCTTGCACCATGTCCTTGTAGCCGAGCGCGTCGAGCATTTGCCCCAGGCTGTTGGCGGCGAATTCGAGGCGGAAATTCGAGCGCGTGCCGCCAGCGGTTCGCACCCACTCACCCGCGGCGCTCAGGTTGAGGTTCCTGGCCTGGGTCTGAAATTTTTCGATGCGCATTCCACCGGGCATGGGTGACGTTGCCAGTTCGGCCTTTCCCAGTTGCGCCTGGCCAATGCGCAGGTCGGCGATGGAGAAACGCAATGGCGGCAGCGCCGCCGGATCTTCGACGGCCATGCTCGATGCCGCAGCGCCTCCGCCCGGATCCGCGGACGCCGGTTGCTCCGGTCCGGTGTCAGACGGCAGGTACAGCCGCGCGAATCGGCCCTGCACGGGACGCGAGGACTCGGTCGGTATCTCGATCGATCCTTCGATGCCCTTGCCCTTGAATTTCGCCACAGTCATCGCCGCGCCTGTGCTCAGCTCGAGCCTGGCATCGGCGAAGCTGCGATCCAGGAAGATCAACTGGCCCGCCTGCAGGTTTACGTCGTTGATCGTGGACGCGCTGGTGCCCTTGCCGGAAAACGCCACCCACCCCGTTGCATCCACGACAGGGGCCGTGCCACGCACGTTGATGCCTTTCGCCGGGATCGCAGGCAGGCTTCCTTCACCGAATTGCATCGCGCCCGTAATGGGCTGATTCTGGCGCAGCTGTGCGCGCATGCGCATCAGGTTGCCCAGGCGCAGGTTCATCTCGCCCTGCTCGATGGGCAGCGCCAGCTGCAGGTCCAGCGGCAAGGCCTCTCCTGAGGGCTTGCGGAAAGGCTCGGGCATGGACAGGCTGGTGCCGACCAGGTCGGAGATCACGCGCAGCTGCGAAGGCGGTTGCCGCTTGCCTACCGCCTTGGGAATCCGCACCGCCAGCTTCCAGTTGCTGTTTCCGGTCATCCATGGCTTCAGCCACGCCAGGTCCTCGTAGCGATCGATCAAGGTGGGCCCGGCGAAGCGGCCGTCCAGGGTTGCCAGTGCCGCCAGTGTTGCATCGCCGACTTGCTGTCCGACGCGCAGGTTGAAGACGCCGGGCTGGTTGCCGAACAGCACGCGCAAGTCCTCGGTAGCGAATCCGTGTTGCGAAAACCGGGTCCGGCCGCTGACCTGGGTGAAGGCGATGTCCCAGCGCGAATCGGCGAGACTGGCGCGATCGAGATCCAGCGTGCCCTCGATGCGTTTCTCGCCCAGGCCTTCGCGTAGCGGCAAGTCCAGCAAC
Organism: Gammaproteobacteria bacterium; assembly: GCA_031408815.1. Classification (GTDB taxonomy): domain Bacteria; phylum Pseudomonadota; class Gammaproteobacteria; order Xanthomonadales; family Xanthomonadaceae; genus Arenimonas. The sequence continues at coordinate 31,765 of JANNWV010000143.1, forward strand.
AAGGCCACCTTCGCAACGCCGCCGATGGTCATGGCCTTCAGGTGCTCGCCGTATTCGCGATTGAGCGAGCTTTCCATCATCAGCTGGCGCAACGGCTCGCCACGCGTGTCCGAGTCGATTTCAAGTTTCAGCACCGGCGCGTGGAAGTCGGCGATGCCGCCGACGATTCGCTTGATCGGGTTACCTCGCAGCACGGCAATGCCGGCAAGCTCCATGCCCGGCCCATTGAAGGCCACGTCGAGGTCCATTGCCTGGCCGGCGGGCCAGTTGTTGTTGAACTTGAGCGTGGCACCGCGAATTCGCGCCCGGGCGTCCAAGCGCCCGGTGTTGTTCCGGAACGGCCAGTCATCGAGATCGCCGCCAATGGTGATGCGCCCGTCCAGCACCTGTCCTTCCACCAGGGCCGTGTCCAGCCAGCGGACAGAGGACTCGGGCATCTTGTTGAGGATCCAGAACGTCTTCGCCGTCGCGAAACTCGAGGGCGCAAGATCCGCTGCAAGATCGAGCGTCGGCGCGCTGCCGTCACCCTGGAAACCGAGCTCGGCCCGCACGTTGGCGCCAAAATCGCTGCCTTTCAGTTGTACCCGGTCGAATCCGACGTTCCATCCGGGCCCGGATTTCCAGGCAGCAATGGAGCCGCTGAGCTGCAGGTCCACCGGCTGGCGCAAACCGCCCGGCCAATCCACGCGGATCGTCGCCGGCTCGATGCGCATCACGCCGCCACGCTCGTCGAACTGGATCTTTCCCGCGAGACCCGAGACGCCTGGGCGCTTGGCGAAGGGTTGCAGTTCAAGTCGAGAAACCGTCATCGACCCCCGCATCGGACCTTCGCGGCTGCCGACGATGTGCACGTCGCGCAACAAGGCCTGCGGACTGGATTGTTGAAGGAACACGCGCAGCGGATCGGGAAAGCGGTCACTCAGGGAAACAATGGCTGCGAGTGGCGCCAGGTCCAGCTGCGGACCGGATAGCCTGTATTGGTATCCACCGTCTATAACCAATTGGTCCAGGTGCGCTACCTTGCCGGCCTTGGCGACGTTGAGGCGTGGCGCGATCAGCTGCCAGCCATTCGCGGTCAGACGCCATCGGGCGCTCGCCTCCAGCCGGTCGAAATCAAGGCGTGCGGGTCGGCTGCTGCCGTCGCTCAGGCGCAGGGGCTGGGCCGAGTGCATTCGCGCCTGCTCGAGTTCCGCTTCGAGCGTCACCTCGCCGACGCGCCGGTCCTGCAGTTTCGCCCAGACGCCCAGCTTGGCCGTGCCCTGCTCCGGCACCACGCCCACCGACGCGAGCGCACGGTGCCAGTGCGAAAGAACGAGCTTGTCGGTGCCGACCCATAGCAGTCCATTACCGGTGGTCCGATGCACGTCCAGCACCGCCGAGACCGGCAAGTCGCCCGCCTCCGCCCAGGCCGACACGCCAACGCGCAAGCGGGGACCATTCACGCGGATGCGCGCATCCACGCGCGGCACGTGCATGTCCACCTTCAGTTTTGGCGCGCGAATCGTGAGTTGCGCGCGCTCGATCTGCAACTCGCCGAAACCCTCGAGGCGATCCAGCGGATCAGCCTCGGTCTGGCCCGGCAAGCCCACGACTTTCCATCGACCGTCGGCATCCTGGACCAGGGTCAGCAGCAGGTCGCGAATCTTGAGTTCGGTGAGCGGATGCCCGGGCAGCAGGCCCGAGTACATCGCCACCTGCAATTGTGCCCGGCCGATGGCCAGTTCGGTCGCGCCCTTGCCGACATGCAGGTCGTCGAGGATGAAACGCGGTCCGCGCCGCGTCCATTCGCCATGCGCCTTGGAAAAACTGACCGGCTCGCCGACGCGAGCGCTCAGCCATGCAGCGATCTTGTCCGGGTGTCGTTCCACCATCGGCAACAGCTGGTTGGCGACGCCGACCATCAGCGCCACCACGATCAGCACGACCAATACGCCGTAGCCCGTCCAGCGACGCGCGTGTCGGATCCGTCGGCGCAGGGCGGTCGACACTGCTAGAGAAGCACCACGTCGAATTGTTCCTGGGCGTATTGTTCATCCGCCTGGAAGCGGATGCTCTTGCCCAGGAACTCTTCCAGTTCGGCGACCGAGGCCGACTCTTCATCGGTGATCTTCGTCACCACGATCGGCGAAGCGATCACCAGCAACTGCGATGCCTCGAACTGCCGGACCGCGCGGGTGATCTCGCGGAATATTTCGTACACGATCGTCTCGCAGGTTTTCAGGCTGCCGCGGCCGCCGCATTCGTGGCACGGCTCGCACAACTGCCGCTCCAGGCTTTCCGTGGTGCGCTTGCGCGTCATCTCCACCAGGCCCAGGGGTGAAAAATCATGGACCGCGGTCTTGGCGTGGTCGCGCGCCAAGCCCTTCTCGAGCGTGCGCAACACCTGGCGCTTGTGTTCTTCATCGGTCATGTCGATGAAGTCGATGATGATGATGCCGCCGAGGTTTCGCAGCCGCAATTGCCGCGCCACCGACTGCGCCGCCTCCAGGTTGGTGCGGTAAACGGTTTCTTCCAGGTTGCGCTGGCCGAGGAAGGAACCGGTGTTCACGTCCACCGTCGTCATGGCCTCGGTCTGGTCCACGATCAGGTGGCCGCCGGATTTCAACGGCACCTCCTTCAACATCGCGCGCTGTATTTCGTCTTCGACGCCGAACAGCTCGAACACGGGACGCTCGCCCGAGTAATGCTCGACCCGGTCGGCCAGTTCTGGCATGAACTGCCGCGCGAAGCCCATCAACTTCTCGAATGTTTCGCGCGAATCCACACGCACCTTGTCGACGTCGTGGCTCATCAGGTCGCGCATGGCGCGCAAGGGCAACGACAGGTCGTCGTAGATGGAGTGGCCGATGGGCGTGCTGTTGCTCGCGTCGCGGATGATCTGCCAGGCGCGGCGCAGGTAGTCGACGTCCTCGGACAGCGCTTCTTCGGTCTGACCTTCCGCATTCGTACGCACGATGTAACCGAGCCCCGCGCCATTCACCAGCCCCGCCATGAAGGTCTTGAGGCGCGTGCGTTCGGCTTCGTCCTCGATGCGCGCCGACACGCCGATCACGCGCGAGTAAGGCAGCAGCACCAGGTAGCGCGACGGGATCGATATCTGCGTGGTCAGGCGGGCGCCCTTGCCGCCGATCGGATCCTTCACCACCTGCACCACGATTTCCTGGCCTTCGTGCACCAGCGACGAAATCGCCGGTGGCGGCAAATTGGAGGGAGCCGCGTCTTCAGCCGGCTCGGACTGGTCCAGGGGCAGGCGCAGGATGTCGGAAGCATGCAGGAATGCCGCGCGATCGAGGCCAATGTCCACGAAGGCTGCCTGCATGCCCGGCATCACGCGCTGCACCCGGCCCTTGTAGACGTTTCCGACCACGCCTCGGCGCGTCGCGCGCTCGATGTGCAATTCCTGCAGCATTCCGTTCTCGACCAGCGCCACGCGCGTTTCGCGCGGGGTCACGTTGATGAGGATTTCTTCAGACACGAGGCATTCCCTTGCCAGTCGGCAGTGCGTCGAATTTGCGGAGGAGTTCCCAGGTCTCGTAAAGCGGCAACCCCATCACGCTGGAATGGCTGCCGTCGAGATGGGCCACGAAAGCACCCGCCCGGCCCTGTATGGCGTACGCGCCGGCCTTGCCTTGCCACTCGCCCGTGTCGAGGTAGGCGGCGATGTCGGCTTCGGACAAGGCCACGATGCGCACGTCGGATTGCTGGATGGCATGTTCCTCGCGGTCGGCGCTCATCAGCCAGACAGCGGTGACTACGCGATGGGTCCGCCCCGACAGCTCGCGCAGCATGCGCGCCGCGTCGGTGGCATCGGCGGGCTTGCCATAAACGACGTCGCCCAGGATCACTTCGGTGTCGGCGCCGAGCGCCAACGCGCCCGGCGAGGACATCACCAAAAGCAAGCCGGCGCCGGCCTTTTCACGGGCGACGCGGTTCACGTAATCGGCGGCGGGTTCACCGGGCAGGCGAACCTCGGGGACCTCGATGTCCACCAGTTCGGGATCGATCCCCAACTGGCGGAGGAGCTCGAGGCGACGGGGGGATTTCGAGGCTAGGTAGAGCATCCGCCAAGCATAACCGGTGGAGCTGAAGATAAGCCTGCCAGGGATGTGCCGCCGCCAGTAGCGTGAAGCAGGTCCAGTTGTACAACTGTCATGCAGGTTCGGCGAAACTAGCAGCCTGGAATCACGGGGCCGATGCAAATGAATCGAAGGTTGACCTTGGCATTGGCCGCTTGCCTGTTGGCCGGCTGCGCAGCCGTCACGCCGAAGTCGGTGGGCCCGGCTTCGACGCCAGAGGGATCGCTCGCCGTCCCGGTCATCCAGCACCCGGACGCGGAAACTGCTGACGGGTGGTTTCGTGCCGGCAGCGTTGCCGCCCACCAGCGTGCGTCGGCTTCCGCCAGGGCGCGAAACATCATCCTGTTCGTTGGCGATGGCATGAGCCTGACCACCGTGGCCGCGGCCCGAATCCTGGAAGGCCAGCGGCAGGGCGGCCGTGGCGAAGAAAACCTGCTGAGCTTCGAAGCCTTCCCGCAGACCGCCTTCAGCCGCACTTACAGCACCGATCGACAGACGGCCGATTCGGCAAGCACGATGACCGCCATGATGACCGGCGCCAAGACCCGTTCTGGAATGATCAGCATCGCGCAGGCAGCGGCCCGGGGCGACTGCGATGCGTCCCGCACCCAGGCCATGGCGACCGCGATCGAGCTGGCGGAAATGGCAGGCCTGGCAACAGGCGTGGTCACGACCACGCGCATTACACACGCCACGCCTGCGGCGACCTACGCACACTCGCCGGAACGGGAATGGGAGAGTGACACTGACCTGCCTGAACCGGCACGCATCGCCGGCTGCCGCGACATTGCGCGTCAACTCGCGGAGTTCGACCTGGGGGACGGAATTGAAGTCGTCCTGGGCGGAGGTCGCAGGGAATTCCTTCCCGCCGGCGCGCCGGACCCCGAATACGATGAGTTTGCCGGGAGGCGCCTGGACGGCCGCGACCTGATCCAGGAATGGCGGGATCGAAATCAGGATGGACAATTTGTATGGAATGCCAAGCAGTTGGCCTCGCTCGACCTCGCCCGTACCGGCAAGTTGTTGGGACTCTTTGAACCCGACCACATGAACTATGAAAACGATCGCGCCAAGGATCGTGGCGGCGAGCCGAGTCTTGCCGACATGACGCGCGCCGCCATCGCCGTACTCCGACGCAACTCCAGGGGCTTCGTACTGGTCGTCGAGGGCGGCAGGATCGATCACGCACACCACGCCGGCAATGCCTTCCGCGCGTTGAGCGATACGATTGCGTTCTCTGATGCCGTACGCGCCGCCACCGAGATGACCGATGTTTCGGACACCTTGATCCTGGTGACTGCCGATCACTCACACACGCTTTCGTTCGTTGGCTATCCCGCGCGCGGAAACCCCATCCTGGGCAAGGTGATGGGGGGCAGCAGCGAGGATTCGCCGGCAGGACTCGCAAACGACGCGACGGGCCTTCCGTACACAACGCTCAGCTATGCCAACGGGCCTGGTTACGCTGGCGCCACGGACCAGCAGCCGGAGGGACCGAAGCGCTTTCCGCATGGCGTATCGGGCGCCCTGGCCGCGAACGGCCGACCACAACTGCGCGACGTGGATACCACCGATCCCGACTACCTGCAGGAATCAACAATGCCGCTGGGTTCTGAAACCCATGGCGGCGATGACGTCGGCATCTGGGCGCGCGGCCCGGGCTCTGGCGCCGTGCGCGGATCACTCGAACAGAACGTGATATTCCACCTGATGGTGCAGGCACAACCTGACCTGGTGCGATTGTTGTGCGCCATGGGCGATTGCGAACAGGGCTTGCCGGTGCGACGGCCGAATTACGAGTCGCTGAAGTCGCAACCCGGCCCGATTCAGGCGCGGTGATACGGATGGTTGGCGAGCAGGCTCGCGGCGCGATACAACTGCTCGGCGACCACCAGGCGCACCAGCATGTGTGGCAAGGTCATGGGCCCGAGCGACCAGCTTTCATGCGCGGCTGAGAATACGTCGGGCGCGTGGCCTTCAGGCCCGCCGATCAGGAACGCAATGTCACGTCCGCCCTGGCGCCAGGCTTCCATTCGTTGTGCGAGTTGTTCGGAGCTGTAGGCCTTGCCGCGGCCATCCAGGCAAACCACGTGCGACTGCTTCGGCAGCGCGGCGATCACGCGGAGGCCCTCATCGCTGGTGGCGCGCGCAGCATCGCGACCCTTGCCGCGGATTCCCGGCGCAATTTCCACCAGCGCCATCGGCAGCCAGTGGGAAAGTCGTTTCTGGTATTCGGAAAAACCTGCCGCCACCCACTCTGGGGCCCGCTCGCCGACCGCGATCAGGACGGCTTTCACGACTCAGGCTTCGGACTCGGCCTCGGGCGGCTGGTCGCCGACGGTCCACAAACGCTCGAGCGCGTAGAACTCGCGCACGCGCGGCAACATCACATGGACGATCACATCGCCAAGGTCGACCAACACCCACTCCGCCTCGCGCTCGCCCTCCACGCCCAGCGGCATCACGCCGCACTTCTTCGAAAACTGCACGACTTCGTCGGCCACCGACTTGACGTGGCGGGTCGAGGTTCCGGAGGCGACCACCAAATAGTCGGCAATGCTGGTCTTGCCACGGACGTCGATCTCGATCACGTCCTTGGCCTTCATTTCATCGAGGGCGGCATGCACTTGCTTCAGCAGGGATTCCGGCGTCGGCGCCGGCACGGGCATCTTGGTCTTGATGACCTGGGCTTTTGTGGTCAACACGCTATCTCGGTAAGCGGCTCTGGCCGCGGCCGAATTATACCCCTAGCCGGCGCCACCCAGCCGGTAAAGGCCGTTTTCCTCGATATACGCGGCGACGGGCCCCGGCACCAGCGACTGCCAGTCACCGCCCTGGCGCCGCCGCAAGCGCACCTGGGTCGCAGATTCGGGACGCAAGGGAGTCATCGGCAAGACGGCGTAAGCACCCGCAGGCGACTGCGCGAGTTCGATCGGCCTGCAACTGCGCGAAGCCAATTCAGATGCGACCGCCGGCGCATGGCGAACCAGCCACTCCGGATCCACGGGTCCGGTCGGCCGCTCCACCCCCAACACATGGCCGAGGTCGAACAGGCGTTTCCAGTCGTGCCAGGTATCGAGTTGCTGCAATGAATCGATGCCCATCACCCAGATGATCGACGCTTCCGGACCCAGGTCTTCCCGCACTTCGGCGAGCGTGTCGACAGTGTACGAAGGGCCGTGCCGATCGAGTTCACGACGATCCACTCTCAGGCGGCCGTCGCCGGCGCAGGCGAGATCGAGCATGGTCGCGCGCTGCTGTGCGCTGGCGCCGGGTGGTGGACGATGCGGGGGATCGGCTGCCGGAAGCAGGAAGACGGTCTCGCCGAAGGTATCGGCCACGACGCGGGCGATGGCCAGGTGGCCGAGATGGACCGGATCGAAGGTGCCGCCGTAAAGCAGCCGCGGCATCAGCCGGCCAGCAAGACGCGCGCCTTGGCCTGGGCCATGGCGACCAACAGGCGCTCCAGGGCCAGCCACGGATCGCCGCCCAGACGACCCTTCGAAACCAGGTCGATGCGCCCTGCCTCGGCCACGAACTGCTCCCAGCGTGACGCCGGATGTTTTTCCAGCGCGCGACGATAGAGCGCCTGCTTGGTATCCCAGATGTAGGCATCGCGCATCGCATTGGCCAGGTTGCCGCCGCTGGCGGCAATCCGCGCGAGACTTGCGAGCTTCAACAACTCCATCGCAAGGATCGGCACCAGTCCGGGAACCTGCTCGCCCTCGAGTTGCAGTGATCGCAGTATCCGCACTGCGCGCTGCGACTCGCCCGCCAACGATGCCTCGACGAGTTTGAACACATCGTAGCGCGCAGAATCTGCAACCAGTGCTTCCATCCGCGCTGCATCCAGGCGTGCGCCGGGCGCCAGCAACGCCAATTTTTCGACTTCCTGCGCGGCAGCCAGCAAGTTGCCCTCTATCCGCTCGGCAAGCAGTTGCACGGCGGCAGGCTCGGCCGACAGGCCGCGGCTGCGCAACCGGCGATCAAGCCAGTCATTCAATTCCGAGGTCTTCACCGGCCACACCGTAACCACGTGGCCGATGCGGGAGATGGCATCGCTCCACTTGCCCGCGTGCTTCTTGCTCCAGTCCTGGCAAGTGATCATCAGGATGGTGTCGGGCGGCGGGTTGTCGCAGAAGTCGGTGATGGCCTTGCTGCCGTCCTTGTCCGGTTTTCCGCTGGGCAGGCGCAGGTCGAACAGGCGACGGCTCGCGAACAGGCTCAACGAAGCCACGCCCATTGTCAGGTCGTTCCAGTCGAAATCGCGGCCGGATACTTCCAGCACTTCCCGTTCGAGATAGCCGTCGTTACGTGCCTTCGCGCGAACTGCGTCAGCGCATTCCTGCACGATAAGCGGTTCGCTGCCGGCGATCAGGTAAGCGGGACGCAGTGGCTCGCTGGCAAGCTGCCGCTCGAAGCGGTCGGCCCGCAGTTCCATCAGGCCTTGGGACGCAGCACGACATCCAGGCGACGCAGGATGGCGGCCTGCATGTCGCGGCGCAGTTCGCGCTGGATCAACTCCTGTTCGGCCGGGCTGCCTGCGGAGGCGTTGATGTCGTAAGTGTATTCACGCGACAACTCGATGCTCTGCGGCTCGATGATGAGCTTGCCGGCGGCATCGACCAGCACGAAATCCACGCGGTAACGGGTGATGTATTCGCGAACGCGCGCGAACTGGTCCACCGACAGCGGCGCCGTGCTCCAGGCTTCCGCGGTGATCTTCAATGCCGACGAAGGCGATCCTTCCACCGCAGGGGTCGCGCCGGCGCGTTCCAGCGAGGTTGCGAGTTCAAGCCCAAGCGGGCTGTAGGGGTCGGCAGTCTGCACGGAAACCGGCCCGAGCGTCGCGGGCAGGTTCAGCTGGGCGCGGGGATGGAATCCGCAGGCCGACAACAGCACGAGCGAGAACAGGATCAGGACACCACGCATGGTCGACTCCGCCAGGGCACGATCTGCCCGCCCACATGTTACCGCGAAGACTGCCTGCGATGGCCCCATTCAGGCCTGGCGGACCGCAAGCCGTCCGGGCACCAGGAGTTCGAGGGAGCTAGCCATGTCATTGAATACCGTGGACCAGTCGCCTGGCCTCGCCTGGCGGAACAGGTGAACGGTGGGATACCAGGGGGAGTCGCTCCGGTCCAACATCCATCGCCAGTCGGGCACGGCGTTGAGCGCCAGCCAGACCGGCCGGCCGGTGGCGCCCGCCACATGCGTGATGGAGGTGTCGGCCGTCACCAGCAAATCGAGCGTCTGCAATGCCGCCGCAGAATCCATGAATGCATCGGGACCCTCGTCAAAGCCTTCCAGTTGTTGAACCTCCATCGCCTGCGGCAAGTCCTTCAGCTGGTCGAGGCCGAACTGTTTCTGCAGGCTGACCAGGCGCACGCCGGGGACCCGGGCCAGCGGCTCGAACAGGCGCAGGGGAATCGAGCGGCCCGCATCGATTTTTCGCGCAGGATTTCCCTGCCAGCAAATGCCTATGTTGAAACGCTGCGGATTCAGCACCGACGCCCAATGGCGCACGCGCACGGGATCAATGTGCAGATAGGGCATGGTGGCGGCGAGCAGGTCCGTGGAGTGGATGCCCAGGTAGTGCGGCAGGCTCCACAACCAGCACTGGAAGTCATGACGCGACTCGCCCAACCGCTCGATGAACTGCACCTGCGAAGCGAAGCCCTGCAGAATCTTGAACGAGGAGCGTGGACCCAGGAAGGTGACGCGGGCACCGCGCCGGACCAGTTCGGGCACGAACCGGAAGAACTGCAGCGTATCGCCCAACCCGTTCGGCTCCGACAGCAGGATCGACTTGCCGCGCAATTCCTGGCCCTGCCAGAACGGTACCGCCGCCGCGCCTTCCACGGCGTTCTGCGGGCGCGCGTGGGTCGCCTCGTAGTCGGCCCAGCCTTCGGCGAGCCGGCCTTGCAGCAGGCTCAGCGCGGCCCTGCGCTGATGGGCCTCGGGATACGCAGGGCGAAGCGCGATGGCCGTGTCGTAATCGGCGCGCGCTTCGTCGAATCGCGAGAAGTCCTGCAAGACCATGCCGCGGTTGATAATGGCCTCCGCGTAACCCGGCTGCAGTTCCATCGCTCGCTCGAAACTTGCCAGTGCATCGTCGAGCCGAAGCAGGTCGTGCAACGCATTCCCGCGGTTGTTCCAAGCCTGCGCGAATCCGGGTGTCAGCGCGATGGCCCGCTCGAAGCTGGCCAGCGCGTCTCCGATGCGGCCCACGCCGTGCAGCGCGATGCCAAGATTGTTGTGCGCCTGCGCGTGTTCACCATCAATCGCGACCGCGCGCGCAGCACTGTCCAGCGCGTCGTCGAAGCGACGCATCTCGGTGAGCAGGCTGGCACGGTTGCTCCATGCATCCGCCGATGCCGGATCGAGGTCGAGGGCGCGTGCATAGCTTTCCAGCGCCGGCTCGGCTCGGCCCAGGTCCTGCAAGGCCAAGGCGCGATTGTTGTGCAACAGCGCTCGCCCCGGTTCGAGCGCGAGGGCGCGGTCGAAATCCGCCAGCGCTTCCGCGTGGCGTTGAATTGCCCGGAAGGCGAGACCGCGATTGTTCAGCGCTTCCACTTGCCTGGGTTCCACCAGCAGCGCCAGTTCGATCGCGGGCAGCGCCTCGTCGTGGCGACCGTGCCGCAAATGGATGCTGCCGATCGCGTTATGGGCCTGGTACAGGCCGGGGCGATGGCGCAGCGCCTGGTTGAAGCTGGCGAGAGCCTCGTCATCGCGACGGAGGTTGCGCAGGCTGTTGCCACGGTTGAACCAGGCTTCCGCAAGGTCCGGCTTGATCGCGATGGCCGCGTCGAAGGCCGCGACGGCTTCGCCGAACTGCCGCAAGGCGGCGAAGGCGTTTCCGCGGTTGTACTGGATGGCGGCAACACCCGGCGTCCCGCGCAGCGCGAGGTCCAGTTGCTCGAGCGCGGCCTGCGGCTGGCTTCTCTGCAGCAGGACGATACCCATCAGATGCCGGGCCGCCGCGTTGGATGGCTCGGATTGCAGCAGTACCCCCAGCATCGCGTGCGCCTGCTCCACCTGCCCCTGGCGCAACAACTGCAGCGCCTGCTCCAGTGACACGGACTCGCCCGCCATCGGCCTAGCCCGCGACGATGTTGATGATCTTGCCCGGCACCACGATGACCTTGCGCACCGACAGGCCTTCCATGAATCGCTGCACGTTGGGTTCGGCCAGCGCCAGTTGCTCGAGCTGCTCGCGCGGCAGGTCCAGCGCGACGTCCAGCGTGCCACGCAGCTTGCCGTTCACCTGCACGGCCAGGGTCACTGAATCACGGGCCAATGCCGATTCGTCCGCCTTCGGGAAAGGCAGGTCTTCCAGCGTGGTCTCGCCATGGCCAAGCTTTTGCCAAAGGGCGTGCGAGGTATGCGGCGTGATCGGATTCAACAACAGCGTCACCGCCTCGAAGGCCTCCTGGCGAAGGGCGGCGGCATTGGCGCTGGCTTCGTCGTAGCGCGACAAGGCATTGAGCAATTCCATCACGGCCGCAATGGCCGTGTTGAAGGTGTAGCGCCGGCCGTAATCATCGCCGACCTTCTGGATGGTTTCGTGCAACTGCCTGCGCAGCGCCTTGCCGGCAGGCGACAGGGCCGACGTATCCAGCGGGCCCGGCCTGCCGCCGGCAACGTGCTTGTTGGCCTGGTTCCACAAGCGGCGGATGAAGCGCGACATGCCTTCCACGCCGGACTCGTTCCAGTCCAGCGACTGTTCCGGCGGCGCGGCGAACATCGAGAACAGGCGCACGGTGTCGGCGCCGTAGCGATCGACCATGGTCTGCGGATCGACGCCGTTGTTCTTGGACTTCGCCATCTTTTCGGTGCCACCGATGTGCACGGGCTGGCCATCGGCAATCAGGCTGGCGCCGAGCGGGCGTCCCTTCTCGTCGCGGCGAACTTCCACTTCGGCAGGATTGAACCAGTCGCGGCCACCCGCTGGGCTGTCGCGGTAGAACGAATCGGCAATCACCATGCCCTGGCACAGCAGGTTGGTGGCCGGTTCATCGCTCGACACCAGACCCGCATCACGCATCAGCTTGTGATAGAAGCGGAAATACATCAGGTGCATGATCGCGTGCTCGATGCCGCCGATGTACTGGTCCACCGGCAACCAGTAATTGGCGCGTTCGTCCACCAGGTCGTTCGCGCCCGGCGAGGTATAGCGCGCGTAGTACCAGCTCGATTCCATGAAGGTGTCGAAGGTATCGGTCTCGCGTTCGGCCGGGCCGCCGCATTGGGGGCAAGTGGTCTTGCGCCACTCCGGATCGGCCTTGATCGGCGACTTCATGCCGGTGAATGCGACGTCTTCCGGCAGCACCACCGGCAACTGGTCTTCCGGTACCGGCACGGCATCGCATTTGGCACAGTAGATGATCGGGATCGGACAGCCCCAATAACGCTGGCGGCTCACGCCCCAATCGCGCAATCGGAAATTCACCCGACGCTCGCCCTTGCCCTCGCGCTGCAATTTCTCGGCGAGGAAATCGAAGGCCTTCTTGCAGCCCATGCCATCGAGTTCACCGGAATTGACCACCATCAGGTCGGCGCGGGTCTTGTCCGAGTACCAGTCCTTCCATTGCGCCGCGTCATAGGCGAAATCCGGCGCCAGATGCGGTGGCAGGGGCGTACGCACGGCGATCACCTGGCGAATCGGCAAGCCGTACTTGTGTGCGAATTCGAAATCGCGCTCGTCGTGGCCGGGCACCGCCATCACCGCGCCCGTGCCGTAGCCCATCAGCACGAAATTCGCGACCCACACCGGCACCGGCTCGCCACTGAGCGGATGAATGACCGTCAGCCCTGTGTCATGGCCTTTCTTTTCCTGTGTTTCCAGTTCGGCTTCCGACACGCCGCCGTGCCTGCATTCTTCGATGAACGCGGCGAGTCCTGGATTGCCGGCAGCTGCCTGCATCGCCAGGGGATGTTCGGCTGCCACGGCGACGTAGGTCACGCCCATCAGCGTGTCCGGTCGCGTGGTGAAGACACGCAAGGCCGCGTCCTTTCCAGGCACGGCGAAATCGATCTCGAGGCCTTCGCTGCGTCCGATCCAGTTGCGCTGCATCGTCTTGACCGCATCAGGCCAGCCGTCCAGCGTGTCAAGTCCGTCCAGCAACTCCTGCGCGTAGTCCGTGATCTTCAGGAACCACTGCGGGATCTCGCGTTTTTCAACGATCGCCCCGCTGCGCCAGCCACGTCCGTCCACCACCTGCTCGTTGGCCAGCACGGTCTGGTCGACCGGATCCCAGTTCACGACGCTGTTCTTGCGATAGACGATGCCCTGGCGGAACAGGCGGGTGAACATCAACTGTTCCCAGCGGTAGTAGTCCGGCCGGCAGGTCGCGAGTTCGCGCGTCCAGTCAATCGCGTAGCCCAACGCCTGCAATTGGCCGCGCATGTGCTCGATGTTGGCGTAAGTCCACTTGGCCGGCGCGGTGTGGTTCTTGATTGCGGCGTTTTCGGTCGGCAAGTCAAACGCATCCCAACCCATCGGCTGCAATACATTGAACCCGCACATGCGGCGATAGCGGCTGATCACATCGCCGATCGTGTAGTTGCGGACGTGGCCCATGTGCAAGGCACCGGACGGATAGGGCAGCATCGACAGGCAGTAGTACTTGGGCCGGTTCGGGTCTTCCACTACCTGGAAGGCGCCGGTGGCTTGCCAGTGCGCCTGCGCCGCGGCCTCAACGGCCTTCGGGGCGTAGGCTCCGGGCTCGGGAATGTCATGCATGGGGATGTTGCCGAAAGGTTGAAAACAAGACGCCTAGGGTAACGCAGCGGGCACGTCGGCAAAAACCCGCATCGCGGCGACGCCGCAGCCGCCACCCATCAGGCTGGTGAACGATTGGCACATGGCGTGGGCGCCGACGAATGCCCAAAATGCGCTCCATGCCTAGCCAATCGCCCCTGCCTGAAGTCCCGGCCATTCTTACCCGGGGCCTGACCCGTCAATTTCCTGGTGGGTTTGGGGTGCGCGACCTCGACCTCAACGTCCCCTCCGGCTCGATCTATGGGTTCCTCGGCCCGAATGGCGCGGGCAAGACCACCACCATTCGCCTGTTGCTCGACTTGCTTCGCCCCCAATCGGGCAGCATCGAACTGTTTGGTCGGCGCCTGGACCGTCACACCCGGCAGACGCTTGGACTGGTCGGCGCCCTGGTCGAATCGCCCTCGCTCTACGGGCACCTGACCGGCCGGGAAAACCTGGAAGTCACTCGCCGACTGCTCAACCTGCCCCGGTCGCGAATCGACGCGGTACTGGAGCGGGTAGGCCTTCTGGAATCGGCAGGACGCCGCGTGCGCGATTATTCGCTGGGAATGCGGCAACGCCTCGCCATCGCGCTGGCCCTGATCGGCGCCCCGCGTTTGCTGATCCTGGACGAGCCGGGCAACGGCCTGGATCCCGCCGGCATCCAGGACATGCGCCAGTTGCTGCGATCGCTGGCCGACGAGGGCATCACCATTTTCGTATCCAGCCACCTGCTTAGCGAAGTGGAGCTGGTCGCCACGCACGTAGGCGTGCTGCAGGCAGGTCGCCTGAGCTTTGAAGGCCGCCTGGAAGAACTGCGGGGGCGGGTGAAGCCGCGACTTCTCCTGCGCTGCGATGAGCCCTTGCGCGCCCGCGCCCTGCTCGCCGGCGTTGGGGAAAACATCGGATGGCTGGAGGACGGCACGCTGGTGCTGAGCCTGGACGGCAAGTCGCCGGCGCAGGTGAACCACTTCCTGGTCGGCCACGGGCTGGAGGTGAGTCATCTGGCTCTCGAGCACGCATCGCTGGAGTCGCTGTTCTTCGACCTGACCATCGATCGATCCCTGGAGAACGCGGCATGACTGCCCTGCGTCGCGCACTGCACGCCGAGTCACTGAAGCTGCGCGGCACGCTGGCGCTGTGGATGTGCCTGATCGCGCCTGCCACGGTCGTGGCGCTGTACGTGCTGCAGGTAAGTTTCAGCGAGTTCGGAATGCGCACTGGCGGTGACCCCGCCAAGGCCTGGTTCGCGTTCTCGCAGAGCATCCTGGTGTTGTGGCTGTTCCTCATGCTGCCGCTGTTCATCACATTGCAATCGGCGCTGCTGGCCGGACTGGACCATGGCGAATGCCAGTGGAAGCACCTGCTGGCCTTGCCCGTGCCGCGGTCGGTGCACTACCTGGCCAAGCTGATCATGCTGGCGGCGATGGTCTTCGCTTCTTTCGCTCTTCTGGCCCTGCTGATTCCGCTCGGTGGCCTGGTACTGATGTGGGTGAAGCCCAGCTTCGGCCTGGCCGGCGCCCCGGACTGGACGAGGCTGGCGATGTTGACGGGCGCCGGGTTCGTCGCGTCGCTGCTGGTGGTCGCGCTGCAAAACTGGATTGCCATTCGCTGGCGCAGCTTCACCGTCGCCGTCTCGGTCGGCATGAGTGCGACTGTCATGGGTTTCCTGATCGGCCAGTCCAACCGGTTCGGCCACTGGTATCCGTGGTCGATGCCAATGCAGGTGCTGGCAGGAGAAGGCGAGCACCTCGTATTCGTGATGCTCGCCGGCTTGCTGGGAGGAATCGTGGTCGCAGGCCTGGGCCTCGCCGAGTTCCTGAGCCGCGAATTTTCCTGAGTCGGCGACTTCCGTGGCTTGATTACGGGACCCGGCGGCACCATCTGGGCAGGCAAGACCTGCAGGAAATCCCATGGACGCCAACGCCTACGTATTCGACGCGACCCTCGCTGCCTTCGAGCCCGAAGTCATCCTGAAATCGAAGGAAGTGCCGGTGCTTGTCGACTTCTGGGCGGCCTGGTGCGGGCCTTGCAAGACCCTGGGGCCGATCCTCGAAAAGCTGGCCGCGGAGTTTGCCGGCGGCTTCCTGCTGGCCAAGGTGGACGTGGACGCCGAACAGCAACTGGCCGGCTACTTCCAGATCAAGTCGATTCCCACCGTCATGCTGCTCCAGGACGGCCAAATCGTCGATGGCTTCCCGGGCGCACTGCCTGAAGGCCAACTGCGCGAATTCCTGAAGCACCATGGCATCGAACCTCGCTTGCCCGAAGCGGCGCCGGACGAAGCCGAGACGGCTCCGGTTGTCGTGGACCCGCATGAAACCCTGGTCCATGTCCGGGCCGCCGTACATGCCGAACCCGACAAACCCGAACTCAAGCTCGACCTTGCCCTGGCCTTGCTGGCGACTGGCGGGGTCGCGGAAGCCGAGGCACTGCTCGACGGGCTGCCGGCCAACCTGGCCATCGACGAGCGTGCGGTGAAGGCCCGTGCGCGGCTGGGTTTCGCCTCGTTGTTGAAGGACGCGCCGCCCCGCGAGCCGCTGTTGGCGGCCATCGCGGCCGATCCGGATGACCTGCGCGCGCGCCACTTCCTGGGCGTGCGCCTGCTGGTGGAAGGTGAAAGCGAGTCGGCGCTGCAGCAGTTCCTTGAAATGTTGCGGCGCGATAAAACCTACCAGGACCAGTTGCCCAAGCGCACCCTCATTGACGCCTTCCGCGTCATCGAAGATGCCGAGCTGGTCGGCGAATATCGACGGAAGATGGCTTCGTTGCTGTTCTGACGGCCGTTCCAGTCCGTGAAATTGCCTGTTCACGCTGCGCACCAGCTGCTTTATGCTGACCGACCTGTCCCTGCGCTTCGGTTCCCATGCAATCTGAAGAGCTGTCCCCCGAAGAACTGTCCATCCTGTTGACCAGCTATACGCCGGACATCCCGGGCTATCGGGTGATTCGCCGCATCGGCAAGGGCGGCATGTCCTTCGTCTACCTTGGCGTGCAGATCTCGCTCGACCGCCAGGTTGCCATCAAGGTCATGTCGCCGGAAGCGCTGAAGGACGAGAAGAGCAAGACCCGCTTCGAACAGGAAGCACACACGATCGCGAAGCTGGAGCACCCTTGCATCGTCGGCGTGCATGAAGTGGGACGCACGCCACAGGGCCTGCTGTACTACGTGCTGCCCTACCTCGCCCGCGGCCACCTGGGCCAGCGCGACTTCACCAATGACGAGCCACGCATCATCGAGGTACTGCGCGCGCTGTTGTCGGCGCTCGAGTACGCGCATACGCGCGGCATCGTCCATCGCGACGTGAAGGCCGAGAACGTCCTGTTCGACAACGCCGATCGCCCGCTCCTGACCGACTTCGGCATCGCGCTGCAACGCACGGACACCAGCCGCATCACCACCGCCGGACTGGCCGTGGGCAGCGGCGGCTACATGGCGCCCGAGCAGGCGCGCGGCGAAGCGGTGGATGGCCGGGCGGACCTTTACAGCGTCGGCGTGCTCGCCTACGAACTCCTCAACGGCCGATTGCCCTATCTGTCGTCCGATCCACTGGGCCTCGCGCTGATGCATGCGCAGGATCCCATTCCGCGCCTGCCCGCCGAGCGCAAGCATTGGCAAAGCTTCATCGACCGGGCCATGGCCAAGTCGCCCGACAACCGGTTCCGCAATGCGCAACAGATGCTCAGCTCGTTGAACCAACTGGCGGTGCGGGAACGCGCCGCGCTTGCCGCGCATGAGAGCGCACCGGTTGCGCCCGTGGTGCCATTGCTGCAGCGACCGTGGCTGCGCCCCGCGCTGTTTGCCGTGGCGGCCGCCACCATCCTGGTGATGACCGTGCTGTTGCTGCGCACGCCGCCTGCACCCGTGGTTGCGAGCAACGATTTTTTCACTGGCGCCGAAGCGCCCGCCGCCGTGCCGCCGGCAGCCGACCCCGTCACTGCACCGACGGAAGCACCGAGTGCCAGCGATGCAAACAGTGACGTGCCGATGGCTCCAGCGCCGGAGCCTGACCCTGAAGCAGCACCCGAAGGGATCGCCGAAGCACTCCCTGCGGAACCCATTGCTCCCTATGGCGCCGTGGAGGCAAGCGTCACGTCGATCGAACTGGCGTTCGATCCCACGGCACCGGGCGCGCGCGAACTTCACGCCGTGCCGCGGCAGATCAAGGCGAAACGCCTGAGCACGCCGGCCGGCGACAACGCCATCGAATCGCTCGCGGCCGCGCGACGCGCTGGCGCGCCCGCCGAAGCGCTTGTCCGTCCGAGTGACGAAGTCATTGCGGCGATGGGCAAGAACATCGTGTCCGCACTGGCGGCGGGACGCGACGACACGGCGCGCACCGGTTACAAACGCGGCAGTGATTTCGCCCGTGAAAGCGGCCGGCTCAAATCCGATGCATGGAAGAAATTCCGGCTCGCCCTCGCGCCGACCCTGGTCACCCGCCTCGACAAGGCTGCCCAGGCGTCTGATCGCCCGGGATTTGACGCGACCAAGGCAGTCGCACGTGCGCTCGAAGTCCCATCCCAGTCGCTTGAACCAGCGTGGTCGCGCACCATCGTCGAGGCACGCCCGGGCAAGGTCCTGCGCAGCAACGGCCCCACCACGGTACTGGTGCAGCCTGGCAGCGGCGGCAAGCCCGGCATCGCCTTCATGCGCGAGGAAGTATCGAAGGCCGACTACACGGCATTCGTCAACGCCACCCGCCGTCCAACGGCACGATGCAGGAACCGGCTGGCGCCGATCACGATCAAGAAGCGCACCTGGGCTTCGCCCGGGTTCGCCCAGACCGACAGCCATCCGGCGGTCTGCGTCAGCTACGAGGACGCCCGTGCCTACGCCCAGTGGCTTAGCACGCGCACCGGCGAATCCTATCGCCTGCCGTCGGCGTCGGAATGGCGGCAGATAGCCAACTACAAGGGCAGCGGCAACGCCTGCCAGGACGGACGCGTGAATTGCGGCCAGGATGGCACGGTGCCGGCCGGATCGGGACCGGCGAGTCCGCTGGGAATCGTCGGCGTGCGCGGCAATGCGCGTGAGTGGCTGAGTGATTGCGCTGGCGGCTGTCGCCAGCATCTGGTCAGCGGCCTGGGCTGGCGCGACAATGCCAGCAGGGCAGAGCCGACGCGCAGCAGCGGCTTCGATGCGTCGGTCGGTTTCGACGATGTCGGCTTCCGGCTGGTTCGCGAAGTCGGTCCCAACTGATGGGCAAGCTGCAGAAATACTTCCTCACCGGATTGCTCACGCTGCTGCCGATCTGGCTGGTGTGGATCGTGTTCAAGTTCGTATTCGGACTGCTGTCGGGCATCAGCACGCCTGTCATCGGCCCGGTCACCAGTTCGATCGCGGCGAGCGATCCTGCCATGTTCGGCTGGCTGGCCGACGCCTGGGTGCAGACCGCCATCGCGCTTGTCGCGACCGTGTTGTTCATCATGCTGGTCGGCTTGCTGGCGCGGCGCGTGGTCGGGCAGAAGATCATCGCCTGGCTGGAATTGCTGATCGCGCGGATACCGTTGGCCAAGACGATCTATGGCAGCGCGCGGCAACTGCTGGATCTGTTGCAGACCAAGCCCGACGGCACGCAGCGCGTGGTGCTCATCGACTTTCCGCATAATGAAATGAAGTCGGTCGGCTTCGTCACCCGCATCCTGCACGACGAACTCACTGGCGCTGAACTGGCGGCAGTCTACGTGCCCACCACGCCCAATCCGACGTCGGGCTACCTGGAGGTCGTGCCCGTCGAACGGCTTACGCCCACCGACTGGACCGTCGACCAGGCCATGACCTTCATCATCTCCGGTGGCGCGGTCAGCCCCGACAAGATTCCCTTCCAGCGAGCCCCAAAGGAATGATCGGCGACCTGCGCGGACAGAAACTCTTCGTCGTGCTGGCGGCGTTCTTCGTGGTGAACGCAGTGCTGGCGGAATTCATCGGCGTAAAGATCTTCGCGCTGGAAGACACGCTGGGTTTGCGGCCTTTCGAGTGGAACCTGTTCGGCCAGACCGGTTCGCTCAACTTCACCGCCGGTACGCTGCTGTGGCCGATAGTCTTCATCATGACCGACACGGTCAACGAATATTACGGAAGGCGTGGCGTGCGTTTCATCAGCTGGCTGGCCGTCGGGCTGATCGTGTACGGCTTTATGTTCGCGTTCGCGGCGATCCATCTTGCGCCGGCAAGCTGGTGGGTAGGCGCAGCCCAGGACCAGGGCGTGCCGGACCTGCAGGCCGCCTTCGCTGCGATCTTCGGCCAGGGCTTGTGGACGATCGGCGGTTCGGTGGTCGCCTTCCTGATCGGCCAGCTGATTGACGTGTCGGTGTTCCACCGGATCCGCAAGGCCACCGGGCATCGCTTCGTGTGGGTGCGCGCCACGGGTTCGACTGCCATCTCGCAATTCATCGACAGTTTCGTGGTGCTGTACATCGCCTTCGTGCTTGGCCCGCAGCAATGGCCCACCAACCTCTTCCTCGCGGTGGGTTCGCTGAACTACGTTTACAAGATGGGCGCGGCGCTGGCGCTGATTCCGCTGCTCTACATCATGCGTGGCATCATCCATTCCTACCTCGGCCACGACCAGGCCAAGCGGATGATGGAAGAGGCAGCAAGGGAATGACCAGGCAGTCACTGCCACGTCCCATCCTGGTCGGCATCGGCCTGATGCTGTCCATGGTGGTAGCGGCGCAGGAACCGATCGACAACTGCTCCAGCCTGCTCGGTTCGCTGTCGGTGGAACTGCGTTACGCGCGAAAACTGTCACCCGACGCGCGCACCACCTTCGTCTGTCCACGCGATACCAAGGCCCTGCTGGGCGCGAGCAAGCAGCGCATCGTCAAGTCGCTCGGTCCGCCTGACGTCACGGGCGCTGCGGACCACGAGGGAAGTTCCGCCAGCTGGTCCTACTTTTTCGGACCCCGACCCGAGGCGGCCTACCCGCCAGGGGTGCCGGAACTCCGGTTCGAATTCGACGGGCAGCAGAAGGTGACCACGGTTTCCTGCCAGCGAACCCGCTGACGGCCGCGAAGGGTCATGTTAGGATGAGAACCATTCTCATCCGTGGACAGACCCGATGCGCCAGATCTTGTTGTTGCCGCTCCTGCTTCTCGCTGCCTGCAGCAACACCGACCAGAGCGCAGAAATCGCAGAACTGAAGGCCCAGTTAGCCAGCTTGAAGTCCGCAACCGTGGCACCGGCTGCCGCCCCGACAACCCCTGCCGCGCCTGAACTCGGCCAGCAAATGCTCGAACTGCAGATTCGCCATGCGCGGCTTTGGCAGCCCGGCGCTGCGCGCAACTGGATGCTGACCCAGTTCGAACTCGCCGAACTACGCGAATCCCTGAATGGGGTGGTCGAACTGAATGGCGACCACGCCGCCCTGCAGCCCAACAGGCTCGCGGAGGTGTTGCCGACCTTCATGGACCCCGCCCTCAAGCAAATGCAGGCTGCGATCGACACGCAGGACGGCCCAGCCTTCGACAAGGCCTACGACGAAGTGTCGAAGGCGTGCACGGACTGCCATGCCTCGGCCGATCATTCTTTCCTGGTCATCCAGCGTCCGCAGTCGCCGATGCTCGACAACCTGAAGGCCGCTCCCTGAGCCAAATTGAACGGCGGGTATAATGCGTCGAAGCCGCCCGACGGCGCGAAACGGAAATCAGCCATGGCCGCGACAATGATGAAGGCGCTGGTAAAGCGCCATGCCGAAAAAGGCATCTGGATGGAACAGGTGCCGGTACCCAGCCCGGGACCCAATGAAGTCCTGATCAAGCTGGAAAAAACCGCAATTTGCGGTACCGACCTGCACATCTACAAATGGGACGAGTGGAGCCAGCGCACGATCACGCCGGGCCTGGTCATCGGCCATGAATTCGTCGGCCGGATCGTCGAGTTGGGTGCTGGCGTCACCGGGTACAAGATCGGCGACCGCGTGTCGGCCGAGGGCCACATCGTCTGCGGCCATTGCCGGAATTGCCGTGCAGGTCGCCAGCACCTGTGCCCGAATACAGTCGGCATCGGCGTCAACCGCGCCGGCGCCTTCGCCGAATACATCGCGATGCCGGCCTCCAATCTCTGGCCGATCCCGGACCAGATTCCCTCCGAACTCGCCGCCTTCTTCGACCCTTACGGCAACGCCGCGCATTGCGCACTCGAATTCGACGTGATCGGTGAAGACGTGCTTATCACCGGCGCCGGCCCCATCGGCATAATCGCGGCGGGCATCTGCAAGCACATCGGCGCGCGCAATGTGGTTGTCACCGACGTCAACGACTACCGCCTGAAACTCGCTGCCGACATGGGCGCTACGCGCGTGGTCAACGTGTCCAAGCAATCACTGCGCGAAGTCGTCAAGGACCTGCACATCGAGGGTTTCGACGTCGGCCTGGAAATGAGCGGCAACCAGGTCGCGTTCAACGACATGCTCGACTGCATGTACCACGGCGGCAAGGTCGCCCTTCTCGGCATCCTGCCGCGTGGCGCCGGCATCGACTGGGACAAGGTCATCTTCAAGGGCCTGACGCTGCAGGGCATCTATGGCCGGCGGATGTACGAGACCTGGTACAAGATGACGCAGATGGTGTTGACCGGGTTCCCGTTGCAGAAGGTGCTGACGCACCAGGTGCACATCGATGACTTCCAGAAGGGATTCGACCTGATGGACGCGGGCAATTGCGGCAAGGTCGTTTGCAGCTGGACGTGACGAAATATTCGGCATCCAAAAAAAAAGGGCGCCGAGGCGCCCTTTTTCATGCCGCCTTGGAATGGGATCAGCCGCCGATCTTGAAGCTGAGAACGACCTGATCGGACGCTTTTCCGCCGTAAAGGAAGTCCACGTAGTCACCTGTTGTGTCGTAGTAGGTAAGTGCGGCTTCTACCGGCCCAAACGAGCGGCTGACGCCAAGGTTCCAGTCGCTGTAGCTGCCCGCGTCATCCGAAAACTTGGAGTGGCCGACGCCTGCGTTCAAGCTGACACCGCTACCCACTTCCCAGCTGCCGGCCACGCCCAGGTAGGTGCTGGAAATATCTGCGTTGGCGTAGTCAGGCGCATACGCAAGGGTGAGGGTCAACATGTCATTGAACGTGGTGCCTACAAAGAATTCGCTGTAGTCGATATTGCCGTACGAATTCTGCTCGCCGATGTAGGTGTACTGGACGGCGTGCACGTCGACCGCCCATTCGTCGCTTAGCGAAGTACCGTAGCCGACATAGGTGTCGAGCTCGATGTCCGGGCCGTCGGACGCGGCGAAGTCGATGTTCGATGCCCAGGCGCCGATGTACCAACCCGAATCGCCGAAGGCGTAGTCCAAGCCTCCTTGCAGCGCAGGATCGAAGTCAGTCTGGGTGATGCCGCGGAACACATAGTCGGACGTGACTGAAAGATTCCAGCTCAAGTTGGAAGTCGACTCTTCTTCGGCAGCGGCTTCAGCGGCGGGAGCGGCTTCAGTGGTCGCTTCGGTGGTTTCGGCCGCATCCTGTGCCAGGGCGGTAAGTGGCATGGCGAAGGCAGCAAGGCTCAAGGCAAGCGCAATTTTGTTCAACTTCATGATTGGATCTCCGTTTTTTGGGCAAGCGACTATTGGTGGTAGTGGATGCGTCGTCCTTCGCTGGCCGCGTCGGTCCACCGTGGCATGGGTGGGCCGGACTTTCCCCGGTCGCGGCTTGTTGAATTTTTAACACAGTATTAGCACAAATTGCGATACGCAAGCGTATGGAACAGTCATGCCCCACTCCTTGGGCCGGCCCGGGCAATGAACGATAATCCCGCCCTGCCCCTTCGGCCTTACGACATGACCCATCCCACCCTTTCCCGACTGGGCGACAGCCTGGCCTCCATTCGCGCCGACGGACTGTTCAAGTCCGAACGGGTCATCACTAGCCCACAGTCCGCCGAGATCGAATTGGCGGACGGCCGGCGCGTCCTGAACTTTTGCGCCAACAACTACCTGGGCCTCGCCGACCATCCGGCGGTGATCCAGGCCGCCAAGGAAGCGCTCGACAGCCATGGTTTCGGCATGGCCTCGGTGCGTTTCATCTGCGGCACCCAAGACTTGCACAAGCAACTGGAGCAAAAGCTCGCCGCGTTTTTCGGCACCGACGACGCCATCCTCTATGCCGCGTGCTTCGACGCGAACGGCGGGCTCTTCGAGCCGCTCCTGGGCGAGGAGGACGCGATCATCTCCGACGCGTTGAACCATGCCTCCATCATTGATGGCGTTCGCCTGTGCAAGGCCAAGCGCTATCGCTACGCCAACTGCGACATGGCCGACCTGGAACAACAACTGGTCCAGGCGCGTGCCGACGGCGTCCGGGACATCTTGATCACCACTGACGGTGTGTTCTCGATGGACGGCTTCATCGCCCCGCTCGACCGCATCACGGAATTGGCGCGCCAGTACGGTGCGCTGGTGCATATCGACGAGTGCCATGCCACCGGCTTCCTTGGTGCCGGCGGCCGAGGCTCCGCTGAGGTAAAGGGTGTGCTCGACAAGATCGATATCTTCACCGGCACCTTGGGCAAGGCGCTTGGCGGCGCCCTCGGCGGCTTCACCGCTGGGCCGAAGGAAGTCATCGAAATGCTTCGGCAGCGGTCGCGCCCTTACCTGTTCTCGAATTCACTGCCACCGCACGTGGTTGCGGCCGGCATCAAGGTGCTGGACATGCTCGAGGACGCGGTGGACTTGCGCCTGAAGCTTGCCGAGAACACCGTGTACTTCCGGACCCGAATGACAGAAGCGGGCTTCGAACTGAAGCCAGGCGTGCATCCGATCGTGCCGGTGATGCTGTACGACGCGGAACTTGCGCAATCGTTTGCGGCAGGTCTGCTGGACGAGGGCATCTACGCGATCGGCTTTTTCTTCCCGGTCGTCGCCAAGGGCCAGGCGCGAATCCGCACCCAACTCAGCGCTGCGCATTCGCGCGAACATCTCGACAGGGCCATTGCGGCGTTTACCAAGGTCGGCAAGCGACTCGGCGTTATCAAGGCCTGACCGAAGCCTGCGGGCCCGGCTCCAGCAGCGACTCGATCTCCTCGGACTGCAACTGCCGCCAGGCGCCCTTGGCCAGCGTGCCCAGGCGAAGCGGACCGATGCCGACGCGCAGCAACCTCAGTACACGCACGTCGTAGGCCTGAAGCAAGCGACGGATCTGGCGATTCCGACCCTCGTCCAGCACGATTTCCAGCCATGCGTTGCGCTCGCCCTGTCGAAGCAAGGTTGCCGAGCGTGCGGCAAGCTGCTCTGAGTCCTGCACCAGGCCACGAACCAGCGCAACGAGAAGCGTCGCATCCGGGATCCGATCGACCTGCACGTGATAGATCTTGTCCGGGCCTGAATCGGGCGACGTGATCGCCGCGGCCCATTCCGGATCGTTGCTGAACAGCAACAGTCCCTCGCTGGCCTTGTCGAGTCGGCCGACCGGCGCCAACCATCCGAAGTCGGCGCCTTCCAGGCAGGAATAGACAGTCTCACGCCCTTTTTCGTCGGCGCGCGTGGTGACCAGTCCACGCGGCTTGTTGAGCATCAATACGACTCGGTCGCCACGTGCGGCCTGCCTGCCCTCGATCTCGATCCGGTCGATGCCCTGGCGCACCGGGAATTCCGCATCGGTCACCCGGCGACCGTTGACCCGCACGCGGCCCTCGGCGACCCACGCGGCCGCTTGCGAGCGCGACCCGATTCCGAGCTTGGAAATCACCCGCGCGAGGCCGTGCCGCGGAGGCAATTGCTTCTGGCGCGGAATCAACTTCGATTGCATCCGCCAAGCATGTCGCAGCGTAAGGATTAAGGCCAGCGTTCAGGCGATACTCGACTGGTTCACCCTCCCATCACCGTTTCGCCCCGACCATTGCAGCTCATGCCAAGCCCTCCCCAACATCTAAGCCCGAGCCGTTCTTTCCGTCCCTTGGCGGCTATCTCTCGCTGGTTCGACACGTCTTCGGCCATCGCGGACGAAGCCTCCCCCGACCGGATCGACTGGCTGCGCGTCTTGCCCTTCGTTGGTTTGCACCTCGCCTGCCTGGGCGTGTTCTGGGTCGGCATGTCGTGGGTGGCCGTGGCCGTGGCAGCGGCGCTCTATGCGCTGCGCATGTTCGCCATCACCGGTTTCTACCATCGCTATTTCTCGCACAAGGCGTTTCGGACCTCGCGCGCGGTGCAGTTCGGATTCGCCGTGCTCGGCGCCGCCAGCGTGCAACGCGGTCCCCTTTGGTGGGCGGCGCACCATCGCCATCATCATCGGCACGCCGACACTGACCTCGACATCCATTCACCCCGGCATGGATTCTGGCGCAGCCATATGGGCTGGTTCATGACCGAACGCAGCTTCGCGACCAATCACGACGCCATCAAGGACCTGTCGCGTTTCCCCGAACTGCGCCTGCTCGACAGGTTCGACATCCTCGTTCCTGTCGTGCTCGCCGTCGGCCTGTACGGATTCGGGGCGTGGCTCGATTCGCGTTTCCCGGCGCTCGACACGAGCGGCGCGCAGATGCTTGTCTGGGGATTCTTCATCTCCACCGTCGTGCTGTTCCACGTCACTGTCACCATCAACTCACTCGCGCATCGCTGGGGAAGTCGTCGCTTCGCGACCAAGGACGACAGCCGCAACAACTGGTTGCTGGCCTTGCTTACGTTTGGCGAAGGTTGGCACAACAACCACCACCATTTTCCCGGCTCGGCGCGACAGGGCTTCAAGTGGTGGGAATACGACCTGACCTACTGCGTGCTCAAGGCCATGTCCTGGGTCGGCCTGGTCTGGGACCTCAAGGCGATGCCGGCCTCGATGCGCGAATCGCGCCTGCAACGACAATGAAGATCGCGATCGTGGGCAGCGGCATCGCTGGCTTGGGTGCTGCCTGGCTGCTGTCGCGCCACCACGACGTCGCGCTGTTCGAAGGCCAGGACCGCCTGGGCGGGCACACGCACACGCATCGCGTAACCCAACAGGGACGGGAATATTCCGTCGACACCGGGTTCATCGTGTTCAACCCGGAAAACTATCCGTTGCTGACCCGGATGTTCGACGAACTGGGCGTGGCATCGCAGCCGACGACGATGGGCTTTTCGGTGCACGACGGGGCCAGCGGCCTGGAATACAACGCCACCAGCCTCAACGCGATGTTCTGCCAGCGACGCAACCTGTTGTCGCCGAGTTTCCTGCGGATGGTCCGCGAAATCCTGCGCTTCTATCGCGAGTGCCCGGCCTTGCTCGACGCGGCTGGCGACGGCCCCACCCTGGGCGACTACCTGTCGTCCGAGG
The DNA here is from genome assembly GCA_031408815.1 of Gammaproteobacteria bacterium. Taxonomy (GTDB): domain Bacteria; phylum Pseudomonadota; class Gammaproteobacteria; order Xanthomonadales; family Xanthomonadaceae; genus Arenimonas. The sequence goes on from JANNWV010000143.1 coordinate 58,853, forward strand.
GCTATTCCGAGCTGTTCGTTCACGACCACCTGGTGCCGATGGCCTGTGCATTGTGGTCTTCGCCTTCAAGGCGAATACTGGACTTCCCGGCCAAATACCTGGTTCGCTTCATGGCCAACCATCGAATGTTGCAAGTACAGGGCCGCCCCGGCTGGCGCGTCGTCCGCGGCGGTTCGTCCAGCTATATCGGCGCCTTGCAGGCGAACTGGCAGGCCTCCGTCCGGCTTGGCACGGCGGTGCGGGCGATTCGCCGCGAGGCCGCCGCCGTGGTGCTATCCACGTCTGCCGGCGAGGAAAGCTTCGACCACGTCGTGCTCGCCTGCCACGCCGACGATTCCCTGGCCCTGTTGTCGGACCCCAGCGCGGATGAAGCCAGCGTTCTGGGCGCGATGCGCTTCCAGGACAATCACACCGTGCTGCATACCGATGCGCGCATGCTGCCGCGGCGACGCGCGGCCTGGGCGGCATGGAATGCCTACGTGCCTGCGGAACCGGAGGCACATTGCACGGTCAGCTACTGCATGAACCTGCTGCAATCGATTGACTCGCCCGATCCCTTCATCGTGACCCTCAACCGAAGCCACGACATCGATCCGGCAAGAATCATCGCGCGCATGAACTACCGGCATCCGGTCTACGACCACGCCAGCGTCGCTGCGCAGGGCCGGCGTGCAGACATCAACGGTGTCCGGCGCACCTGGTTCGCAGGCGCGTACTGGGGATTCGGATTCCACGAGGATGGCTTGCGCAGCGGCGTTGACGTGGCCCGCGCGCTGGGTGCGTCCTGGTGACAAGCGCCCGCTCGAGTTTCATCTACGAGGGCTGGGTGCGCCATCGTCGGTCGTCGCCGCGCGCGCATTCGTTCCGCTACCGCATGTTCCAGTTGTACATGGACCTGCAGGAGTTGCCGAGCCTGTTCGAAAAGCGCTGGCTCTGGTCACTCGATCGACGCAACGTGGCCCAGGTTCGCCGGTCGGACTACTTCGGGGATCCGGCGGTGCCGCTCGACACGGCGGTCAGGGACCATGTCCATGCCCAGACGGGAACGCGGCCACTCGGCCCCATTCGCCTGCTTACGCACGGGCGCTACTTCGGCGTGCTGATGAACCCCGTCAGCTTCTACTATGGCTTCCTGGAGGACGGGGAAACACTCGATTGGGTGTTGGCCGAAATCACCAACACGCCGTGGGGCGAGCGGCATGCCTACCTGCTGCCTGCCAGCGCCGCGCAGATGCATGGCCGCGCACTGCACTGGGACTTCGACAAGCGCTTCCATGTATCGCCTTTCATGCCAATGGATCGACGCTATCACTGGAGCCTGGCAGCCCCCGGGGAGACCCTCCACGTGCACATGGACGTCAGCGAAGGATCCCGGCACGAATTCGATGTGACGCTGGTAATGCAGCGCCGCCCATTCAACGCAAACACACTGGCTTCATGCCTTGCGCGGTATCCTTTTCTCACTGCGAAAGTGGCTGCGGCGATCTATTGGCAGGCTGCCCGCCTGTGGTTCAAGCGGATTCCCTTCCATGCGCACCCCGATTCAAATGAGATGACCAGGAGTCCCGATGAGCAGTCCCGCTGAATCCCTGGACAGCCGCACTCCGAGCCAGACCCTGGGCGGCATCGACCGGTTCCTGCGCGCGCAACTGCATGCCCGCTTGTCCAGGCTGCGCGGCGGCCAGATCCTGATCCAGGACCCCGACGGCAACACCTTGCTGGGCGATGCCAGCGCGCCGCACGCACTGCGGGTCAGCCTGCGAGTCCACCATCCGGACTTCTACCGGCAGGTCGCGAGCCATGGTTCGGTCGGCGCGGGCGAAGCCTACATGGATGGCGCGTGGGACAGCGACGATTTGGTGGGGCTGGTTCGATTGCTGGTGCGCAACCGCGACCTGTTGGATGGCGTTGAATCAGGCATGGCGCGCATCGGTGGCGTGGCAATGAAGGCCTGGCATTCGCTGAAAAGGAATACGCGCTCGGGCAGCCGACGCAACATCTCGGCGCACTACGACCTGGGCAATGAATTCTTCAGCCTGTTCCTTGACTCGAGCATGATGTATTCATCGGCCATGTTTGCCATGGGCGATTCACTCGAGCAGGCATCGCAACGCAAGCTGGACCGGATTTGCCAAAAGCTGGACTTGCGCCCAGGCGACCACCTGGTCGAGATAGGTACCGGCTGGGGCGGCATGGCCCTGCATGCGGCGCAGGAGTTTGGCTGCAGGGTAACCACGACCACCATCTCCCGCGAACAGCACGCACTCGCGAGCAAACGCATACAGGACGCTGGCCTGGGCGAGCGCGTCACCGTACTGCTGGAGGATTACCGGGACTTGCAAGGCGAGTACGACAAGCTGGTCTCGATCGAGATGATCGAAGCCATCGGCCACCAATACCTCGACACCTATTTCGCAAAATGCGCCAGCCTGCTGCGGGCCGACGGCATCGCGCTGGTACAGGCGATCACCATCGAGGACGATCGCTACGACCAAGCGCTGCACTCGGTGGATTTCATAAAGCGCCACGTTTTTCCGGGCAGCTTCATTCCCTGCGTGAGCGGCATGGTCGGTGCTGCTGCGCGCGCGGGCAAGCTGCGATTGGTCAACCTCGAGGATTTCGGCGACAGCTACGCCACCACGCTGAACCACTGGCGTTCGCGATTCCTGTCCAGACTCGACCAGGTTCGTGCGCAGGGATACGCCGAGCGCTTCGTCCGCATGTGGGAGTTCTATCTGTGCTACTGCGAGGGTGGATTCCTGGAACGCTCCATCAGCGACGTGCAGTTGCTGTTCGCCCGCGGCGGCAATCGTCGCGACCAATACCTGCCCGGCCTGTGACGGACTTGCGCGCCGCATTGCCAATGCTTGCCAACGTGCTGGGTTACCAGGCCGTCTGGTTTGCCTGCGTGGCTGGAGCATCCGCCGGACTGGCCTGGCCGGGAGTCGTCGCTGCCCTGGTCTTCGCCATTGCCACGCTGGTCCTGGCCGGGCGCAGCGCCGCCGACCTGCGCACGCTCGCAATCGTGCTGCCGCTGGGCTTCGTGGTCGACAGCGGCCTTGTCGCGACCGGCTGGATCTCCTACACGCCTGCCGGACCGCTGCAAGCACTGGCCCCGATCTGGATCGCCGCCATCTGGCTGGCGTTTTCCTTCACCCTCAACCACTCGCTCGCCTTCCTGCAACCGCGCCGGGTCCTGTCCGGCCTGTTCGGGCTGGCAGGCGGCCCCCTGGCTTACTGGGGCGCTTCCAGGGCGTTTGGAGTCATCGAATTTGCCGAGCCTGCGGCCCAGGCCCTGTTGGTCGTGGGCCTGTGCTGGGCCGTCCTGTTGCCCCTGCTGTTTGCCCTGAACACGCGCACCCGGCTGGTGGAGGCGCAAACTTGAGCGTCATGACGCTGCTCGCGCTGATCTGGCTGGTATCCGCCCTGACCATGGCCGCGGCCTGGGTCGTTTCCATGCGTGTTGCCAACGTCGGTTACGTGGACGTGGTTTGGGCCGGACTGATGGCCATCGCCGCGTTGATGGCGGGCACGCTGGGTGAAGGCGCGGAACTGCATCGGGGCCTGGTCGCCCTTTTGGGGGCACTGTGGGGGACACGCCTGTGCCTCTACCTGCTCCAGCGCGTCCTGCACGAACCCGAGGACGGCCGCTACCAGGCGCTGCGCAAGCAATGGCAGGGCAGCCCGGCAAGGTTTTTCGTCTTCTTCCAGATGCAGGCAGTGGTGGTCGCGTTGTTCGCGCTGCCCTTCATCGCGGCCGCCGGCCATCATGGTCGCGCGTTCAACGTCTGGACGGTCGTCGCGATACTGATCTGGATCACTTCCGTGGCCGGTGAAGCAATCGCCGATCGACAGTTGGGCCGGTTCCGCGCCGACCCTGCCAACCGCGGCAAGACTTGCCGCGATGGCCTCTGGGCGTGGTCGCGGCATCCCAATTATTTCTTTGAGTGGTTGCACTGGTTCACCTATGTGTTCCTCGCCATTGGCGGACACCTGTTCTGGCTTAGCCTGGTGGGCCCGGTCGTGATGTTCCTCTTCCTTTATCGAGTCAGTGGCATTCCCTGGACCGAGGCCCAGGCTTTGCGTTCGCGCGGCGACGATTACGCCCGATACCAGCGCGAGGTAAGCGCCTTCTTTCCCCGGCCGCCACGACGCGGCTGACTGATGGAGCCACGATGTCACTGATTGATCTTGTAGAACGCGGCCTGGTGCCGGACGCGCTGACCCGCCACGGAATCCGCCAGCTTTGCCGGCAACGTCTCGCCTCGGAAGGCAGCAACGACCCCGCGGTCGCCGACGCGCGATTTCGAGACTTGCTGGAGCAGCTGCGGCATAGCCCGGTGGCGATCGAAACGGCTGCGGCGAACGAGCAACACTATGAATTGCCGACGCGCTTCTTCCAGTTGTGCCTGGGCAAGCGCCTGAAATATTCCAGTTGCTTCTACGAGACGGGAAACGAATCCCTCGACGAGGCGGAAGAAGCCATGCTCGCCCTTTACTGCGCGCGTGCAAAGCTCGAAGACGGCCAGGACATCCTGGAGCTCGGCTGCGGCTGGGGCTCGCTGACATTGTGGATGGCCGAGCGATATCCGGGTTCGCGAATCACCGCGGTTTCCAATTCGGCCACGCAGCGCGCGCACATCGAAGCGACCTGCGAACAACGCGGCTGGAAGAACGTCACCGTGCTTACCCGTGACGTCAACCACCTCGAACTCGATCGCGATTCGTTCGATCGTTGCGTGTCGGTGGAAATGTTCGAACACATGCGCAACTACGACGTGCTGCTTGGCAAGATCGCCTCGTGGCTGCGCCCGGGCGGTCAACTGTTCGTTCATATCTTCTGCCACCGCAGCCTGATGTATCCGTTCGAGACGACCGGCGATGACGACTGGATGGGCCGGTATTTCTTCACCGGCGGGTTGATGCCGGCGGCCGATACCTTGCTGCACTTCCAGCGCGAGCTGCGCATTGAACAACGCTGGCTGCTGCCCGGCACGCACTACCAGAAGACCTCCGACCATTGGCTTGCCAACCAGGACGCCAACCGCGATGAAGTGATGGCGGTGCTCAGCGCGGCCTACGGGCCGCAGCAAGCCGCGCGCTGGCACCAGCGCTGGCGGATGTTCTGGATGTCATGCGCCGAATTGTTCGGTTACGACGGTGGGCGCGAATGGCTGGTCGCGCACTACCGCTTCAGCAAACCCTGAGCATGCCGGGGCCTCCGTTTTGAAGCCCAGCGCCTGCGCTCACGTAGAACTGGCCGGGTGCCATGCCATAGCGCTTGTCGTCCGTGTTCGCGGGTATGCAATCGTGCATATAACAAGGCCACCTGGGCCACGCAGCACAGACATAACGTATGATGGCGACTGACTGCACAACTGCTGCTTGACGGTAATGAATCACATGCAAATTCCAACTCGAACGATAGTCCTCGGTTTGCTATTTGCGTTAAATGCAACGGTGGTCCACGCCCAATCGAAAGCTCCAGAAGCCGCACTGCCGATCAATTCGGTAGCGACGCCGCAATCGACCCCGATCGATTTGCTGCAGTCGGCCTCGGAAGAAGTGAAGCGCGTCGCGCGCTGGGTCATCGATTCCGGCGACAACGCCCACTTGCCATTCCTGCTGATCGACAAGGTCAACGCCCAGGTGCTCGTTTTTAGTCCAGCTGGTCAAATTCTGGGCACGACGCCTGCGCTGCTCGGCATGGCGAGCGGCGATCGAATGCTAGCGCCCAACGGCGCGCCGATGTCAGCGATGCCACCGCAAGTGCGTATAACGCCTGCGGGGCGCTTCGTGTCGAGACTCGCCATCGATTCGCATGGCAAGGAACTCCTCGTTCTCGATTACGACGCATCGCTTTCGCTGCATGCAGTGGTGAAGGGCACACCTGAGGAACGACGCGCCGAGCGCCTCAAGAGCCCCTCGCCGCAAGACAATCGCATCTCTTTCGGCTGCGTCAATGTTCCGGGTGAGTTCTACTCGAAGATCGTGAGCCCCGCCTTCGCCAAAACCAAAGGTATCGTCTACGTTCTGCCGGAGACGATCCCAGCGAGTGCGTTGTTCGGAATTCAACCTGTCGGCCAATCAGTCGCCGGGGAACAACAAGGCGCGACACCCGCGGACCCGCGGGCCGCCCAATCGGTGCGTGCCCCTGTCGCCAAATAGGCTCGCCTCGCGCCGCTAGGCGCTGATGCCCAGGAATTCGCGTGGCGCCTGCAGCGACGTCGCAAGCAGCGACATGCTTCCCCTGTAACCTCATGGCACTCAAGCGCACGGGCGCGGCACGGACCCAAAATAACGAAGCCCGGCTTTCGCCGGGCTTCGAGAATCGCAATGCAGCTGCGATCAGCCGCGGAACGGCTTCGGCTCGGGGACCGGCTCCGGCTCAGGAGCGGGTACCGGGCAACCGTCAGCACCGATAGCTTCGCCAGCAGCGGAGCCGGGGCACTTGTCGTTGCAGTTGTTGACGCCATCACCATCGTCATCGAGGTCGGCGCAGGTCTTCTGCGGAACTATGACCGGCTCCGGGGCCGGGGCAGCTTCTGCACCGATCGGGAACAGGAACGAGAAACCGGCATAGCCGTCGGCGTAATAGTCGTTGCTCGCGCCTTCATCGTCCTGGTCGAACTTGGCGCCGATTTCAGCGCGCAGGCTCGCGTAGCCCAGGTCTTTCTGAATGCCGGCGCCAATCATCAGGCCCAGGTTCGTGCCGACGCGGCTCTTGTTGAAGCCCAGTGCCTGCGGCTGCGTGCGGGTGCCGTCATGGTGCTCGCTGGCTCCAACGCCCAGCGCCAGGTAAGGGTTCCAGCTACGGCCTTCACTGATGAAGTGATAACGGCCAACAAGGGACAACGTGGTGATTTCCCAGTTGCGCTCGACGACGACGGCGTTCAGGCCGCTGCCGGCAACGCCGGGGGTGTTCAGGTCCGGATTCGAGTGCCAGAGTTCGGCGTCGATCGAGATGTTCGGGGAAACGAAACGACCAAAACCGATCATGCCGTAGACGTCATCGGCAGCGTCGCGGTCTTCGTCAAAAAAGCCAACGCCAGCGCCTGCGGTGACGTAGAAACGGTCGTCATAGTCTTGGGCCATTACGGACTGGGCCATGCTCATGCCAGCAAGCAGGGCGCAGCACAGAAGTTTCTTCTTCATGTTCAACTCCATATGTACTAAATTAAAAAAGTTCACTTCGGTAATCGGCCCGGCTGCTGCCATGCCATACCACTCAACGTCCGAGTTCCAGAGGGCGTTAACCTGAATATAACAAGTTCATCTGAATGGTACAAGAACGCTGGCACTCGAAAAGGCCGGGAGGGACGTCACGAAAGCATGTTAACCCCCTATTGCAGGCGTTTCCACCGGCTCAGGCCCGGTCACCGGACGCCTCCCCACCGGGGGAAATCAACCTGAATGGATTCGTTGCTGCCGTGGGCAGCTTGTTTGTGGCCGCCGATCCGGGCATCGTGCCCACTTCCCTACGCCAGCGTATCCGGCATGACCTCCAGCCTCTACCCGCACCTGTTCGCCCCACTCGACCTCGGCTTTTGCGTCTTGCCCAACCGGGTGCTGATGGGCTCGATGCACACCGGCCTCGAAGATCGCACTCGTGACTTCCCGCGCCTGGCCGCCTATTTCCGTGAACGGGCCGAAGGCGGCGTCGGCCTGATCGTGACCGGCGGTGTTTCCCCAAACCTGGTGGGCTGGCTGAAACCCTTCGCCGCCAAGCTCAGCTGGCCCTGGGAAATCCACAAGCACCGCATCGTCACCCAGGCCGTCCATGGCGCGGGCGGACGCATCTGCCTGCAGATCCTGCACGCGGGCCGCTACGGCTACCACCCGCTCACCGTATCGGCGTCCCCGCTGCAGGCGCCGATCAATCCTTTCAAGCCGCGTGGCCTCAGCGCCTGGGGCGTCGAGCGCCAGATCAAGGCCTACGTCAACTGCGCGGTGCTGGCACGCGAGGCCGGCTACGACGGCGTCGAAGTGATGGGTTCCGAGGGCTACCTGATCAACCAGTTCCTGTCCGCGCGCACCAACAAGCGCGAGGACGCCTGGGGTGGTACGCCGGAAAAACGCATGCGCTTCGCCGTTGAGATCGTTCGTCGAATCCGCGAGGCAACCGGCCCGGATTTCATCCTGATCTATCGGCTGTCGATGCTGGAGTTGGTTGAAGGCGGCACGGATTGGCCGGAAATAGTCGCCCAGGCCAAGGCCATCGAGGCAGCGGGCGCCACCATCATCAATACCGGCATCGGCTGGCACGAAGCGCGCGTGCCGACCATCGCAACCTCCGTTCCTCGCGCGGCCTTTGCCGGTGTCACGTCCAAGCTTCGTCCGGAAGTGCGCCTGCCCTTGGTCGCCACCAATCGAATCAACATGCCCGAGGTCGCCGAGCAAGTGCTGGCGCGCGGCGACATCGACATGGTTTCGATGGCGCGCCCCTTGCTTGCCGATCCCGATTGGGTGAGGAAGGCCGCGTCGGGTCGTCGCGACCAGATCAATACCTGTATCGCCTGCAACCAGGCCTGCCTGGACCACGCCTTTGAAAACAAGACCGCCAGTTGCCTGGTAAATCCGCGCGCCTGCGCCGAAACCGAGCTGGTGTACCGGAAGGCCGCGCGCGCGAAACGCATCGCCGTCGTCGGCGCCGGCCCTGCCGGCCTCGCCTGCGCCTCGGTCGCGGCGGAACGCGGCCACAGCGTTACCTTGTTTGAAGCAGCCCATGAAATTGGCGGCCAATTCAACCTGGCGCGGCGCATTCCGGGCAAAGAGGAATTTTCCGAAACGCTGCGCTATTTCGCTTCGCAACTCGAACTTCATGGCGTCGAAATCAAGCTCGGCGCAACTGTTTCCGCCGCCGAATTGCTCGAAGGCAGCTTCGACGAAATCGTCCTTGCGACCGGCATTCGTCCACGCAAGGTTGATTTCCCGGGCGCCGACCATCCGAAAGTTTGCAGCTATGTCGATGTCATCACCGGCAAGGTGACCGTGGGACGCAGCGCCGCACTGATTGGTGCGGGCGGCATCGGCTTCGATGTCGCCGAATTCCTCGCGCAGGATGCGCCCTCGCCTTCGGTGGATCTTCCGCGCTGGTTTGCCGAATGGGGCGTGCGTCCGGATTTCGAGGGCCCCGGCGGACTCACGCGCCCCCACGTGGAGGCGTCGCCGCGCAGGCTCTGGCTGCTCCAGCGCAGCGGTGGCAAGCCCGGGGCGAAGCTGGGCAAGACCACTGGGTGGATTCACCGCTCTACGCTGAAGGCGAAGGGCGTCGTCGCCCTGGGCAACGTGGAATACCTAGGCGTCGATGATACCGGCTTGCGCATTCGCGTCGCAGGCACCGAGCAACTCCTTCCCGTCGACCACGTAGTCGTGTGCGCGGGACAGGAACCTCTGCGAGCCCTCGCTGACCCCTTGATTGCCGCAGGCCGCAGCCCGCACCTGATCGGCGGCGCAGAGATCGCCGCCGAGCTCGATGCAAAGCGCGCGATCGCCCGGGGCAGCCGACTGGCTGCGTCGTTCTAGGCAGCTGAGTAAACATTCCAAACCGAATCAAGGGCTTATCGTAATCCGTTCAGGAAATATAAAGCCAATTCAGGTATAGTACGGCTCGATTGGCGCCATCACGGGCCTCATCCACGGCTCCCCGACATGGCATCAGGGAGTTTCCAGGCAGGCCCATCGTCCGTTGCCGCCTGGAATGCGAGCCCCGCTCGTCCCCTCCCCCAACCTGGTGCTGTTCGGAATCAACCTGCCCGGCCTTGCGCCTTGCAGCTGGCCACTTGCGCCAGGGTTTCCGCGCCCGCCACGAGCAAGGAAAGGCCAATGAAGCTTTCGTTCCTGATGTGGCTGGCGAGTTTTCTGCCCCAGTCCCAAGCCGACTCGCTGTGTCTGGCGACCACCGTGTACCTGGAAGCCCGCGACCAGTCCGAGCTGGGCCAGCGTGCCGTGGCTGAGGTCGCCCTGCGGCGCCAGCAGGACGGTCGCTGGGGTGACTCGGTTTGCGAGGTCGTCACCGCGCCGAAGCAATTCGCCCCGTCCCTGGTTAATCCCAACCTGCGCCTGGGCTCGATCGAAGCCTGGCAGGAGGCCGTGGACGTCGCCTTCCAGGCCCAGGAAAACTGGCAGTTGCCGGTGGCCGACCGCAAGGAAATCGTTCCCGGCGCAAGTCACTTCGCTGCGCTGGGCATTGCCCGGCCGGCATGGCGCAGTTATCCCGCCGTGGCCACGATCGGCGACCACACATTCTTCCGGGTGGATCGCCTGTCCCGTTGAAGCGGGCATCGCCGGCCAAGCCGGCGATCGCGCTCAGCGCTTGTCGAGCTCCACGTAGTCGCGATCTTCCGGGCCGACATAGTTCGCGCTGGGCCGGATGATCTTGCCGTCGATGCGTTGTTCGATGACATGCGCAGACCAGCCGCTGGTTCGCGCGATCGCGAACAGCGGCGTGAACATGGCCGTCGGGATTCCCATCATGTGGTAGGCCGACGCGCTGAACCAGTCCAGGTTCGGGAACAGCTTCTTCAAGTCCCACATCAGCGTTTCGATCCGTTCGCTGACATCGAACAGGTTCGGGTTGCCGCCCTGCACGCAAAGGTCGCGGGAGGTTTCCTTGATGATTGGGTTGCGCGGATCGCCGATGGTGTAAACGGGGTGGCCGAAGCCGATCACTATCTCCTTGCGTTCCACGCGTGCGCGAATGTCCGCCTCGGCGTCATCGGCATTGTCGTAGCGGCTGATGATATCCATCGCCACTTCATTGGCACCGCCATGCTTTGGACCGCGCAACGCACCGATGGCGCCGGTGATGCAACTGAACATGTCGGATCCGGTACCGGCGATCACGCGCGCAGTGAACGTGCTCGCGTTGAATTCGTGTTCGGCATACAGGATGAGCGATCGGTCCAGCGCGCGCTCGTGCAGGTTGCTGGGCATGTGGCCGTGCAGCAAGTGCAGGAAATGCCCGGCGATCGTCTCGTCATCGGTTTCGCATTCGATGCGGCGGCCGTTGCGGGTGAAATGCCACCAGTACAGCAGCATCGAACCGAAGCTCGCCATCAAGCGGTCGGCAATGTCACGCGCTTCCGATTCGGGATGGGGCTCGCGCTCGGGCAGCACCGTGCCCAGCACCGAGCAACCCGTGCGCAAGACATCCATCGGATGTGCATTGGCAGGAATCAGTTCCAGCGCGTCGGTGACGATAGCCGGCAAGCCGCGCAGGCGCTTGAGCTTGGCGCGATAGGCCTTGAGTTGCGCTGCCGTCGGCAGCTTGCCGTGCACCAGCAAATGCGCGACTTCCTCGAAGGTCGAACGCGTCGCCAGGTCCTTGATGTCGTAGCCGCGATAATGCAGGTCGTTGCCGCTGCGCCCCACCGTGCACAGCGCGGTATTACCCGCAGCCATGCCGCTGAGTGCAACGGATTTCTTCGGCTTCGGCAGGTTGCTCGGGGTTTCGCTCATCATGTGCTCCTGATTATTCCTCGCCGTCGCCCTTGGCGAACAACTGGTCGAGCTTGTCTTCGTATTGGTGGTAGTCGAGGAAATCGTAAAGCTCGGCGCGCGTCTGCATGATCGGCACGACCGACTTCTGCGTGCCTTCGCGACGCACGGTTTCGTAGAAGGCCTGCGCGCCCTTGTTCATGGCGCGGTAGGCACCGCAGCAATACAAGACGATATCCACGCCGGCACTGCCCAGTTCGTCGGTAGTGAACAAAGGTGTCTGCCCGAACTCGGTGATGTTTGCCAGGATCGGCACCTTCACCGCATCCTTGAACTGGCGATATTGCTCGAGCGTGTAGATCGCTTCCGGAAAGATCATGTCGGCGCCGGCTTCGACGCAGGCTACCGCGCGCTCGATGGCAGCCTCGATGCCTTCCACGGCGATGGCATCAGTACGCGCCATGACCACGAAGTCGTTCGTGCGCGCATCCACCGCGGCTTTCACGCGATCGACCATTTCATTGCGTGACACCAGGGCCTTGCCGGGCCGATGGCCGCAGCGCTTGTTGCCGACCTGGTCTTCGATGTGCATGCCGGCCGCGCCAGCCTTGATGAAGGACCGGACGGTACGCGCGATGTTGAATGCGCCTCCCCAGCCGGTGTCGGCGTCAACCAGCAGCGGCAGGTCGCAGGCATCGGTGATGCGGCGGATGTCGATCAGCACATCCTCCATCGTGCTGATGCCGAGGTCTGGCATGCCGAGCGAGTTGGCGGCAACACCGCCACCCGACAGGTAGATCGCCTGGAAGCCGCTGCGCTTGGCCATCAACGCGGCGAACGCGGTGACGGTGCCGACGACCTGCAACGGGTACTCGGCCGCGACCGCAGCGCGCAATCGCGAGCCCGCGGAAACTTGCTTGTCCATCATTCCTCCTCGCAATGACGAAGGCGGCCCGCAGGCCGCCTCATCAAGTGTTCGATCAGCCCAGCAGGCTGGCTACGCCTGCGCGCTCTTCCTCGAGTTCAGCCAGCGTCTTGTTCATCATTTCGCGGCTGTAATCATCAATGGCGAGGCCCTGCACGATTTCGTAGGCGCCGTCCTTGCAGGTCACCGGGAAGCCGTACATCACGTCCTTCGGAATGCCGTAGCTGCCGTCGGACGGAATACCCATCGTGGCCCACTCGCCGTCGGTGCCCAGCACCCAGTCATGGATGTGGTCGATGGCGGCATTCGCCGCGGATGCGGCGGACGACAGCCCACGAGCTTCGATGATGGCAGCACCGCGCTTGCCCACGGTGGGGATGAAGCTGGTCCGGTTCCAGTTTTCGTCGCTGATGGCGTCCTTCACGGAAGCGCCGCCAACGGTGGCAAAGCGATAGTCGGGATACATGGTCGGGCTATGGTTGCCCCAGACCACCAGGCTCTTGATGTCGCCAACGGCCTTGCCGGTCTTGCCAGCCAGCTGGCTAAGCGCACGGTTGTGGTCGAGGCGCAGCATGGCGGTGAAGTTCTTCGGGTTCAGGTCCGGCGCCGACTTCATTGCGATGTAGGCGTTGGTATTGGCCGGGTTACCCACCACCAGCACCTTCACGTTGCGCGAAGCCACGGCGTTCAATGCCGCACCCTGCGCGGTGAAGATCTTGGCGTTCTCAAGCAGCAGGTCCTTGCGCTCCATGCCCGGTCCACGTGGACGCGCACCCACCAGCATGGCAATGTCCGCGTCCTTGAACGCAACCAGCGCATCGTCGGTGCCGACCATGCCGGCCAGCAGCGGGAATGCGCAATCCTCGAGTTCCATCATCACGCCCTTCAGGGCCGCCTGCGCTTTTTCCATCGGCAGCTCGAGCATCTGCAGGATGACCGGCTGGTCCGGGCCCAGCATTTCGCCGGAAGCAATGCGGAAGACGAGCGAGTAGCCGATCTGGCCTGCTGCTCCGGTGACGGCGACGCGGACGGGTGATTTCATCTTTGATTCCTTGAGTCTTGAGTTTGATTTCAACAGCAGCGCCGATCAGGCGAGCTCGGCGAAAAATTCCTGGAAACGACGCATGCCTTCCGGCAGCTGTGCGCTCGGGCAGGTGTAGGAGATGCGTAACGCACGCGGCTCGCCAAAGGCAGAACCCGGCACGCAGGCTACGCCCTTGGCTTCGAGCAGGGCATTGCAGAAGTCCACGTCGTTGTCGATGCGCATGTTGCCGTGCGACTTGCCGAACGCGCAGGAGATGTCCGGAAACACGTAGAACGCGCCTTGCGGCCTCGGGCAGATCACGCCGGGAATCGAGTTCATCACGGCCATCACGCTGTCGCGTTTGGCCTGGAATTCGGCATTGCGCATCGTGGGCACATCCTGCGGACCGGTCAGCGCTGCGATGGCAGCGGCGGTAACGACTTCGGGGATGTTGGTAATGTGGTTGGAGTTCAGCGTGGTAACAGCCTTGGCCACGGATTCGGGACCGACCATGAAACCAACGCGCCAGCCCGGCATGCCGTACGTCTTCGACAACGAATCGACAAAGATCAGGCGGTCGCGCAGCGACGGCTGCGTGTGCAGGAAATTGTGGTAACCCAGTCCGTCGAACACCATCCGGTTGTAGATGTCGTCGGCGACGATCCAGGTATCCGGATAACGCACCAGAACTTCGGCCAAGGCCGCGACTTCTTCGCGCGTGTAGACCATGCCGGTCGGGTTGTTCGGATTGTTGAACAAGAAGATCTTCGGCTTCGTCGCAAGCGCAGCGTCCAGTTGCGCCGGCGTCAGCTTGTAATTCTGGCCGGCCGGGCACGGCAGTTCGAGGCGCCTGGCATTGCTGATGTCGGCGATGTCGGCATACGTCGTCCAGTACGGCACGGCGTAGGCGATGCTGTCGCCCTCATCAAGCAAGGCTTCGGCAAGGTTGAACAACACATGCTTGGCGCCGATGCCGGTCGAACAATTGGCCCGCGTGTAGCCGGTCAGGCCGACCGCCTGGATGTGCGCCAGGAACGCGTCCAGCAGCGCATCGGAGCCCCGATTCGAGCCGTACTGGCCGGAGTCCTTGTCGAGCGATGCGCGCGCCGCGGCATACACGTGGTCGCCGGGCAGGAAGTTCGGCACGCCGATCGAAAAGCTGATGATGTCGCGACCCGCGGCCTTGAGCGCCTTCGCTTTTTCGGCGACTGCCATGATGGCACTGGGCTTGGCGCGGCCCATGCGGCTGGCGAGTTGGGGCATCGTGAACCTCTGCTGGAGTGGACTGGATGGCGGTTTCGGGCGCAATTACAGCCCGGAAAACCGCCAAATTATAACATAGCCAATTTCAGCGACCGGGGCGGCAGAAGCGGCCCCGGCCCGTGTATCAGGCGCCGAGCACCTGGTTCCACTCGGCAACACGGGGAGCCTGCGCAGCGAGAACGGTATCGGCATCGCCACTCAGGGTGACGCTCTCGATCTTGTCGCCACCGCGGATCGCATTGACGACGGCCATGTCTTCCGCGCCCTGCACTTCGCCAAACACGGTGTGCTTGCCATCGAGCCAAGGGGTCGCCACGTGCGTGATGAAGAACTGGCTGCCGTTGGTGCGTGGACCGGCATTGGCCATGGACAGGACCCCCGGCTTGTCGTGGCGCAGGTCGGCGCGCGGCTCGTCCTCGAACCGGTAGCCCGGACCACCGGTTCCCGAACCCTGCGGGCAACCGCCCTGGATCATGAAGTCGGGAATGACGCGGTGAAAGCTCAGGCCGTCGTAGTAACCACGCTTGACCAGGTTGACGAAGCTGGCCACGGTAACCGGCGTCTTGTCGGCGTGCAGGCGGGTGCGGATGGGGCCGCGGGAGGTGTTGAAGGTCGCGATCAGTTCAGACATGGACGTACTCCGGGTGGGTCTAGCCGCCTAGGATGCCATATTGGAGCGCCAGCTCCGCGTCTGGGCTATAATATTCGGCTTCCCTCATCAGACAGTGCGCCCGGCACCGGTGCGCCTAGACCCATGTCCATCGAAAAGCTCCGTAATGTCGCCATCGTCGCCCACGTCGACCACGGCAAAACCACGCTGGTTGACCAGCTCCTGAAACAGTCCGGGACGTTCAGCGAGCGCACGGTCACCACCGACCGCATGATGGACAGCAACGACCTGGAAAAGGAACGCGGCATCACCATCCTTTCCAAGAACACCGCCATCCGCTGGAAGTCGCCTGACGGCGAGGAATACCGCATCAACATCGTCGACACCCCAGGCCACGCCGACTTCGGTGGCGAGGTCGAGCGCGTGCTGTCGATGGTCGATTCCGTGCTGATCCTGGTCGACGCGATGGACGGCCCGATGCCGCAGACGCGCTTCGTTACCCAGAAGGCCTTCGCGATGGGCTTCAAGCCGATCGTGGTAGTCAACAAGGTCGACCGTCCGGGTGCGCGTCCGGGCTGGGTGCTCGACCAGACCTTCGACCTATTCGATCGCCTGGGAGCAACAGACGATCAGCTTGATTTTCACACGGTATATGCCTCTGCCTTACAGGGCTACGCCGGCCTCGAGCCTGACGTGCGCAGCGGCGACATGACCCCCTTGTTCCAGGCCATCGTCGACCACGTGCCGCCGCCGCCGGTGGACATGGAAGGCCCGTTCCAGATGCGCGTCACCTCGCTCAGCTACAGC
>JANNWV010000144.1:0-7994 GCA_031408815.1 Gammaproteobacteria bacterium
CACTCGCCGGTGGTGAGTGCCAGATTTTAGCGCGCTTCGGGCAACCGGTGCAGCTTGCGACCCTGCCTGAATGGGGCCGGGGCCCTCGATTTCAAGGGTGGGCGGGGGATCTGAGCCGGACCTCACACCCCTGGCCGCCCCCAAACCTGCCTTCATTCCCGAGCACGACGCCCTGTGCCAGACTTCTTGATGCCCCAACGGAACCCGCCAATGCGCGCCCGACTGCTCCTTTCGCTTCTGCTGGCAACGGGCCTTTGGCCGAACTTTGCCCAGGCCCAGGCCCAGACCCAGGCCCAGGCCCAGGCCCAGACCGACACCCTGCCCTGCCGACAGACTCCTTCAGCCGGGGATCGCCCTCGGATCGGACTGGTGCTCGGCGGCGGCGGTGCGCGCGGCTTCGCCCACGTCAGCGTGCTCAAGGAACTGGAGCGACTGCATATTCCGATCGACTGCATCGCCGGTACGAGCGCCGGATCCATGGTCGGCGGCCTGTACGCATCGGGCATGTCAGCGACCGAGATCGAGGCATTGGTCAGGTCGGTCAGCTGGCCCAAGGCCCTGGACGACTCCTTGGCCCGGCCCGAGCGCTCCTTCCGGCGTAAGCGCGATGACGACCTCAGCCTGCTGTCGGTCAAGCCCGGCCTGTCCACCTCCGGAGTGAAGCTGGCGCCTGGCCTGCTGGCGGGTGAGAACATCGAGCTGATGCTTGAGCGGATGACTCTACCGGTTTCTCGCATCCACGATTTCAACCGGCTGCCAATTCCGTTTCGGGCGATTTCCACCGATGCCAATACCGGCAATGCCGTGGTGATTGATCACGGTAATCTCGCGGTGGCGATGCGCGCGAGCATGTCCATACCAGCCATTTTTCGGCCAGTGGTGATTGACGGGCAGGTACTGCTTGACGGTGGCGTCGCCAACCAGTTGCCGGTAAATGTCGTGCGCGCGATGGGTGCCGATATCGTCATCGCCATTGATGTAGGTACGCCGCTGAGCAAGATCGACGAAACCGCGTCCCTGGTGGCATTCGCCAATCAGATGACCGGTTTCCTGACGGTCAGCAATACACTTGCCTCGATCAAGTCGCTGGGTCCACGCGACATCCTCGTCCAGCCGCAGTTCGGCGACCAGGTGAGCACCGGGGATTTTGGAAAGGTCGAGGAATCGCTCGAGATCGGCCGGATTGCGGCGGCAGCGGCGTCGCCGAAACTGGCTGTGCTGAGTCGGCCGGAGGCCGACTTCAAGCTGCAGCTGGCGGCGCAGACCAAACGCAACTCGACACCGCCCATGATCGACTTCGTGCGGCTCGACAACCAGACCTCCTACTCCGACGAGGTTCTGCTGGCCCGACTCGATGTGCCAATAGGCAAGCCGCTGGATGTAATCGGGCTAGAAGACAGCATCCTTCATGTCTACTCGATGGGGACTCTCGACAAGATTACCTACAGCGTTGTCGAGGAGAACGATCGCACGGGCCTGTCGGTCCAGGTGAAGCCGCATTCCTACGGGCCGAACTACCTGGAGACCGGATTGAATTTCAGTTCCACCTTCAGCTCGGACTTCAAGCTCAACGTGCGCGCCGGCTTGCTGAAAAATCCGACGAATTCCCTGGGAGGTGAGTTCCGCGTGCTTGGCCAGTTTGGCAGCGAGCCGGGACTGATCACGGAGTGGTATCAGCCCCTGGACGTTCGTGGCCGCTACTTTGCGGGCGCCCGCCTGAGTTACGCCGACCCTTTGGTTAGCCAATACGACGGCGACGACAATCGGATCGCCACCTATAAAGTTCCGGTATACGGTGCCGACATCTATGCCGGACGCGAATTCGGCAACTACGGAGCCGTGCAGATCGGCCTGCGTCGTGCGCAAGGCGAGTCGAGAGTGGTCACCGGAGCCACTGACCTGCCGGAGTCGAGTTTTGACATTGGCGAACTGCGCTGGTCGGTCACCCTGGACCGACTCGACAGTGCCTACCTGCCACGCAACGGCAGCTACGCCAGTCTGGGCGCGGTGCACTCACGCAAAGGCCTGGGCGCCGACACCGACTTCGACCAGATCAGCTTTGACGGGGCCTACGCGCGCCTGAGTGGTGTGCATTCGGGTTTCCTGGGGCTGCGTTATCACCAAACATTCAATGGCGTGGCGCCGTTCCAAAGCCAGTATCGGCTGGGCGGCGTGACCCGATTCGCCGGCTACCGTCCGAATGAACTGGTGACGCCCAACTACGCTATCGCCTATGGCGGCTACACCCTGGAACTGGGCAGCCTGCTGGGCCGGCCCGCGATCCTGGGCGGAACGCTGGAGTACGGCCAGGTGTGGCAGAACGGCACTTCATCAACCGGCAGACGATCAGAGGCCGATGCCAGCATCTATCTTGGCTTCGACTCCTGGCTGGGTCGGCTCTTGTTTGGCTATGGCTACAGCGACACCGGCAAAGGCACCTTCTTCTTCGAGCTGGGGCAGCTGCGCTAGCGCGACGCCTATCCAGCGCCCCGGGCAGATTGGAGGGCTTGCTGGTACAGGGCCAGGTACTGCCCTGCAGCGATTTGCCAGCCGAGCTCCTGGCCCATGGCGCGGGTACGAACGCGCCGCCAGTCCGGTTGCCGCGCATACAGCGCAAAGGCGCGGCGCACCGTCTGGTCATACGCGGCTTGCTCGAACTCATCGAAAACGAAGCCGTTGGCAAGATCCCCCGATGCGCTGTCCACCACGGTGTCGGCCAAACCACCGACCCGGTGCACCAGGGGCAGGCTTCCGTAGCTCAGGCCGTACATCTGGGTCAGGCCGCAGGGCTCGAAACGCGATGGCACCAAGGTCACGTCGCTGGCGGCAAACACGCGGTGTGCCAGATTTTCGTCGTAGCCGATGTGCACGGCCAGGGACTCTGGCTGGGCGTCCGCGCGCTGCCGGAAAGCTTGTTCCAGCCCGACCTCGCCACTGCCCAGGACCACCAGTTGCCCGTCCTGCGCGAGAAGCGCGCCCAACCCGCCCAGCACCAGGTTCAAGCCCTTCTGCTCGGTCAGGCGGCTGACGATGGCAAACAAAGGTGCATCGGCTCGCACAGCCAGGCCAAGCTCATGCTGCAATGCGGTCTTGCAGCGCGCCTTGCCCTCGACCTGATGCGCGTCGAAAGCAAACGGGATCAGCGGATCTTTCGCCGGGTTCCAGACCGCCTCGTCCACCGCGTTCAATATGCCCGACAGCACGCCGCTGCGCGCCCGCAGCAAGCCATCGAGCCCGCAGCCCTGCTCGGGCGTCTGGATTTCCTTCGCGTAGGTCGGGCTGACCGTGCTGATGCGGTCGGCGTAGAACAGCCCTGCCTTCATGAAGGAAACCTGGCCGTAGTATTCCAAGCCATCGATCGCGAACGCTGCCGGCGGCAGCCCCAACTCGGCAAAGCACTTGCCGTCGAACACGCCCTGGTAGGCCAGGTTATGCACGGTGTACACGCAGGCAACACGAGGCGATTGCCTCGGCTCGGCAAACCTCAGGTAGGCCGGCGCCAGCCCCGCGTGCCAATCGTGACAGTGAACCAATTCCGGCTGCCAGTCCGGGTCCAGGCCCTGCGCCAGTTGCGCCGCCACGAAGCCGAGCAGCGCAAAACGGCGATGGTTGTCAGCATAGGGCTGGCGCTGCGCGTCCTCGTAAGGGCTGCCCGGGCGGCAGTACATGTGCGGCACATCGATCACATAGGCGCCCAGGCCCAGCGTCGCCAGCGTCCCGCTGCGCACCAGCACGCGATCACCCCACGGGGCGACCAGCTCGCCAAGGGTCTTGGCGTCTTGCAGATCGGCAAGGATTGGCGAAAAACCAGGCAGCAGCACGCGCGGCTCGCATCCGACGGTGCGCAGCGCCGCGGGCAGCGCACCGGCAATGTCGGCCAGGCCGCCGGTTTTCACCAGCGGGTAGATTTCGGCGCTGACCTGCAGGACTTTCAGCATTGACCCGTCATGCCAGCTTGGCCAGCATGGCGCGGGTGATCAGCACCACGCCGTCCGCGGTGCGTTCGAAGCGCTGCGCGTCCAATGCGGCGTCTTCGCCGACAACCATGCCTTCGGGAATGACGCAGGCACGGTCGATAACCACTTTGCGCAGACGGCAATGACGGTTGATGGTCACATCCGGCAGGATCACCGCCTGCTCGACATGGCAAAACGAATGCACCCGCACCTCTGAAAACAGGACGGAGTGGGCCACGTGCGAGCCCGAGACGATGCAACCGCCGGACACCAATACGTTGACCGCAACACCATGCTGGCCGGTTGCGTCCGGCACGAACTTGGCCGGCGGCAGTTGCCGCTGCGACGTCCATATCGGCCAGTCCTCGTCGTAGATGTCCAGCTCGGGCGAGGTGGATGCCAGGTCGAGGTTGGCGGCCCAGAAGGCGTCGATGGTTCCGGCATCACGCCAATAAGGCGCCACGTCCGGCTTGCGCGAGACACAGGACATCGAGAACGGATGCGCCAGCGCCTGCCCCTCGGCGACAGCGCGCGGAATGACATCCTTGCCGAAGTCATGGTCCGAGGCCGGGTTGGCCGCGTCTTCTTCGAGCAGTCGGTAAAGATATTTCGCGTTGAACACGTAGATGCCCATGCTCGCGAGCGACACGTCGTCCTTGCCCGGCATGGGCGCCGGATCGGCGGGCTTTTCAACGAAGGAAGTGATCAGGCGCTCGCTGTCGATCCCCATCACGCCGCAGGCAGATGCCTCGCTGCGCGGCATTTCGATGCAGCCCACGGTGCAGCCAAGACCGTGCTCGGCGTGGTCGCTGAGCATCAGCGAGTAGTCCATCTTGTAGATGTGGTCTCCCGCCAGGATGACGATGTAGTCGGGCTTGCTGGAGCGGATGATGTCCACATTCTGGAAAATGGCGTCAGCCGTTCCGCGATACCAGTGCTCCTCGCCGGATCGCTGCTGGGCGGGCAGCAGATCGATCATCTCGTTGAGCTCGGCGTGCAGAAAACTCCAGCCGCGCTGCATGTGCCGCAGCAGCGAGTGCGACTTGTACTGGGTGACCACCGCCATGCGCCGGATGCCGGAGTTCAGGCAGTTGGACAAGGCGAAGTCGATGATGCGGAACTTGCCGCCGAAGTACACCGCGGGCTTGGCCCGGTTTTCGGTCAACTGCTTGAGGCGGGAGCCGCGGCCGCCGGCGAGCACCAGCGCCACGGTCTTGCGCACTAGCTGGTGCGCCTGGATGTTCCTGCCCGATGGCGGCTCCGGGGTGGGCTGGGCGCTTGTGTCCGTGCGGTCTTGCATGCGGGTCTCCGTGCGTTGGTGCGTGTTATCGGGGGCTGGCTCAGGTCACTACGGTGGGACCGGCCATGCCGGTGCGCCTTCGTATGCCGGCCACTGCGTCGGCCAGTTCCGCCAGCTCGGCCAACACCGCCTGCGGCGGGTCGTCGAGCCGCATCGGGTCGGCCTGGTAGCGCTCGAGATAAAGACGCAGCGTTGCGCCTTCGGTGCCCGTGCCGGACAGGCGGAATACCACGCGTGCCGCGTCGTCGAAAATCAAACGGACGCCTTGTTCAGCCGAAACCGATCCATCGACCGGATCGACGTACGAAAAATCGTCGGCAAGCACGATCTGGCGCGGCCCGATGCGGCGCCCCGACAGCGACGGCAAGGCAGCACGCAAGTCGGCCATAAGCGCGTTCGCCGCATCCACCGCAATCCCCTCGTAGTCGTGGCGCGAGTAATAGTTGCGGCCATGGAGTCGCCAGTGCTCGCGCACGAGGGCCTCGACCGAGCGGCCGGTTGCGCCCTGCAGGTTGAGCCAGAACAACACCGCCCACAGGCCGTCTTTCTCCCGCACATGGCTGGAGCCGGTGCCATAGCTTTCTTCCCCACACAGCGTAACCCGGCCCGCATCGAGCAGGTTGCCGAAAAACTTCCAGCCGGTCGGGGTTTCAAAGCAGGGTATTCCCAGGGATTGGGCGACCTTGTCTACGGCGCCTGAGGTGGGCATCGAACGAGCCACGCCCGCCAGGCCGGCCTGGTAGCCGGGGATCAGCCTGGCGTGCGCCGTCATCACCGCCAGGCTGTCGGACGGACTTACCACGAAGCCTCGGCCGACCACCATGTTGCGATCGGCGTCGCCGTCGGTGGCAGCGCCAAAGTCAGATGCGCCGGGACCGGCCATATGCGCAATCAGATCCTCGGCATTGACCGGATTCGGATCCGGATGCAGGCCGCCAAAATCCTCCAGTGGCTCGCCATTGACCACGGTGCCGGCGGCGGCTCTCAACTCGCCTTCCAGGATCGCCTTGGCATACGGGCCGCCCACTGCGCTCATCGCGTCCATGCGCATGCGAAAGCCTTGCCGGAACATGCCTCGCATGAGCTCGAAGTCGAACAGGCCGCGCATCACGTCGACATAGTCGGCGACCGGGTCGATGACTTCGACCTGCAGCACTTCGACATGCTGCACACCGAGCCGGTCGATATCGATATCCGGCGTGTCGCAGCTCAGCACTTGCGACAGCACCAGCGTGCGCTGGTACACCGCTTCGGTCAGCGCTTCATTGGCTGGCCCACCATTGCCGGCGTTGTACTTGATGCCGAAGTCGCCGTCGGGCCCGCCCGGATTGTGGCTGGCCGAAAGTATGATTCCGCCAAATGCGCCATGGCGTCGAATGACTGCACTGGCTGCCGGCGTCGACAGGATGCCGCCACGCCCGAGCAGAACCCGCGCCACTCCGTTGGCCGCCGCCAACCTCAGGATGGCCTGCACGGCAACGCGGTTGTGGAACCGGCCATCCCCGCCCAGCACCAGGGTCTGTCCGCGCAACGCCTTGCCATCGGGCCCCGGCGCATTCAATACGTCGAACAGGGCCTGCACGAAGTTCTCCAGGTACATGGCCTGGGTAAACGTGCCGACTTTCTTGCGCAGGCCCGATGTACCGGGGCGCTGCCCCGGAATGGGCCGGGTGGGAATTACCTGATAAGCCATGACGTGATCGTCCCAAAGTCAGGCATGAATTGCACCTTTCAGCGCGAACTTCCCGGGATAATGGCCGTCCAACTTGAACCGTCCGGCTTATGCTGGGTCCGGCGGCTCGAAACAAATTGCGGACGGGAGTACTGATGAAGGGATTGATGAGAGCGGCCCTGGCCGTGGTGCTGGCCGGGCTGGCCTTGCTGCCGCCGTTGGCCAACGCCGTCGACGAAACTGACCTGCTTCCGGTCGACCAGGCGTATGTGCCGACGGCCAAGGCCGTCTCGCGCGAGCGCATCGAGTTCAGCTGGACCGTCGCCCCGGGCTACTACCTATACCGGCACCGGTTCGGTGTGTCGGCGGTGGATTCGTCCTTCAAGACCAACCCGCTGCAGATTCCGGACGGCAAGAAGCACACCGACGAGTTCTTCGGCAAGGTCGAGACCTATCGCAACCAGGTCACCCTCGTGCAGACCGGTGCTGCGGCCAGCGGCGTCGGCTCGGTCAGCTTCAAGGTCAAGTACCAGGGCTGCGCGGACATCGGCGTGTGCTATCCGCCGCAGACCCGCACCCTGACCGTGGCCTTGCCGGCCGACGGCGGAACCGTTGCGGCCGAGGGCGCGGGCCTGAACGGATTGCTCGGCGCGCCTGCCGATCCACTGGCAGGCCTGGCCAGCGGCGCATCCGCCCTCGGCGTGGGTGACGCGCTGCCGGAAGCGCAGGCCTTCCGCTACGAAGCCATCGCCAATTCGCCGTCGGAATTGCTGGTTCGCATTACCCCGGCCAAGGGCTATTACCTGTATCGCGACAAGACCTCCTTCCAGTTGCTGGACGCGCAAGGCGTGACCTTGGGCGCGCCGCGCTGGCCGGCCGGCAAGGCGCATCGCGACGAGCACTTCGGCGATGTGACCGTGTACTTCGACGTGGCCGAAATTCCGCTGCCGCTCATCCGCAGCAATGAGGCAGCGCAGACGCTGACGCTGCAAGCCAATTTCCAGGGCTGCCAGACCGACGGCATCTGCTAC
This sequence comes from Gammaproteobacteria bacterium, assembly GCA_031408815.1. GTDB lineage: Bacteria > Pseudomonadota > Gammaproteobacteria > Xanthomonadales > Xanthomonadaceae > Arenimonas. Next base: position 7,960 of record JANNWV010000144.1, read on the forward strand.
CGACCGATGACGCGGCAGCTGACGGTGGACTTGCC
>JANNWV010000145.1:0-6007 GCA_031408815.1 Gammaproteobacteria bacterium
CATGCTCGACGACGATTGCAAAAAACTGCAAGTCATTGAGGTCGGGTGTGCTCATGCGATGCGCGTCGCGCCACCCATGTAGGGACGCAGCACGGTGGGCACTTCGATCGAGCCGTCCGCTTGCTGGTAATTTTCCATCACCGCGACCAGCGCGCGACCGACAGCCACGCCCGAACCGTTGAGCGTGTGCACCGGCTCCGGCTTGCCGGTGGCGGGATTGCGCCAACGCGCCTGCATGCGACGGGCCTGGAAGGCTTCGCAATTGGAAATCGAGCTGATCTCGCGATAGCTGTCCTGGCCAGGCAGCCAGACTTCCAGGTCATGCGTCTTGCTCGCACCAAAGCCCATGTCGCCTGCGCACAGCAGCAGGCGACGATAGGGCAGGCCCAGCTTCTCCAGCACCGCTTCCGCGTGCAAGGTCATCTGTTCGTGCACGGCGTAGCTCTCGGCCGGGCGCGCGATCGCGACGAGTTCCACTTTCTCGAACTGGTGCTGGCGGATCATGCCGCGCACGTCCTTGCCGTAGCTGCCCGCTTCGGCGCGGAAACAGGGTGTGTGCGCCGTCAGCCACATCGGCAGCTGCGAATCTTCCAGGATGTCGTCGCGCACCAGGTTGGTCAGCGACACTTCCGCGGTGGGAATCAGGTAGCGACGCGTCTCGCCCACTGTCGTACTGAAGAGATCGTCTTCGAACTTGGGCAACTGGCCGGTGCCGCGCATGCTTTCCGGATTCACCAGCAGCGGCACGTTGCATTCGACATAACCGTGTTCGTTGGTGTGCAGGTCGAGCATGAATTGCGCCAGCGCGCGATGCAGCCGCGCCAGTTGTCCGCGCAATACCGTGAAGCGCGAACCTGAAAGTTTCGCGCCCGCCTCTGCGTCGAGCCAGCCATTGCGTTCGCCCAGCGCGATATGGTCCATGACCTTGAAGTCGAATTCGCGGGGCTTGCCGACTCGCTTCAATTCGACGTTCTGCGTCTCGTCCTTGCCGGGCGGCACCGACGCGTCGGGCAGATTCGGAACGCCGAGTGCGATCGACTCCATGGTTGCCTGCAATTGCTCGAGCCGCGCCTCGGATTGCTTCAGCTCGTCGCCGAGTCCGGCCACTTCGGCCATCAGGGCCGATGTGTCCTCGCCCTTCGACTTCGCCTGGCCGATCGCCTTGGACCGCGTGTTGCGCCGGTTCTGCAATTCCTGGGTGCGCGACTGCAGTTGCTTGCGCTCGCCCTCCAGCGCCTCGAAGGCGCCCGCGTCGAGTTGGAAGCCACGGGTGGCCAGCAGGCGGGCGGCGGTCTCGGCCAACTGGCCACGCAGGAGCGAAGGGTCAAGCATCGGGGCATTCCAGAAATGAAACGGGACGCGGAATTATCGCCGCCTCCCGCCCATTCTCGCAACGAATGCCTGTTATCAGCGCCCGCGGCGCCCCAGGAACCAGGCCATGGCCACGCCCGCGATCAACCACCCGAGCACTTGTTCCAGCAAGCTGCCCAGGGTGAAGTCGAGCGGGAATCGATACCAGTTCCAGTACGGAACGCTGACGGTCAGCCAGGAAAACAGCCCCAGCGCCGTGGCGATGAAGACCCGTTTGGAAAATCCGAACGCGCCCAGGCCGAGCACGAAGGCGACCACAAGGGCGGACAGCGTGTCGGAGACGAACTGCGTCAACAGGTTGCCACCCATGTCGATGCCGTCCTTGCCCTGCGGCTGGTATACGACGAAGGCATAGGGGCTGGCGACGGCCTTGGCCGAGTATGCCTTGACCGCGGCTTCGTCCTGCATCTGCTCCGGACTCAGGCCCGGCAGCATGTACACGCCTTCAACCGGGAGATTGGCGCTTGCCGCCGCCAGCACGGCGTCCTCCGACGTCGGTCGCTGAATGCCCATTTCGCCAATCGGCAAGGCCATGTGGGCGACAGCGCCCCACAGGAAGAAAACGATGCCGCCTATCAGTCCCGCGATCAAAGTGCGCATTCCAGCCTCCCCAGGTTGAAGCGGCAGGCTAATCCCGCGCGCGCGCGCGCGCAAGCGAACCTCAGCTACGCAACAGGTCAGCCAACCGCGCCCCAGCCCAGACCAGGAAAAATCCCGCTGCCAGGGTCAGCGCCAGGTAGCCCAGCAACGCGCCGGGTCGTCCGGTGCGAGTGAGCAGCAGGGTTTCCAGCATCAAGGCCGAATACGTGGTGAATCCACCCACGATGCCGACGATGAGAAATGCTCGCCAGTACAAGGCACTCGGCCCGCGATTTTCCAGCCAGACGAACAGGAAACCAGCCGCGAACGAACCGATCAAGTTCACCGCCAGCGTGCCCCAGGGCAGTGAGTTGCCGACATGCCGAAGCATCCAGCCGCCGATCAGGTGCCGTCCGGCCGCGCCGAGCGCGCCGCCCGCCATCACCACGCCCAACAATTGAAGGTTCATTTCTTGCCTCGGCTGGATCTGCGCGCTGCGCGCAGTTGATCGAGTTTTTCCTTCAGGCGAATCTCCATGCCGCGTTCGACCGGCTCGTAATATATCTGTTCGCCCATCGCATCCGGAAAGCCGGTTTGCCCCAGGGCCACGCCGCCTTCCATGTCGTGGTCGTATTGGTAGCCCGAGCCATGACCCAGGTCCTTCATGAGCCGCGTCGGTGCATTGCGCAGGTGCATGGGAACGGCTTGCGTGCCGTGCTTGCCGACGTCGTCGCGGGCAAGGTTGAAAGCAGAATACGCAGCGTTGGATTTCGCGCAGGTCGCCAGGTAGATGGCCAGTTGCGCCAGCGCGAGATCGCCTTCGGGACTGCCGAGTCTTTCATAGGCGTCCCAGGCTTCCAGGGCCATTTGCAGGGCGCGCGGATCGGCCAGGCCAACGTCTTCCACCGCCATGCGGGTCAACCTGCGGGCGAGATAGGAGGGATCGCAACCACCGTCCAGCATCCGCGCAAGCCAATACAGCGCCGCATCGGGATTGGAGCTGCGAACCGATTTGTGCAAGGCGGAAATCTGGTCGTAGAACTGGTCGCCCTGCTTGTCGAAGCGGCGCGTGCGATCGGCCAGGACCTGCGCAAGCGTCGCCTCGCTGATTTCGTTGTCCTCATCGGCGGCGAGCTCGGCCGCGATCTCCAGCAGCGTCAGGCCGCGGCGGACATCGCCATCGGCCGCCTGCGCTATGAGCGCAAGGTTTTCATCGGAAACCTGGATCGACAACGACCCCAAGCCTCGATCCGAATCACCGAGTGCGCGTTGCAGCGCTTCCACGATATCTGCCTGCGAAACTGGCTCGAGCACATGCACGCGGCAGCGGGACAACAAGGCCGAGTTCAATTCAAAACTGGGATTCTCGGTAGTCGCGCCGACGAACAGGATCGAACCGCGTTCGATGTGCGGCAGGAATGCATCCTGCTGCGTCTTGTTGAAGCGATGCACCTCGTCAACGAACAACACCGTCCGGCGACCCTGCTCGAACAACCCATGCGCCTCCGCCAACACTTGCCGGACTTCGGGCAAGCCCGACAGCACCGCTGAAATCGCACGGAATTCGGCATCGGAATAATGCGCGAGCAACAAGGCCAGCGTGGTCTTGCCGCAACCAGGCGGACCCCAGAGGATCATCGAGTGGACGTTGCCCGACTCGACCGCACGCCGCAGCGCCGAACCCGGCGCGAGCAAGCGTCGCTGTCCGACCATTTCGTCCAGGGTCGCCGGACGCATGCGCTCGGCCAGCGGCTTGAGCGCGCTGGGCGCCTGGAACAGGGACGGGGTGGTTGGCTTTGCCTTGCGCACGACTGATTCTAACCAGCCACCCTGCCTGGCCCTAGCCTCTTGTTACTTAAGCGGCGAAACCTGCGCACCCGGCATGACACTGCCGACGACGTCCACGCCCTTGGGCGGCGTGAATCGGAAGGTGCCGGCGCCGAAGGCAGGATTGCGCTGCCACGGGCTGAATCCGATCACCGTGCGCTGGCCGAGCCCGTCATTGAGCTCCATGCGCACCAGGCCGGCTGCGCCGAACCCGAGTTTGGCCTTCTGGAACGGGGCGTCTTCTTCCTTCCGGGGCACGAGCACCAGCCAGTCGAGCCCGCCGGCCTTGCCACCATCGCTCACCTTGTACTGGCGGTCGAGTTCGGTCGGGTCGATCAGCACGGCGAGCGGGCTGCCCTGCTCTTCCATGCTCTGGTTGCGAACCGTCACCTGTTCGAGTTCGGGGTCGTAGATCCAGATGTGGTCGCCGTCCGCGACGATCAGCTGCGGAGCCGGCTTGAGATACTCCCAACGAAACTGCCGGGGCGCGAAAAGCTTGACGCTGCCGGAACTGGTTTCGGACGGTCGCCCGTTGGGATCGAACACGCGTTGCTCGAAGCGGGCGTCCAGGCCTTTCAGGCCCTTGGTGAAGGCCATCAAGCGATCACGACCGATCGACTTGGCGGGCACGTTGGCGCTCGCTCCCTTCGCCTTGGCGGGTGTCGCCGCCAGCAAGGGCGAGGCCGAGAAGGCTGCGGCAAGCAAGATGAGGAAGAGCGACTGGTTCATGGGGAACTCGGAGAGGGGCACTGGGCAAAGTTTGCCCGATGCCAGATGAACGAAGACCGGAACTCAGTTGCGCGGCGGCGGTGGCGCCAGCACGCTGCGGTCGCCGTTGTGTTCCTGGGCCGACACCACGCCTGCGGCTTCCATCGCCTCCACGAGCCGCGCAGCGCGGTTGTAGCCGATCTTCAGCCGCCGTTGCACGCCCGATATGGAGGCGCGGCGAGTTTCGGTCACGATCTTCACGGCTTCGTCGTAAAGCGGGTCGGATTCATCGCCGCTGCTGCCTGATTCAGGCAAACCGGTGGGCCCGACGACTTGCCCCTCGCCCATGGTCTGCACTTCTTCCAGCACGCCAGTGATGTAGTCGGTGCCACCGCCGTGCTGCTTGAGGTGGGCGACTACGCGGTGCACCTCCTCGTCGCTGACGAATGCGCCATGCACGCGTTCGGGCATCGCCGTGCCGGGCGGCAGGTACAGCATGTCGCCATGGCCCAGCAGCGTCTCTGCGCCAGACTGGTCGAGAATCGTGCGCGAGTCGATCTTGCTCGACACCTGGAAAGCGATGCGCGTCGGGATATTGGCCTTGATCAAGCCGGTGATCACGTCCACCGAGGGCCGTTGCGTGGCCAGGATCAGGTGCATGCCGGCTGCGCGCGATTTCTGGGCGAGGCGCGCGATCAACTCTTCCACCTTCTTGCCGACGATCATCATCATGTCGGCGAACTCGTCGATGAAGACGACGACGTAGGGCAGTTCTTCCAAGGGGCGCGGCACTTCGCCCAGTTCGGGATTGGGCCGGAACAACGGATCCATCAGCGGCTGGCCCGCGTCCTTGGCATCCTTCACCTTGCGATTGAAGCCGGCCAGGTTGCGCACGCCCACCGCGCTCATCACCTTGTAGCGGCGCTCCATCTCGGCGACGCACCAGCGCAGGCCGTTGGCGGCCTCCTTCATGTCGGTGACCACGGGCGCCAGCAAATGCGGGATGCCCTGGTACACGGACAGTTCGAGCATCTTCGGATCAATCATCAGCATGCGCACATCCTTGGCGCTGGCCTTGTACAACAGGCTGAGCACCATGGCGTTGACGCCCACCGACTTACCCGAACCGGTGGTGCCCGCGACCAGCAGGTGCGGCATGCGCGCCAGATCGGCCACCACCGGACGGCCGCCGATGTCCTTGCCCAAGGCGATGGTGAGCGGGCTGGTGGACTTGTCATATTCCTTCGAACGCAGCAACTCGGACAGGTAGATCATCTCGCGCGAGCTGTTGGGAATTTCCAGGCCCACCACCGACTTGCCGGGAATCACGTCCACCACGCGCACTGACTTCACCGACAGGCCTCGGGCGATGTCCTTGTCCAGCGAACTGATCTGGCTGCCCTTTACGCCGGGAGCAGGTTCCATCTCGAAACGCGTGATGACCGGGCCGGGGTAGGCACCGACCACGTGCGCCTCGATGCGGAAGTCCTTGAGCTTGAATTCGATCTGCCGCGACAGGGTT
>JANNWV010000146.1:0-12753 GCA_031408815.1 Gammaproteobacteria bacterium
GGCGCAAAACCGAGGCGATGCATGCCGGTGTCGAATTTCAGCCAGACCCGGATGGGATCGGCGCTTGGATCGGCTTCCAGCATCGCCAGTTGCGATTCGTGGTGGACGACCGTATCCACGCCGAGGCGTCGAAGCTGGGCCAGGTCGGCTGGGTCATCGAAGCCCGACAGCAGCACGATCCGTTGCGACAGGCCCGCGGCGCGAAGGCGCTCGGCATCCGACAACGCCGCCACGCCAAACGCATCGGCGCCTTCCAGCGCGTGGGCCACGCGTTCCAGGCCATGGCCGTAGCCATCGGCCTTCACCACCGCCATCACTCGCGAATGCGGCGCCAGCGCGCGCACCTGCGCCAGGTTATGGCGCAAGGCGTCTACATGGATGGTGGCGGTCGTGGCGCGGGACATGCGTGAAGCTTATTCGAAGGATCCGATGCTGTCGCGAGCCAGGTTGTCGAAGCGGGTGTATTCACCGAAGAACTTCAGCTTGCACACGCCGGTGGGGCCGTTACGCTGCTTGCCGATGATGACCTCGGCCAGGCCCTTGTCGGCCGATTCCTTGTTGTAGTACTCGTCGCGGTAGATGAAGACGATGATGTCGGCGTCCTGCTCGATGGCGCCGGATTCGCGAAGATCAGCCATCACCGGGCGCTTGTCGGTGCGTGATTCCAGGCCGCGGTTGAGCTGCGACAGGGCGATCACCGGCACGTTCAATTCTTTCGCCAGCGCCTTGAGCGATCGGGAAATCTCGGAGATTTCGGTCGCGCGGTTCTCGCCCGTGCCCGGCACCGTCATCAGCTGCAGATAGTCGATGACGATCAGGCCCAGGTCGTGCTCGCGCTTGATGCGCCGCGCCTTCGAACGCAACACGTCCGGCGACAGCGCCGGCGTGTCGTCGATGAAAATCTTCACATCCGACAGCATCTTGATCGCCATGTTGACGCGCGACCAATCCTCGTCTTCCAACTGGCCGGTGCGCAAACGCGTGGCATTGACCCGGCCGATCGAGGAGATCAGGCGGAAGGCCAGCTGCGAGGCCGACATTTCCATCGAATAGACAGCGACGGCCTTCTTGGTCTTGAGCGCGGCGTACTCGGCCATGTTCAAGGCGAGTGTCGTGTTATGCACACAGACGTCGTTGGCGATGAAGTTGTGGGTATCGGGCACGGTCAGGTCATAAACCTGCTGCTGCCCGGTGGAAAGGATGGACTCGACGCGGTCCCAGATGACGTCGCTGCTGGCCAACGCTGCCAGTTCCACATCCTGCAAGACCATGGCGATGCGTGCCAGGCGGCTGCGGGACATTGCGCGCTTCCCGACATGGCTATTGGTCTGGTTACACCCGGTTCGTCGGGCCAGTTCCGCCCAGGACATGCCCGCCTTGGCCTTGGCGATGCGTGTCCATACGCCAACAGGGACATGGTCCACGTTGCTGTGGGGCTTGCGCGTGGAAAGCGCCAACGTGACGGCATCGATGGCTGCCTGCTTGCCGTGGATACCGATCTGTTCGACCAGTGTGCGAATGGATGCCGCATCGGTGATATCGAGTTGCCAGGCGGAGCGACGCGTATCTCGATACTTCACCCAGCGCTGTCGCAATTTCGCCACGATACCGAAGCGCAGCAACAAGTGCTGGACCTGGCGTGCGAGGTTTTCCGAAACACTGGCGTAGCCGACTTGCGCCTGGCCCGAAGCCAGTACCGTTGCCCAACCATCGGTCGCCAGGAGGCGATTGAGGAACAGAGCCAGCTGTTGGCGAGGCAGGCGGAACACGGGCTTCGGGATGGATTTGGCCTTGGCGTCCTTGCCCATCAGGCCAAGTTCGCGCAGCCAGATCGTCATGGGATTGGCCGAGTTATGGCGGGCGGAATCGATGCCGTTTGCTGCCAGCGCTGCGGGCTCGATGGCAAGCTCCGTGCAAAGCCGGCCAAACAATGCCGCATCGGGGACGCATTTACCTTGTCGCCAATGGGTGATGCTTGCCGGTGCCGTCTTCAACGCAAGCGCTACGCCGGAAGCTGCGCGCCCACTGAGTACAAGATGCGTGTCCAGCGCGTTTGCGAATTGTCCACGACTGCGGGCCGTAACGTCCGAGTCCGCGCCGACACGCCAGGAACTGGCAAACCCTGGACGAGTCTCGGTGGGCTTGGCCAGAACGCCGCCGAATGCTTCGACCGCCGCCATGAAGTCGGCAATGATCTCCGGATTGGTGTTGGTGAACTTTGGCACGCTGCCGGTCAGGCCGCCGTCGCCAATCAAGTAAGCCAACAGGGTTACTTCGCACGGACGCATGGGTTGGTTGCCGAAGACAGGCAACTGGCGAGGCACGGCAACGTAATCGCCTACGTTGATCTCGAGCAATGGCTTCCAACCATCCAAGGTCAGGAACGGGTGCGGTGCCGTGCTCTGCACCTGGCGGCCCAGGCGCGTCGTGACTTCAAACGTGGGCTTGATGCCGTCATCGATGAAATCCGAAGGACGGGTCGCTGCAATTCGGTAGTCGTCGGTCAGCGTGCTGATTTCACCGCCGCGCGCCCGGTAGATTTCTTCAATGGTGGAAACGCTGCCATCAGCGAGCACGATCTGCGCGTCCGAGCTCAGGCACTTTCCCATCGCCGGACGTGCCGCCAGGATGATCAGGTCGGACGGCTGCAGGCCGGCGGTCATTTCGTCGAAGTCATGGAAGCCGGTCGGCAGGCCGGTGACAGTGCCCTGGTTTTCGTAGCGCTCCTGCAACTGCTGGAACGCATCTTTCATCGCCTCGCGCAACGGAATGAAGTCGGCGCGGCCACGACGGCCCTGCTCGGCGATGCGGAACACCTTCATTTCAGCAGCGGACAGCACTTCCTGGCTGTCGCGACCTTCGGGCTGGAAACCGTCGTTGACGATCTCGGTGCCGGCGTCGATCAGTTGCCGCATCACCGATTTTTCGCGGACGATTTCGGCGTAGGCGCGGATGTTGGCGGCCGATGGCGTGGTGCTCGCCAATTCGATCAGGTAGCTGGTGCCACCAATCTGGTCAGCGAGGTTGTTGGCCTCGAACCACTCGCCCAGCGTCACGGCATCAAAGGGTTTGCTCTTTTCCGACAATTCGCGAATGCCGCGATAGATCAGCCGGTGGTCGCGCCGATAGAAATCGTGTTCAGTCAGGAAGTCGCCGACCCGGTCCAGGGAATCAGGCGCCAGCATCAGGCCACCGATGACCGCCTGCTCGGCTTCGACCGATTGCGGCGGGACGCGCAAGGCGTCAAGTTTGCTGTCGGAACGAAAAGATTCGGGGCGTGCGGCCATGGATTGCTTGGATTCCGGTGCTACCAGGTAAAAATCGTGCCGCGCGATCCATTGCGCCAGCGTCGTGCAAGGCTCGTTTCGAATGTCATCAGGAAAGTTGTCACAAACCCCGAGTCCATCGTAGTCCTTCCACGGCGAATCTGTTGCAGATAAGTCTGTGGATAACACCAACCCGTCTCACCACCCTAGACGCTGCGGCGCGGACGCTTGACGGCGCCGGGGGGCGGGTTCGCCCTGGTCGACTCGGCGTAGCCGCTCCTGCGGACTCAGAGTCGACCGGTCGGCCATCCATGGCCGACCTCCTGTTCGAACCCACCCCCCGTCACCGCCAAGCGTCCGGGAACAGCCGAGGTGAATGAACGAAGACGAATCCATGCGCTGTTCCAACTTTAAAGGAACCGAGTTCCAACGCGTTGCTTGCGCCAAAGAATGCGCTGTCGCTCGGCGGTACTTCTTTTTAAACACTCGACGTCAGTACACGACGGCTGGTGGCGTCGTGGGGTATGACTTCGGAGATGGCCGGACAATTGTCCGGCCGCGGCCAGGGATGGCCGGCCGCACGCCCCTGAGTCCGCAGGATGCGGCTACGCCGGGGCGGCCGTAGAAGTTGTACCCCACGGCGCCACCAGCTGTCGGCTTCGGATTCGAACGTGGAATGAAAAAGGCCACCCGAGGGTGGCCTTTTCAATGCGACGCGTTGGAAACTCAGGCTTCCGGCGCGACGATGACCTTGACCTTGGTTTCGACGTCGGCGTGCAGGTGCACGGTGACTTCGAATTCGCCGGTGCGGCGGATCGGGCCGTCGCTCATCACCACTTCCGACTTTTCCAGCTTGTGGCCGGCAGCGGTGAAGGCTTCCGCGATGTCGCGGGCGCCGACCGAGCCGAACAGCTTGCCTTCGGTGGAAGCATTGGCAGTGATGGTGACCGACGCTTCTTCGAAGCCCGCCAGGCGAGCCTGGGCAGCGGCGAGGATGGAGTCGGCCTTGGCTTCGTACTCGGCGCGCTTGGCTTCGAACGCGGCCACGTTGGCGGCGGTGGCAGGCACGGCCTTGCCGTAGGGCACCAGGTAGTTGCGGCCGTAGCCCGGCTTCACGTCGACCTTGTCACCGAGGCCACCGAGGTTCACGACTTTTTGCAGGAGGATCAATTTCATTTGTGCAGCTCCAAATACGTTAGCGGTACAGGTACCGCAACTAGTGCTGTCCGTATGGACGAAGAATACTTAGACGTTGTGATTGTCGGTATAGGGGATCAACGCGAGGAAGCGGGCGCGCTTGATGGCGGTCTGCAGCTGGCGTTGGTACTTGGCCTTGGTGCCGGTGATGCGGCTCGGCACGATCTTGCCGTTCTCGCTCAGGTACTGGCGCAGGGTGCCCAGGTCCTTGTAGTCGATCTCGGTGATGCCTTCGGCGGTGAATTTGCAGAACTTGCGGCGGCGGAAAAATTTCGACATGGTCTTGTCCTCTCAGGCTCAGGATGCGTCGACGGCGTCAACGCCGCCACCGTCCATCGAATCGTCATCGCGACGACGGCGGTCACCCTTCTCATCCTTGCTCTTGAGGATCAGGGACGGTTCGGTGTCGGCGGCTTCGCGGGCGAGCACGATGTGACGCAGCACGGCGTCGTTGAAGCGGAAGCTGTCGCCGAGCTCAGTCAGGACCTTCTGGCCGCACTCGATGTTCATGAGCACGTAATGGGCCTTGACCAGGTTCTCGATCGGGTACGCCAGCTGGCGGCGGCCCCAGTCTTCCAGACGATGGATCTTTCCGTTGTCGCCCTCGATCAGCGCCTTGTAGCGCTCGATCATGGCCGGCACTTGTTCGCTCTGGTCCGGATGGACCATGAACACGACTTCATAGTGACGCATGGGTTGAATCCTTTGGCTTATGGATGCGGTCTTTCGACCTGGCAGCCCCCGGACAAACCGTCGAAACGGCGCCGTGGAGCAAGTAACCCCGGCAGACAGGCTGCTGGGAGCCGCGCATTATGCCAGAAAAATCAGGAATTTGGTCGCTCTCGGCATCCTGCCTCCCGCGACACTGGGGCGTCCTGCCCGGCGTCAGGCGGCCTGGTCGGTCGTGGTGAAGCTCTCGCCGCAGCCGCACTCGGCGGCCATCTTGGGGTTCCGAAACACGAACTGCTGGTTCAGGCCGGTCTTCACGAAGTCGATGACGGTCCCGTCCACCTGGGCCAGGCTGTCGGCATCTACCCGCACCGCCACGCCGTCCTGCTCGAAAACGGCGTCGCCGGCCAGAACGGAAGTGGCAATATCCACCACATAAGCCCAGCCCGAGCAGCCCGCCTTGCGGACCCCGAAACGCAGGCCGATGCCGCCCGGCGTCTCGGCGACGAACTGGCGGACGCGCTCGACGGCACTGGGGGTAAGGGTTACTGACATGGTCTGACTCCTGAAGCCTGGGTCCAAGTATACGCCGGTGGTCTCGAACGACCTGAAGAGGCCGACGGCCCGCCTGCGGTATCCTTGTCGCTTCATATTTGGGCCATGTGGGCCGGGGATTCAAGGCATGTCAGTGGTCAGCGTAAAGCAGGCGCTCGAAGGCAAGGTTGCCGCGGGCAGCGAAGTCACCGTCCGGGGTTGGGTGCGCACGCGCCGCGATTCCAAGGCCGGCCTGAGTTTCGTGAATATCAGCGATGGCTCCTGCTTCGCCCCGATCCAGGTGGTGGTGCCCTCCACCCTCGCCAATTATGAATCCGAGGTCCGCCGCCTGACCGCGAGCTGCTCGGTCATCGCGACCGGCACCCTCGTCGCCTCGCAGGGCCAGGGCCAGAGTTTCGAAATCCAGGCCTCGTCGGTCGAAGTCGCCGGCTGGGTCGAGGATCCGGAGACGTACCCCATCCAGCCCAAGGCGCATTCGCTGGAATTCCTGCGCGACGTCGCCCACCTGCGCCCGCGCACCAACCTGTTCGGCGCGGTCACGCGCATCCGCCACACCATGGCGATGGCGATCCACCGCTTCTTCCATGAAGAAGGCTTCTATTGGGTAAACACCCCGATCATCTCGACCTCGGACGCCGAAGGCGCCGGGCAGATGTTCCGCATCTCCACGCTGGACATGATGAACCTGCCGCGCGACAGCAAGGGCGCGGTCGATTTTTCCAAGGACTTCTTCGGCAAGGAAGCCTTCCTTACCGTGTCGGGCCAGCTGAATGTCGAAGCCTTCTGCTTGGCGTTGTCGAAGGTTTATACCTTCGGCCCTACCTTTCGCGCCGAGAATTCCAACACCACACGCCACCTGGCCGAGTTCTGGATGATCGAGCCGGAAATCGCCTTCGCCGACCTCAATGACGACGCCAACCTCGCCGAAGGCTTCCTGAAATACATCTTCAAGGCCGTGTTGAACGAGCGCGCCGACGACCTGGCTTTCCTCGCCGAGCGTGTCGAAAAAACCGCGATCACGAAGCTCGAGGCCTTCATTGCCGCGCCGTTCGAACGCATCGAATACACCGATGCCGTGGCGCTGTTGCAGAAGTCCGGCCAGAAGTTCGATTTCCCCGTTGAGTGGGGCCTGGACCTTCAAACGGAGCACGAACGCTGGCTCACCGAGGTCCATATCGGTCGCCCCGTGGTGGTCGTCAATTATCCTGAACAGATCAAGTCTTTCTACATGCGCCTCAACGACGACGGCCGCACGGTCGCGGCGATGGACGTGTTGGCGCCTGGCATCGGCGAAATCATCGGCGGCAGCCAGCGTGAGGAACGCCTGGACGTGCTCGATTCGCGTATCGCGCAGTTCGGCCTGGATCCGTCGCACTACGAGTGGTACCGCGACTTCCGTCGTTACGGCACGGTGCCGCATTGCGGCTTCGGCCTGGGCTTCGAGCGGCTGGTGGTCTATGTCTGCGGCCTGTCCAACATCCGTGACGCCATTCCCTACCCTCGCGCGCCTGGTTTGGCGACGTTCTAGGCAATGGTCCAGGCGCTGCTGTTCCTGTTCCTCGGCCTGGCCGGCTCTGCGGGGCCGGCGCACTTCGGCATGCGAGTGCTGGCGTTTCGGCAGCAGTTGGACAAGGGGCTGGCCTTCGCGCCGGGCACCGAGGATGGCGGGCTGGCCTACAGCTGGTGGCTGATGCGCTTCGCCCAGCGCCGGCTCGGCGACCCGGCGCTTCGACAATTCGGAACCATCGCAGGCGTGATGGGCTGGATTACCCTTATCGGCATCACCGGCACGGCGATCTGCATCGCCGCCAACATGAGAACCTGAAATGAGCGACGAAGAAATGTACGAAGGTTATGCCGCCCAGGACTTCGAGTTCGAAGAGTGGTGGCTGGCCGCCCCGGAACACCTGCTGGTCTGGGCGCGACTGCGCGTGCTGCACAGCGGCGTGGCGCATGTGTTCGACAGCCAGGGCGATACGCTGACGTATGAAAGCGACGACATCGCGCGCGCCGCGCTGATGGACGCCGATTTCCGATCGCTGGAAGGCATGGACGACGACGATGCCGAGCTGATCGGCATGCTGCTGGAGGAACTGCAGCCGCCGCATGGTGACGGCGACGAAGAGTTGCTGCCGCAGATGATCCGCACGCTAGGGCCGAGGCACTGATGGTGGACCTGCCCCTCGCCGGCAAGCACGCGCTGGTCTGCGGCGCGTCCGAGGGCATTGGCCGCGCCACGGCTTTCGCGCTGGCGAAGATGGGCGCGTCGATCACGGCCCTGTCGCGCCGGCAGGATCGGCTTGACGCGTTGGTCGCCGAGCTTGCAAGGATTTCGCCAGGACAATCACACCAGGGTTTGTCTGCTGACGTGACTGACGCCGCGGCCCTGGGTGAGCGCGTGCGCGCGTTGTGCGCTGGCGCTCCCGTCCACATCCTGGTCAACAATACCGCAGGCCCTCCGGGCGGTAGCGCGCATGGCGCGGATCCCGCCGCTTACCTCGCCGTCTTCCAGCAGCATCTGATCGCCAACCAGGTCTTGCTGCAATCGGTGCTTCCCGGCATGCGCTCCGCGGCCTTCGGACGCATCGTCAACATCATTTCCACGTCGGTAAAGGAACCCATCGCCAACCTCGGCGTCTCCAACACCGTGCGCGGCGCCGTCGCGAGTTGGGCCAAGACCCTGTCGTCCGAGCTTGGCGGATTCGGCATCACCGTCAACAACGTCTTGCCCGGCTATACGCGCACGCAGCGACTCGACCAGATCCTGGCCGAGCGCTCGGCCAGCACCGGCAAGCCGACAGCCGACATCGCCAACGCCATGCTGGCCACGGTGCCCGCCGGCCGGTTCGCGCAACCGGAAGAGATCGCCGCCGCCGTGGCCTTCTTGTGCTCGCCCGAAGCCGGCTATATAAACGGAATCAATCTACCCGTGGACGGGGGCAGGACACGATCGCTATGAACCAGCAAGAGTCCCGGGACAACCAGCGTTTCTTTCCGCGCGTGCCCTACGCTTCGGAGCTGGTCGTCGTGCACGACCGCGAGGCCTGGCGCACCGGACTTCAGGATGTTTCCGAAGGTGGCTGCAGCGCGTTCCGTCCGCGTGACTGCGACCTGATTGAAGGCGCGCTGGTCCGCCTGTTCTTCGTCAACGGGCCCGGCCGCGCGGTTGGCGTGGACGCCCGCGTGGCACGCGATGATTCGCGCTGCCTCGGCTTCGAATACCACGAACCGCAATCCATTCCTCCCACGCCGGCCTGAGCCTCGCTCGCCCATGATCAGCCTCTCCCACTACATCGACGGCCGGGCCGCCGCCAACGTGGAAAACTGGCTTGATGTCTTCGAGCCCGCGACCGGCGCTGTCTTTGCACGTTGTCCCGCAGGTTCGGCCAGTGACGTGGACGCGGCCGTCGCCGCCGCCCGGCGCGCCTTCCCCGCCTGGTCGGGCATGCCTGCCAGCGAACGCGCGCGCTGGCTGCAGCGCCTCGCGGACGCGCTCGAAGCGCGACTCGAATTGTTCGCCAAGGCCGAATCGCGCGACGCCGGCAAACCGCTCGCGCTGGCGAAGCTCATCGAGATCCCGCGCGCCGTCAGCAACCTGAGGTTCTTCGCCTCGGCCGCAATGCAGTTTGCCAGCGAGTCGCACCAGGGCGAAGCCGGGCTGAATCTCACGCTGCGCCAGCCGATCGGCGTGGTCGGCTGCATCAGCCCCTGGAACCTGCCGCTGTATCTTTTCACGTGGAAGATCGCGCCGGCATTGGCGGCCGGGAACTGCGTGGTCGCCAAGCCCAGTGAAGTGACGCCGCTCACCGCCTGGATGCTGGGCGAACTGGCGATCGAGATTGGTTTTCCGCCAGGCGTGCTCAATATCGTGCAAGGCTTTGGCGCCGAAGCCGGCCGGGCACTGGTCGAACATCCCGGCGTGAAGGCGGTCAGCTTCACTGGCAGCACGGCGGTCGGCCGCGGCATCGCGACCCACTGCGCCGGCGCGCTGAAGAAATCGTCGCTGGAACTGGGCGGAAAGAATCCCACGCTGATCTTCGCAGACGCGCCGCGCGAAGCGCTTTACGAATTCATCCTTCGCTCGTCGTTCCAGAATTCCGGACAGATCTGCCTGTGCGGCTCGCGCATCCTGATCGAGCGCCGCTTCTACGATGAATTCCGCGAGCAGTTCGTGGCCCGCGTTCGCCAGCTGCGCGTGGGCGATCCGCTCGACGCGGCGACGGTGGTGGGTCCGGTGGTTTCGCAGGGACACTTCGAGAAAGTGATGGGCTATCTCGACCTGGCGCGCGCGGAGGGCGGGCGAATCCTCTGCGGCGGCAACTCGGTGCAGCCCCCGGGGCGCGGCGAGCACGGCTGGTACATCGCCCCCACTGTCATCGAAGGCCTCGGTCCGCAAACCCGCACCAACACCGAAGAAATCTTCGGCCCGGTCGTCACCCTGCAACCGTTCGACGATGAGGAAGATGCGCTGGCGCTCGCCAATGCCTCGTCCTACGGCCTGGCCGCCAGCGTGTGGACGTCCGACCTGAGGCGTGCGCACAGACTTGCCGCCGGCCTGGACGTTGGCATCGTCTGGATCAACACCTGGCTCGAGCGCGATTTGCGTACGCCCTTCGGCGGCATGAAACAATCGGGCCTGGGTCGCGAAGGCGGCCTGGAAGCGATGCGATTCTTCACCGAAGCCAAGAACGTCTGCATCAACCTCGGATAACCCATGGTCCAAATAAGTGAACTGCTGGAACGCAACAAGGCCTGGGCCGAGCGCGTGCGCGAGGAGGACCCCGGTTTCTTCAAGCGCCTGTCCACGCAGCAGGCGCCGAAGTTCCTCTGGATCGGTTGCTCCGATTCACGCGTGCCCGCCAACCAGATCATGGGCCTGGCGCCAGGCGAAGTGTTCGTACACCGCAATATCGCCAACCTGGTCGTGCACACCGACCTCAATTGCCTGAGCACCATCCAGTTCGCGGTGGACCTGCTGAAGGTCGAACACATTCTCGTGGTCGGCCACTACGGTTGCAGCGGCGTACACGCCAGCATGACCGGAACGCGCGTCGGCCTGGCCGACAACTGGCTGCGGCACGTGGGTGACGTGGCGCAGAAGCATGCCACGCAGTTGGAAAGCATCGGCCTCGAGACACTTCGCCACGCGCGGCTGTGCGAACTCAACGTGATCGAACAGATGGTCAACGTCTGCCAGACCACCATCGTCGAAGACGCCTGGTCGCGCGGACAGCAATTGTCGGTGCATGGCTGGGTGTATAGCCTGCTGGATGGTCGCGTGCGCCAGTTGGGCATGGATCTTTCGTCCCGCGAGGAACTGCCCACCGCCTACGCCGCTGCGCTCCTGCGCGGCACGGGAAGCGCGGAACCGGCATGAGCCAGGTCGTGCACAGCGACAAGGCCCCCCGCGCCGTCGGCCACTACCCGCACGCGCGCCGCGTCGGCCAACTGCTGTTCCTGTCCGGCATCGGACCGCGCAGCGCCACGGACAATTCCATCCCCGGCAATGTGCTGAGTGAGTACGGCAGCCTGTTGTCCTACGACATCGTCGCGCAATGCCATTCGGTGTTCGCCAATGTGCGCGCCGTGCTCGAGGCCAGCGGCGCGCAGTGGAGCGATTTGGTAGACGTGACTGTGTACCTGACCGACATGGCCCGTGATTTTCCCGCCTACAACAAAGTCTGGGCCGAGTATTTCCCGGATGCCGCGACGGCGCCCTGCCGGACCACGCTGGGCATCACCGCCCTGCCCACGCCCATCGCCATCGAACTGAAGTGCCTGGCCGTGCTGCCCGAAGGAACCTGACATGCTCACGCCCGCGTTCAACCTGCAAGGCTGGATCGACGAACACCGGCACCTGCTCAAGCCCCCCGTGGGCAACAAGTGCATCGTGGATGGCGATTTCATCGTGATGATCGTCGGCGGCCCGAACCAGCGGACCGACTACCACTGGGAAGAAGGTCCCGAGTTTTTCTATCAACTCGAAGGCGAGATGGTGCTGAAGATCCAGGAGGACGGCAAGGCGCGCGACATTCCCATCAAGGCAGGCGAGATGTTCTACCTGCCGCCGCGTACCCCGCATTCGCCCCAGCGCGCCGCGCATTCCATCGGCCTGGTGATCGAACGCAAGCGCCTGCCGCACGAACAGGACGGGCTGCTGTGGTTCTGCGAGCTGTGCAACCACCTGCTTTACGAAGAGTATTTCCACCTGGTGGACATCGAGCACGATTTCCCCAAGGTGTTCGAGCATTTCTACCTGTCCATCGAACGCCGCGCCTGCACGGCCTGCGGCCACGTGAACCCGCGGCCGGCCCGCTTCGAAGATGCCCCGGCCAACGACCCGACCTGAGCCGCAAACCCGGTAAACTCAGGGCATGCTCAAGATCGACACCCATGCCCACTACCTGCCGCGGGACTGGCCGGACCTGGCCGCCAAATATGGCGACAACCGCTTCCCGGTAATCCACCACGGCGACGACGGCCGGCACCGCATCTACAAGGACGGCAAGTTCTTCCGCGAGATCTGGCCCAAGACCTGGGACCCGGACGTGCGCATCGCCGACTACGCGCGCTTCGACGTGCAGGTGCAGGTCATCAGCACCGTGCCGGTGATGTTCAGCTACACCTCCAAGCCGCAGCACGCGCTGGAACTGCATCAGTCGCTCAACGACCACATGGCGGAGACCTGCCGATCGCACCGTCGCCACTACGCCGGCATCGGCACCGTGCCGATGCAGTCGGCGCGCCTGGCCGTGCAGGAACTCGAGCGCTGCATGGACCAGCTGGATCTGCAGGGGGTACAGATCGGCTCGCACATCAACGACTGGAACCTGGACGCGGACGAACTGCGGCCCTTCTTCGAAGCTGCGCAGGATTTGAACGCAGCCGTCCTGATCCACCCCTGGGACATGATGGGCACCGACACCATGCCCAAGTACTGGATGCCCTGGCTGGTCGGCATGCCGGCGGAGCAATCGCGCGCGGCCTGCGCGCTGATCTTCGGCGGCGTGCTCGAGAAATTCCCGAAGCTGAAGATCTGCTTCGCGCATGGCGGTGGCAGTTTCCC
>JANNWV010000147.1:0-4008 GCA_031408815.1 Gammaproteobacteria bacterium
TTCCAGGCGCTGGCCGCTGCCGCCCGGGGCGCCCGGCTTCCACGATTGCTACGAGGCGGTCGGCGACTTCCCGGAAGTGAACCTGACCCTGAAATCGATCTATACCCGCGTCTTGACGGTGTTCGGGGCCGGCTTCATCCCCATCCTGTAGCCGCCACCCGCGCGTCGCCGTTGACTGGGAAAGCCCCGCAGCCTAGGCTTCATCCTTTAGCTAACTCCGCTGGATCAATCCCATGCCCCTCGCCATCAGCTTCGAATTGTCCGACCGCGACCTGGAACACTTCACCAAGGCCATCAAGGCCGCTGCCGCGACAGCCGGTGACAAGTCTTCGGAAGAAATCATGGAAGCCGCAGGCCAGCTCCTGAAGGGCGCCGGCGAAATGGAACTGCCGGACTTCATCTTCCAGCGCCTGGACAAGCTCGATGCGCTGATCGCCATGGTCCGCGACGAAGGCTGGTCATTGCCGGCGGAAGATCGCCAGCGCGTGCTGTCGGCCCTGGTCTATTTCGCCGACCCGCAGGACATCATTCCCGATAACGTGCCGGTGCTCGGTTACTTCGACGATGCCATCGCCATCGAACTGTGCGTGCGCGAACTCAAGCACGAGATCGATGCGTATGACGAATTCTGCGACTACCGCCAGGGCGAAGCTGATCGCCGCGGCGTGAACCCCGCAGACGTGGGCCGCGCCGACTGGCTGGGCTCGCGTCGTGACGAACTGCAGGACCGCATGCACCGTCAGCGTTCGCGCGATGCCGGCACCGGCTACGGCCACAGCTCCGGTTATGCCCGCGAAGGCTACACCTCGGCCTGGCGCCCGGGCCTGCTGCGCGTCCGCTAAAACCCTCGTGGCCGGACCGTTTCGCCGTCGACCGTCGCTGGACGAGATCAACCAAGGCAGCGTCGGTAACGCGATTGGCCACCTTGGCATCGTGGTAACCGAACTGGGCGAAGATTTCGTACGCGGCACGATGCCCGTCGACGAACGTACCAAGCAGCCTTACGGCATCCTGCACGGCGGCTCGTCCGCCCTGCTGGCCGAAACCCTGGCCAGCCTCGCTGGCAACCTGTGCATGGAAGATCCCAGCAAGGCGCAGGCGGTCGGCCTGGAGCTCAACTGCAACCATGTGCGCGCCATGACATCCGGCATCGTCACCGGCACCGCCCGGCCGCTGCACGTGGGCCGGAGTACGCAACTGT
This sequence comes from Gammaproteobacteria bacterium, assembly GCA_031408815.1. GTDB lineage: Bacteria > Pseudomonadota > Gammaproteobacteria > Xanthomonadales > Xanthomonadaceae > Arenimonas. The sequence goes on from JANNWV010000147.1 coordinate 1,202, forward strand.
GGGACATCCGCATCGAAGACGACCAAGGCCGACTGGTCTGCGCGTCGCGGCTCACCATGGCAGTCCGCGGCTAAGCCGCGACCTCAATCTAAAGCGGCCGCGCGGAGGACTCGAGTGTGGGAGGTCGTGTGCAGGCTCTAGTGGGGTTCGGGCACAATCGGAAGATGCCCATGTCTGTTGAATCTGCTGTGCAAAATCCTGACTGGCGTCGTCCGTTGCGATATCTGTGGCGTTTGCCGCTGTTGGTGCTGCATGTGACGGTGGGCCTGGCGATCGTGATGCTGATGATCAACCCGCTGAGCCGGCGCATTCGTCCCGGGGGCGAGGGACTGGATTCGCGCACCATTCGCGCGTGGTCGGTGTTGATGGTGCGGGTGTTCGGCATGCGGGTGCAGCGATTTGGTGTGCCGTTGCCGGGTGCGGCCTTGTTCGTGGCCAACCATGTCAGCTGGATCGACATAACCTTGCTGCACAGCCAGCGCGTGGTGGGCTTCGTCGCGAAGGCGGAAATCGCGCGTTGGCCGATCGTTGGCTGGCTGGCGAGCCGCGGCGGCACCATCTTCCATCATCGCGGCGACAACGAATCGCTGCATGGCGTGATGCACCAGATGCTCGAGCGCCTGCAGACGGGACGCGCCATCGGCGTGTTTCCCGAAGGCCGCACCAACAACGGCCAGGGCGTGGGCGTGTTCCATGCGCGCATCTTCCAACCGGCGGTGGTGGCTGGCGTGCCGTCGCAGCCGGTGGCGCTGAAGTACGGCGTGGGTGGTTGCGCGCAGACGACGGTGGCCTTCAAACCGCGCGAGAATTTCCTGCAAAACTTCTGGCGCCTGCTCGGCGAACCGGCGCGGCGCGTGGAAGTGCATTTCCTGGAACCGGTGTCGGTGGATGCCGATGGTCGCCGGCGCATGGCTGAAATATCGCGCGAGCGGATCATCGCCGCGATGTCCCCATGACCCCAGACCCCATGACCCGATGACGCCGCATCGCAGCTATTCCCCGCCGCGCTGGCTGCGCAACCCGCACCTGCAGTCCGCGCTCAGTTCGATGCCGATGCGTCGCGCGGGCGGGCTGCGCGCCTTGGCGCGAACCGGCGCCGTGACTACCGAACACATCGTGGACGCCGGTGACGGCGTGCGCCTGTTCGGCCTGCACAGTGCGGTGCCGGGCCGTGAACCGAAAGGTCTCGTGTTGTTGCTGCATGGTTGGGAAGGCAGCGCCGATTCCGGTTACATGCGACACACGGCTGCGCATCTGCTCGAGTCGGGCTTCGATGTGTTCCGGCTGAACTTCCGCGACCACGGCGACACCCATCATCTCAACGAAGGCCTGTTCCATTCCTGTCGCCTGGCCGAAGTGGTGCAGGCGGCGAAATGGGTGTCGGACACGTTCCCGACGAAGGCTTTTCTCGGCGCGGGTTATTCGCTGGGCGGGAATTTCATCCTGCGCCTGGCGCTGGCGGCGCCCGAGGCCGGTATCCCGCTGGTGCACGCGGCGGCGGTGTGCCCGGCCGTGGACCCGTCAGCGGTGATGCGTGCGCTGGAATCCGGCAACGCGCTATACCACTGGTACTTCATGAAGAAGTGGCGCAGTTCGCTGCGCAAGAAGCGCCTGCTGTTTCCCGACCAACACGACTTTGACGATGCCGTGCTGTCGCGCGACATGCGCGGCCTGACCCGCTGGCTGGTCGAGCGGCACACGCAGATGGGCGACGTGGAAGAATATTTCAGCGGTTATGCGGTCGCCGAAGGTCGCTTGTCGGGCCTGACGATTCCGGTAAGTGTGCTGGCGGCGGCGGACGACCCGATCATTCCGGTGGACACGGTGAAGGCACTACAACTGCCCGCGCATTCCACGCTGGAAATTGCCGAGCACGGCGGCCATTGCGGCTTCATCGAAGGGCCGAGCCTGCGCGGTTTTGCGGAGCGCTGGGTGTCGGCGAAGCTGGAAGCGGCGCTCTAGCCAAGCCAGGAGCAGGAGGACAAATCGCCCTTGCGATCGCGCCGACCGCCAAACCGCGAAGAGAAAATTTCCTTGGCCCATTGTTCGGCCTTGTCTGCCTGGTCATCGCTGATCCAGTCGCGAAGTCTCGATGCACCAATTTCGACGGATTCTGACTCGACCTGCGTCGGAGATCCGAGCGATTGAAGCAGCATCAAGCCGTAGACACGCTCCGCGTCTCCCTTCGGGAAGATGCGAGCCATCCAGGCGTATCGCGGCCCCTCTCCTTCATTGAACGCAACTGGGCCCTGCCGCGTCTCCTCCATCGGGTTGTAGGCGACGAGAGCGACTTCGACCATGCGCCAGTCTCCGCCATCCAGGCCGGCCTGCATCATCCGCCGTGCATGCACGCGGTAACGATCCAGGGCGACAGGGTCCTGCGCCCGCTTGAGGCTCATCGGGAAATCCGCCGCTATGTAGCAGTACGCTGCTTCGTTATCGCCGGCAAGGGCGGCGCGCAAAGCCAGCTCATAAATGCTGTCGTCGCGCAGGTGTTGTTGCTGGCCTTCACACAGGGGAAAGTCGCGTTCGAGTGTTTGCTTCTCGGCGGCAAGCAGGCGATCAGCCTCCGCTCTTTGGGCGGCCGTCGAGCTGCGCATGCCTTGCGCTCGCATCGATGCATATTTGGGATTGGCAAACAGCCGCCGCTTGTTGTCGTCGGAAATGCACTTGCGAAGACGTTCATATGCCTGCGACGCGCCGGTCGATGCAGGGGGCGATGCAGACGAAGGTCCCTTGGCGGGTGTGACTTCGTGCTCGGGATCACCCAAAGCTCCGTCGTTCGATGTCTCGACGCCCGGTACGAA
>JANNWV010000148.1:0-4121 GCA_031408815.1 Gammaproteobacteria bacterium
TCCAACAACTGCCTGTCACGCAGTGTTTAAACCGGGCGCAAGCCCAAACAGGAACCGCTCCGTGGCTGGTTCCGCGCGGCCCTGCAGTGCATCGCAGCGCCAACCGGTCCAGCCAGCGGGTGCCTCGCCGGCGCCGCGTCATCAAGGCGGTGACATCGATGGATTGAATTCGTGCGCTCTTCCAGGCGCGAAAGACGTCATCGATCGATCCGTTGCGACCACCGGTTGCCCGCCCGTCACACGTCAGGGGCGGTTCCACCTTTTTCGCCATGCGCATTCCGCACGTGGCACGCAAGCGGCAACCGGCTCTCCGCTTAAAACGAGCCGGATCACCAGGACCCAATAATCACAAGGAGACACCCCAATGATGTTCTGGACCAAGAGGGTCGTGATCGGCGACGCTGAGCGCGGCCTGGTGTATCGCAACCGTCGTTTCGAGCGTGTTCTCGCTCCCGGCGTCCATCGCCTGTTCGCATTGCGCGCGCAGGTGGAAGTTTTCGTGCACGGCATCTGCCAGCCGGAATACTCCGGCAAGGACGCCGACACGCTGATCGCCGCGATGGGCGAGCGCGTGAACGAAGCCTTCGTCGTCGCCGATATCGGCACCAACGAAGTCGGCCTCGTGTCGAAGTACGGCAAGCTGGAAGACGTGCTGGCGCCGGGTACTCGCAAGTTGTACTGGCGTGGGCTGGTGCCGGTGACGGTCGAGCGCGTTGCCATCGCGGCCGACCTGCAGGTGGAGGCGGGTGCGGCCAAGCGTTTGCGTCAGCTCGGCTTGCTGGCCAAGGTGGCGGTCGTGCTGGACGTGCCGGCGGAGTCGGCGGGCCTGGTGTTTGTCGACAACACGCTGGTGCAGGTGCTTTCCGCCGGTAGCTACGCCTTCTGGAACTTCCAGAAGAACGTGGCGGTCGAGACCGTCGAGCTGCGCGTGCAGTCCATGGAAGTTTCGGGCCAGGAACTCTTGACCCGCGACAAGGTGAGCCTGCGCGTGAACCTGGCTGCGAGTGTGCGCGTGACCGACCCGGTCGCCGCGCGTACCAAGGTGGCCAAGTACAGCGACTATGTCTACCGCGAGCTGCAGTACGGCCTGCGTAAGGCCGTGGCCGCGAAGACGCTGGACGAGTTGCTCGGCGACAAGGTGACGCTGGACGCGGAGATCTTCGCGTACGTGCGTGGTCGCGTCGAAGCGCTTGGCGTCGAGGTGCTCGGCGTTGGCGTGAAGGACGTGATCCTGCCGGGCGAAATGCGCGACATCCTCAACGGTGTCGTGCAGGCGGAGAAGCTGGCGCAAGCCAACGTGATCCGTCGTCGTGAAGAAGCGAACGCCACGCGTTCGTTGCTGAACACGGCGAAGCTGGTCGAGCAGAGCCCGGTCTTGATGCGCCTCAAGGAACTTGAGGCGCTGGAGAAGGTGACCGAGAAGATCGGTCAGCTGACGGTGTTCGGCGGCCTGGAAGGTGTCATCAAGCAATTGGTGACGCTGAAGTAACACCCCGGATGCCGCCATGGGGCGGCATCCGGGTTTTTGAGTTGACGAAACCGCTGGAGCGACCCAAGCCTGTCCGCATAGCCCCGACTTCAGACTTGGATGCGAAGGCTCACTCTAGCCAGGGACTATGCAACGGCTGCACCTTGTCCATCGGCGCACCGGACTTCAGCAACTCGATCTGCGCGTGCACCTGCTTGGCCGCCAGCGGATCAACGGGCATCTGCTTCTGCACGAACATCCCGTTGTAGGCGCGGATGGCGTCCTCGCGCTTGCCCAGCCGCACGTAGGCGTTGCCGAGCTCGAAGGAGGCGGGCACCGCCATGGGGACTACCTTCAGGATTTCCTCCAGTCGCAGCGCGACCTTCGCCCAATCCTTGCCGTTTTCCTTGTAGATGTAGTCCCACACACGACTGCCCATGGCGTCAGCGCGGCCCTTCGGGTCGTTCTGCGTGCCCTTCCAGACGCCCATGGGGCCGAAGCGCGCGACCAGCACGCGGCCGCGCAGGTCGCGCTTGGGATCCCAGTCCACTTGCGGCACGGGATTCAGGGTGCCCATGTTCATTACGAACCAACCGGTCAGCTTGCCCTCGGTGTTGGTGTCGTCGAGCGTCTCGACCTGACGACGGAACCGGACGTTGTCCGCGCGCAGGATTTCCTCCGACGCAAACCGCGTATAGAGCGGCAGGCCGGAAGGCGCGATCACGCGCCGGTAGTAGTCGCGCAGCTGCGGGTAACGCTGGCCCAGGTCCAGTCCTTCGTTGTCGAAATACTTGTAGGCGTTCTGCGTGCCGCCGACCAGTTCATTGTGGTACTCCCAGGCGCTCGGCTCGCGGATGGTCATCGCGAACGTGAGCACATAGGGTAGGGCGACGATGGCCAGCCAGGCGCGTGACCGCCGCGCCCAGGCCCAGTCGAGCACCGCGCCAGACAGGATGGCGAGGCCGACGATGACCGGCAGGGCATGCCGCACGCCGCCCCAGACGCCGCCCGAGCCGACCAGCGCGGCCATGTGGAAGGTGCAGGCGGCCACGACCGCTAGCAAGGGCCAGCGCTGCGCGGGCGTGCGCGCGGCGCGAACGCTGGCGACCAGGCCGGCCAGCGCGAGCGCCAGCAGCCCCAACGGAATCTTCGCGACGATGATCGCCGGCCACGAGAACCACGGCGGCGCGCCCTCGTAGAGCGTGCCCCAGATGCGGAACAGCCCGACACTGCGCCCCTCGACGCCGGTGCGCACGGTATCGGCAAGACCCCAGAGGTAGGATTCCGGCAGCAGGGCATGGCGATCGGCGAACGCGAGTCCGGTCTTCCAGTGCGGCAGGCGCAGCTCGTCGATCTTGGTGGCGATCGGCACGTTGTAGCGCTCGTGCCCGTCCGGGTCGGCCTTGAAGCGGAAGTCGTAGGCGCCCCACAGCACGGCCAGGGCCAGTATCGCGGTGGTCGCGCCCAGCGTGATCCTGCGCGCGCCGTCGTGCGGCGCGATGCGCAGGCGCCAGAGCGCGGCGCCGACCAGCACCAGGCCGACGCCGGCCAGGCCGGCCAGGGCTGAGTGCTTGGCCGTCAGCGCCAGTCCCATCGCCAGACCGGTTGCGAGCGCCCAGCGCCAGCGCCCGTCGGTCGCGAGGATGCCGGCGCTGAGCGCGGCGATCGCCAGCGTCAGGGCCAGCGGCAGGTCGGTCATCACCACCGGCATGTGGCCGGCGACGGTGGGTTCGAGCACCAGGAAGGCGAGGGTGCCGATCGCCCAGGGCAGGCTGAAGGCCCGCCACAGCAGCAGCCCCAGAATCGCGAGCAGCAGCGCGTTGAGCGTCCACATCGCCGGCCGCGACACGGCTTGGGCGCGCTCGGGCACGTTGTCCTGGTACATCGTTTCCTGCACCCAGCGCCGCTCTTCCTGCTTCTCGTGCAGCGCCTTGTACGGGCGCAGCTTGAAGTCGCCGGGCATCGCCGCGCCGACCCAGCGCTTCACCAGCGGCGGGTGCTCCGGGTTGAGGTGGTAGCCCTCGCCGCGCGCGTAGCTGGTGCCCGCGACGATGTGCCAGGCCTCGTCGATGGTGAACCCGTCCTGGGCGGTCCCGACGGCCGAGCGCCCGACGGCCAGCAGGGAAAGCAGGAGGATGGCGGCGAGGCCGAGGAGACGCAGACGGATGGGCGAGGTCATGCGAACAACACACGCATAACGCAGCTTGTCGCGGCCATGCGAATCCCCGCAGCGGACTTGCGCATCGAATGGATCATGGGTTCTTCCCGGCGTGCATGACTTGGTGCCGGCATCCCCATGCCGGCATGCACGATGGTGATGGTCACGTGCTGGGTTTGGTTCGATACGCGCCAGGCTAGCCAAACACCTCATATTCGCGCCTTTATGAACCCAGCGCTGGCAAGCGGTTTCATTTAATGCTTATATGTCGCCTATGGATAGCCGTGAAAGCATGAAAATAAACCGACTCCTCCAGGCTTGGCCCGGAGGCACGGTGGGATTGCATGCGTTTTTCACCCGGCACGGGGTGTCGCGAAAGCTGGCCGAACAGTATCGAAAGACCGGCTGGATCGACTCGGTAGGGGTCGGTGCCTTCGTGCGTCGTGGCGACAAGGTCAGCTGGCAAGGGGCGCTGTACGCCGTGCAGGCGCATGC
>JANNWV010000149.1:0-16181 GCA_031408815.1 Gammaproteobacteria bacterium
GGTCGCGCTTGGCCTGGTAGAACCCGCCGAGCTCGCGATGGTGCTCGGGGTATTTTTCGATCATCGCGGCAAACGCCCACTGCGCCGGGGCAAACGTACAAAAGGTGTTGTACTGGTGCACCTTGCGGAACTCGGCCGTCAGCGCGGCCGGTGCGATGCAATAGCCGACCTTCCAGCCCGTGCAGTGGTAGGTCTTGCCGAAGCTGGAGATGACGAAACTGCGCGCCGCCAGTTCCGGATAGCGCAATACGCTCTCGTGCACGCGGCCGTCGAACACGATGTGTTCGTACACCTCATCGGACAGGACAATGATGCCGGTATTGCGAACGATGTCGGCCAGCTCGGCCATGTCGGCGGCATCGAGCATTGCGCCCGAGGGATTGTGCGGCGTGTTGATGAACAACAATCGCGTGCGCGGGCTGACCGCATCGCGCACCTTCTGCCAGTCCACGGAAAAATCCACCGGGTCCAGCGACACGTGAACGGCGCGACCGCCAGCCAGGTCGATCGCAGGCTCGTAGCAGTCGTAACAGGGGTCGAGCACGATCACTTCATCGCCGGGACGAACCACCGCCAGCACGGCGTCGAAAATCGCCTCGCTCGCGCCGCTGGCGACGGTGATTTCGGCATCCGCATCCACCCGGCAGCCGTAACAGTCCAGGGTCTTGGCGGCGATCGCCTGGCGCAACGCGGGAATGCCGCTCATCGGCGCGTACTGGTTCTTGCCCTCGCGCATGGCCTGGCTCAACGCTTCAGCCAGCAGCTCCGGCACCGCGAAGTCAGGGAACCCCTGGCCCAGGTTGACCGCGCCATGCTCCATCGCCAGCTGCGACATCACGGTGAAAATGGTCGTGCCGACCTTGGGAAGCTTGGTTTCGATCTGCATGGGACCGGTAGGTGTCGGAGGGCCAGCGTCGATTATGCGGACTCGCAGCCGCGGGTGCGATAGCACCCGACGGCAACGTCGCCAACGTCAACAATCCAGCGCCCCAATGAGCCGGGTCAGCCGCTACCGGGCCCGTGAGCTCCACCTGAACCTCCGCGGTCCGAGCTGGCGCCACGATGGCGGGGAATTGACTTGAGTCAATATTGCCCCTGAACCGAGGTCGTATCCTGAGCCTGCCAAGAAATAAAAAGTAACAGGGGCTCGCGACGTGCCCGATCAACCGGGGACGACGCGGTGACAAGGGAGCAAGGGTTCAAAGCCTCGCTACGGCACAACAAGGACGCACGCTCCCTCGCGTGCATCCAACCCATGGCGCAACTGGGGAAACGACAATGAATCGCTCTACACCGATTATCGCCTTCGCGCTGCTGGCCGCCGCGCTTGGATTCGGTACTTGCGCACGCGCCGCGGGCTCGCCGGCGTTGCCGGACCTGGGCGCCAGCAGCATCCCGGCGCATGACCTGGCCGGCAAAGACGCCGTGCGTACCTGTACCAAGTGCCACGACGAGAGCGAAGAAAAGCCGGTTCTGTCCATCCTCAAGTCCAAGCACGCCGTCATGGCGGACCCGCGCACGCCGTTCGCCGACAAGGCCTGCATGAGCTGCCACGGCCCCAGCAAGGCGCATCTCGCACCTGCCGTCGGCGGCAAGCGCGGCGAGACGGACGTCGACTTCGGCCGCAACTCCAGGACGCCAGTCGCCGCGCGCAACCAGGTCTGCCTGGGCTGCCACGAAAAGAGCGTGCGCATGCACTGGAAAGGCAGCAAGCACGAGTCCGAGAACGTCGCCTGCACCTCCTGCCACACCTTGCATAACCAGTCGGATCCGGTGCTGGCCGTCGCCACCCAGACCGATGTCTGCGTCACCTGCCACAAGAATCGGCGCGCCGACCTGCTCAAGCCGTCGAACCATCCAATGCGCGAGGGCCAGATGTCCTGCAACGGCTGCCACAACGCCCATGGCTCGACCGGCCCACGGCTGCTGGTCAAGGACACCGTCAACGAAACCTGCTTCACCTGCCATGCCGAGAAGCGCGGCCCCTTCCTCTGGGAACATGCCCCGGTCCGCGAGGACTGCAGCATCTGCCACAAGCCGCATGGTTCGGTGAATGCCTCGCTGCTCAAGAGCCGCACGCCGTGGCTGTGCCAGCAGTGCCATATGGCCGCTTTTCATCCCAGCACCGCCTATAGCGGCACCGGACTGCCTGGCGCCACCCTGCCTTCCGGCGCCCAGCAGCTGCTGGGCAAGAACTGCATGAACTGCCATTCCGAAGTGCATGGCTCCAATCACCCCTCTGGCGCGCGCAAGACGCGCTAGCCTGACTCCCGAAAAATCGTGCGAGGACGCAAGCCATGAATGTCACCGCGAGCAGAATCGAACTGACGGACCCGAAGCTGCGGGCCCTGTGCCTGGCGATAGCCCTCGCCCTGGCGGTGCCGGCCACGGCGCTTGCCCAGCAGACGACCGCTGCTCCGCAGACCGCGCAAACCGCGCAGCTGGCAAAGACAGCCCAAGCCGACAGCGAAGAGGCGGATGCCGACAAGGACGACGCCGAAGAGGCGGATGCGGAGGAATCCGATGGCGAGGAGTCCGACGCCGAAACCCCTGGCGAGTTGTTCTCCATCGAGGACTCCGATGAGCCCGAGAAGCTCAAGGAACTCATCCAGATACAAAGCAATTTCGAGCTCGGCGCCTACTATGTCAGTGACGACTCGTTCCGCTTCGGCCGCTACTCCGGCCTCAACGACCGGGGCATCGCCGCCCTGCTCAATTTCGACGTCTACAAGCGCGACGCCTGGGACGCCGACAGCGCCCGCTACTGGCGCCTCACCGGCGACAACCTGGGCCTGGACTCGCGCGCCGCGGCCTTCGAATTCGGCGTGCAGGGCAAGTACAAGGTCCTCGTCGACTACGACCAGATCCCCAACTTCCGCAGCGAATCCGGCCAGACCATCTACGACGGCGCCGGCACCGACACCCTCACCCTGCCTTCGGGATGGGTCGGCAGCGGCACGACCGCTGGCATGACCAAGTTGCTGTCGAGCCTCAAGCCCTTCGATCTGAAGACCCAGCGCCGGCGCGTCGGCCTGGGTATCAGTGGCGTGCTGACGCCGCATTGGGACTACAGCGCCAGCTACAAGCACGAAACCAAGGAAGGCACCCGCACCTTTGGCGCCACCTTCGGCAACAGCGGCGGCAATCCGCGCGCAGTCGTGCTGCCCGAGCCGGTCGACTGGACCACCCAGCAGATGGACGCCTCGCTGCGCTATACCGGCAGGAAGTTCCAGTTCGACGTGTCCTATTACGTCTCGCTGTTCTCGGACCAAAATACCTCACTGACCTGGGCCAACCCCTACACGACCATCAGCGGCTGGGCCGCGGGCAGCGGATTCCCGACCGCGGTCGGCCAGGTCAGCCTGCCGCCGGACAACCAGTTCCATCAGCTGAGTTTCAACGGCGGCTACAACTTTTCCGACGCCACCCGGCTCAGCGCCAGTTTCTCTCGCGGCCGCATGACCCAGAACGAGACCTTCCTGCCCTACACCAATATTCCGGTCCAGGCGGCCAGCATCACCCAGCCACTGCCGCGGGATTCGCTGGACGGTCGGATCGATGCCACCGTATTCAACCTGCGCCTGTCCTCGCGGCCGTCCACGGATTTTTCCTGGAGCGCCTCCTACCGCTATGACGATCGCGACAACCAGACGCCGCGTGACGAGTACAACTATATCGGTGGCGACTCGACGTTCCAGGACACCAGCGTGGCGAGCAATCGACGCCGCTACAACGAGCCCTATAGCTTCCGCGAGGAGCAGCTGAAGGCCGAGGCCTCTTACCGAGTTTTCGGCAGTACCGAACTGAGCGCCGGCGTCCAGCGCAGCAAGATCGACCGCACCTACGCCGAGCGCGAGCGGGCCGACGAAGACACTTACAACTTCGGCTTCCGGACCTCCTTCTCGGACACCCTCAATGCCTATCTGCGCTACTCGCACGCGGTGCGCGACGGCTCCACCTATGTCGGCAACGAGCCCTTCCTCAGCGGCTATTCGCCGGGCTATACCTCGACCATCGCCGCCGGCTGGGAGAACCACCCCTTGCTGCGCCGTTACTTCGAGGCCAATCGCGAGCGCGACCAGTTGTCGGCCGGCATCGAGCTGTCGGCCACCGAGGCATTGGCGCTCAGTGCCTCGATGGACTATGCCAATGACGATTACAACGAGTCGGAGGTCGGCCTGATCGACGCCCGCGTTGAAACCGCGACGCTGGATGCGGTCTACGCGCCGTCGCAGAAATGGTCTGCCTACGCTTTCTTTACGGCCGAGAGGCAGGGTTCGCACCAGGCCGGCTGGAGCTTCTCCGGCGGCGCCGCCCAGATTCCCAACGCCGCGGATCCGCGGAGGCAATGGTTTGCCAACCACCGCGACCGCATCAACAGCAGCGGACTGGGCTTCACCCGCAGCCTGTATTCCGGACGCGTCGACCTCGGCGTCGACTACCTGCACTCGAAATCGCGTAGCGGCATCGATTTCGCGGTCGGATCGGCATTGCTGACCAAGCCCTTGCCGCGCGACATCTCGCAGCTGGATTCATTCAACATCCACGCCACCTACAAGCTGCGCGAGAGCTTCTCGCTGCGGATGAGCTACTGGTACGAGCGCTATCACTCCACCGACTGGGCCGTGGATGGTGTCGCCGTCAACCAGCTGGCCAACGTCATCCTGCTGGGCGAGGACAGCCCGGACTACCGGGAAAACGTCGTCTCCCTGTCGCTGCTCTACCGCTTCTGAACGCCACCCCGTCCGGACGCCACGAGCGCGCAGCAGGCCGAGATTGCTGTGCTACGGTGCCAAAGCTCCTGGTCGGTCGGCCGGAAGCGGGATTGCCAGGCAAATTCTTCATCAAGAGGTAGCGTATGAAAAACCTGAATATCGCGGTGCTCGCCGGCTCCTTGTTTTTCGCCTTGGCGGCAATCAACCCGGCCCAGGCCGCAGTCGATGAAGTCCAGGCCAAGCAACTGATCGACGCCAACAAGTGCAGCAAGTGCCATTCCGCCACCAAGACCAAGTCGGGGCCGTCGTGGAAGAAAGTCGCCGCCAAGTACAAGGGCAAGGCCGATGGCGAGAAGAAGATCATCACCAACATCACCACCGGGCCGATGGTCAAGCTCGATGACGGCACCAAGGAAGAGCACAAGATCATCAAGACCAAGGATCCCGTGGCGCTCAAGAACCTGGCGCAGTGGATCCTGGCGCACTGATCAGAGGGGGGTGCCCGACGGGCATGGCTTGCCGCCACATTCAAGCTGCGGAGTGGCGTGACGCCATGTCCGTTCGGAGAACTGCAATAATGTTTCGCAGCAGACTGGCAGCAGCTTTTTTGGTCGCGGTACTCGGCCTTGCCGCCAGTGCCGCCAATGGCGCAACCACCCCCGACGAAGTCCCGGGGGCCAAGCTCGACAACCCAACCTGCCTTTCATGCCATGACGGCGCCAAGGGGCCGATCGAGGTGCCCGGGCCCGATGAGGAAACCCGCCCGCTCCGCGCCGTCGAGCACCAAGGCTTCGCCTCCAGCGTGCACTCCGACATGCAGTGCGTTTCCTGCCATGTGGAGATCACCGACAGCGTCGCCAACCACAAAAAGCTCAGCGGCGCCCGGCCGCCTGATTGCGTCCAGTGCCACACCAAACTCCAGCAGGCCACAACGCAGAAGGATCCGACCGCGGACCAACCGCTGATGAGGACCATCGCTGAGAACATCGAAAGCTACAAGGCTTCCTTCCACGCGCGACCCAATGCCGATGAGCCCGGCAAGCCGAACGCGACATGCAACGACTGCCACGACACCCATACCTTCAATGTGCCGCCCGCGGGTTCCGCCAAACGCACCAAGTGGCGCCTCGGGATATCGGAGCTTTGCGGCACGTGCCACGAAGAACAGCTGGAAACCTGGACCGCCTCCGTGCACGGCCGGGAAGTCACCCAGAAGCACAACCCGAAGGCCGCGGTCTGCACCGACTGCCACTCCTCGCACGACATCAAGCGCAGTTCCTCGGCCGAGGCCAAGCTGGCGGTCACCGCCAACTGCGGAGACTGCCACCAGGAGCGCTTCGCCTCCTACAAGGCCACCTACCACGGCAAGATTTCAACGCTCGGCTACACCAACACCGCGAAGTGCTTCGATTGCCACGGCAGCCACGAGATCGAGCCGAGCAGCAATCCCGTGGCGCGAATGCATCTGGCCAACCGCCTCGAGTCCTGCCAGGAATGCCATAGCGGCAGGAAGGACGTACGCCTGGCGACAGCCGGGTTCGTCAGCTTCAGCCCGCACGGGACCACCGACAGCTTCGCCAAATACCCGCAGATCTGGCTCGCCAACCAGCTGATGGTCCAGCTGCTGGTCGGGACGTTCGCGTTCTTCTGGTTGCACACGATCCTGTGGTTCTATCGCGAGTACAAGGAACGCCAGCACCGCAAGAACCTGCCGCACGTGAAGATGGATGGCTTGCTGCCGCTGCCGGCCGGATTAGAGGGCAAGCACTTCCGCCGCTTCAGCCTCACCTGGCGCATTGCCCACTTCATCTTCGCGGTCAGCCTGATGATCCTGACGCTGACCGGCATACCCTTGTTCTATCCGGATGCGCCCTGGGCCAAGCCGCTGATGACGCTACTGGGTGGACCGCACACCGCGGGCATCATCCATCGGGTCAATGCGGTGATCTTCGCCAGCGTGTTCTTCTGGCACCTGTTCTACATGGGGGCAAAAAACGGACGGAACTGGAGGAACTTCAAGATCTTCGGACCGAATTCGCTGATCCCCGGCCTGCAGGACCTCAAGGACATTGTCTCGATGTTCAAGTGGTTCATCGGCAAGGGCCCGCGCCCGGTATTCGACCGCTGGACCTACTGGGAGAAGTTCGACTACTGGGCGCCGTTCTGGGGCGTGACCATCATCGGCGCCAGCGGCCTGGTGATGTGGATCCCCTACTTCACCGCCCAATACCTGCCGGGCTGGGTGTTCAATGTCGCGCCGATCTTCCATGGCGAAGAAGCGTTCCTGGCGGTGGTCTTCCTGTTCACCGTGCATTTCTTCAACAACCACTTCCGTCCGGATAAGTTCCCGCTGGATCGGGTGATGTTCACCGGCACCCTGACGATGGACGAGTTCATGCATCAGCATCCGCTGCAATATCAGCGGCTGCTGGCGTCCGGCGAGCTGGAACAACATCTGGTCGAAGCGCCATCGAAGGGATTGGTGAGGTTCTCAACCTGGCTCGGCTTCACCCTGATCATCATCGGACTGAGCCTGCTGACGCTGGTCGGGATCGGCTTCTTCACCAGCCCCTAGCGAGCCGGCATTGCGAAAGGAAACCGCCCCGAAAAAGCGCAGAAGAACACGGCTTGATACCATGGCGACTGCATGAATCCATCCATCTCCGAAACCGTTCCCCTACTCGAATGCCGGGGCCTGTGCTTTTCACGCAATGAAGAACTGATTTTCGGTCCGCTGGATTTCCGCCTCGGTGTCGGCGAGGCGCTGATGGTGCTGGGCGGCAACGGCAGCGGCAAGACCACCCTGTTGCGCGTACTGGCTGGCTTGCTGGCGGCGGGTTCAGGCGAAGTGCGCTTCGGCCAACGCCTGGTCGACCAGGGCCATCTCGCCCGCGGCTGTGCCTTCCTGGGCCATCTGCACGGCCACAAGGGCGAATTGAGCGCGCTGGAAAACCTGCGCTTTACCGCCGCGATGCAGAACTCGACACTGCCGCCTGAACGCGCGTTGGCCGAGGTGGGCCTGGCAGGCTTCGAAGACAACCTGGCACGACGCCTGTCGGCGGGACAAAACAAACGGCTAGCGCTGGCCAGGCTGCGCCTGTCGCCTGCCCCGTTGTGGCTGCTCGACGAGCCCTACGCCAACCTCGACCTGGACGGCATCGCCCTGGTCAATCGCCTGATATCGAGCCACCTCGAAAAGGGCGGCGCCACCTTGCTGACCACCCATGGCGCCTATGCCGCGCCACCCGTGCCGATCCGCACGCTGGACCTGGCCGCATGAGCGCGATCACCCCCTCGCTCACGCCCAGCCTGATGGCCTGCGCCCGCGCCCAGCTGGAGCGCGACCTGCGCCTGGTCTGGCGGCGCCGCAGCGATACCATGCAGCCCGTGCTGTTCGCCCTGATGGTGATCGCCCTGTTTCCGCTGGCCCTGGGCAGCGAGTCGCCCATGCTCGCCCGCATCGCCCCAGGCGTCCTATGGGTTGCGGTGCTCCTCGCCGGCCTGCTCACCCTCGATTCCCTGTTCCGAAGCGACCTGGAAGACGGCAGCCTCGAACAACTGCTGCTCAGTCCGGTGCCGCTCGCCTGGCTGATCGCGATGCGCGTTGCCGTGCACTGGACCGTGACCTCGCTTCCCCTGCTGGTGTTGACGCCTTTTTTTGCCGAATTGCTGCAGCTTCCCCGCGACTTGCTCGCACCATTGCTCTTGTCCCTTGCGCTGGGCACGCCCTTGCTCAGCCTTATCGGCGCCGTCGTGGCTGCGTTGACTGTCGGAATCCGGCGCTCTGGTATGCTTTTGGCGGTGTTGGCGCTACCCCTCTTCCTCCCCGTCCTGGTGTTCGGTGCGGGTGCGGTTGCAGCGGCCGCGCAAGGCCTGCCATGGATAGGCGCCATCTACCTGTTGGCCGCAGGACTGGCTGCCTGCCTGGTCCTCGCGCCCCTCGCCGCCGCCACCGCCCTGCGCATTGCGCTCACCTGACCAATTGACCATCCCTTGAATCGCCTCATCCTCTGGTTCAACAAGACAGGCTCGCCGCCCACCTTCGACCGCTTCGCGGCCCGCTGGGCACCGTGGTCGTTCGCCGCTGCCTTCCTCTTGCTGGCCATCGGCATCTACGGCGCGCTGTATTCGGTGCCCGCCGACTACAAGCAGGGAGAGAGCTTTCGCATTCTCTACATCCACGTGCCGGCGGCATGGATGAGCCTGTTCATTTTCGTGGTGATGGCCGCACAGGCCGTCATCGCATTGGTCTGGCGCATCAAGGCCTGCGAAAACCTCGCCATGGCATGTGCACCGGTGGGCGCGGCCTTCACCCTCATTACGCTGGCCAGCGGCTCGATCTGGGGCAAGCCGACCTGGGGAACGTGGTGGACCTGGGATCCGCGACTCACCTCGGAACTCGTATTGCTGTTCCTCTACGTCGGCGTGATCGGCCTTTACAACGCCATCGAGGATCGCCGCGCCGCCGCCCGCGCCGCCTGCTTCCTGGCGCTGATCGGGCTGGTCAACGTGCCGATCGTGCACTTCGCCGTCCAATGGTGGAACACGTTGCACCAGGGTGAAACCATTCGCCTCATCGGCCCGTCGAAGATGGACCCGAGCATGATGTGGCCGCTGATCGCCACGGCGCTCGGCACGAAATTCTGGTTCCTCGGCTCCCTGTTGCAACGTGCACGCGCGTTGAACCTGGAACAGGAATCGGGCAAGGACTGGGTGCGCAACAACGTGGGGATGACTACCGGTGAACATTGATTACGTGCGCTTCGCCTATGCGGTGTTCGCGGTCGTACTGGCCTGGGACTACCTCGCGCCCCGCATCAAGCTGGCACAAGTGCGGCGTGCGATAGCGCTGCGCGTCCGTCGCGAACAGGCAAAGAAATCCGCATGAATCCCACACGAAAGCGTCGCATCGCATTGATCGCACTCATCCTGGCCGCCGCTGCGGTTGCCGGCACCTTCATCGTGCTCGCGTTGCAGGAAAACCTGACCTACCTGCACACGCCCACCGATGTGCGCGAAGGCTCGGCCCCGCGCGATGCGCGCTTCCGCCTGGGTGGCGTGGTCTGCGAAGGCAGCGTGCGCCGGACCGATGGCACGCTGGACGTGCACTTCGCCGTGACCGACCGCATTCGCCAGGTGCCGGTTACCTACAGCGGCATCCTTCCCGATATGTTCCGCGAAGGCACCAGCATCATCGCCACGGGTCGGATGCAAGGCAATGAATTCGTCGCCGGCGAAGTGCTGGCCAAGCATGACGAAACCTACATGCCGCGGGAAGTGGCGGACGCAATGGCAAAAGGCATCGCCATGCATACGACCAGCTGCGGGGCCAACTGAGTGTTGCCCGAACTTGGATTGCTTGCGCTGATCTTCGCACTGCTGCTCGCAGTGTTGCTCGGCACCCTGCCCCTGCTCGGCGCCCACCGAGGCAATGAGGCATGGATGTCCACGGCACGGCCCTTGGCGTTTTCGCAACTCGTCCTGATCGGCATCGCGTACGCCATCCTCACCCATGCGTTCATCGTCCACGATTTTTCCATCGCCTACGTCGCAAACAATTCCAACAGCCTGCTGCCGACCATCTATCAGTACACGGCAGTCTGGGGCGCGCATGAGGGATCCCTGCTGCTTTGGGTGTTCATCCTCAGCCTGTGGATCGCCGCCGTGGCGATATTCTCCCGGTCGCTGCCGCAGCCCGTCGTCGCCCGCGTGTTGGCGGTGATGGGCTGGATCAGCGTCGGATTCCTGGCCTTCCTGATCTTCACCTCCAATCCGTTCGCGCGATTGCTGCCGGCGGCGGTGGAAGGCGGCGACATGAATCCGCTGCTGCAGGACATCGGGATGATTGCCCATCCGCCCTTGCTGTACACCGGCTATGTCGGATTTGCCGTGGCGTTTGCTTTTGCCGTCGCTGCGCTGATCGACGGCAAGGTGGATGCGCAGTGGGTACGCTGGTCGCGCACCTGGACCAACGTTGCCTGGGCATTCCTGACCATCGGCATCGCGCTCGGTAGCTTTTGGGCTTATTACGAATTGGGCTGGGGCGGATGGTGGTTCTGGGATCCGGTCGAAAATGCCAGCTTCATGCCGTGGCTGGTCGGACTGGCGCTGCTCCACTCGCAGGCCGTCACCGAAAAACGGGGCAGCTTCCGCAGCTGGACCCTGCTGCTGGCGATCGCGGCGTTTTCGCTGTCCCTGCTGGGCACCTTCCTGGTGCGCTCGGGCGTACTCACCTCGGTGCATGCCTTCGCTTCCGATCCGGCGCGCGGCATGTTCATCCTGATCTTCCTGGCTGTGGTGATCGGCGGCTCGTTGTTGCTGTTCGCGTTCCGTGCGCCCACCGAGGAAAAGGGACAGCCCTTTGTTGCCGCCTCCCGCGAGACCTTGTTGCTCGTCAACAACCTGCTGCTGACTGGCGCCGCGGCAATGATCCTGCTGGGCACCCTGTATCCGCTGCTGGCCGAAGCACTGGACCTCGGCAAGATCTCGGTCGGACCGCCCTATTTCGGCTTGCTGTTCTCGCTGCTGATGGTTCCACTGGCGATGCTGGTGCCCTTCGGCCCGCTGACCCGCTGGCAGCGCGAGCAGGCGTCCACGCCGCTGCGCATGCTGGCGCCCTGGGCGCTTGTCGCTGCCGTCGTGGGAGTGATCGCTTTCTTCAGTTGGCCAAACGGCACCGCGAAGACCGCAGCGGCCTTCGTCGCCGGAACCTGGCTGATGCTGGGAACGCTTCGATTCGTCTGGCAACGCTTCGTGGTCGGCAAAGGCCGCTTCACGGCTGAAATGGTCGGCATGTGCCTGGCCCATTTCGGGCTCGCGGTATTTTTCTTCGGCGTGCTGATGACTGAAAGCGTCAGCGAGGAGAAGGACGTCGCCGCCAAAACGGGGCAAAGCTTCGAACTGCGCGGCTACACTTTCCGCTTTGACGGCATCGAGCGCGTGCAAGGCCCGAACTATGAGGCTGATCGGGGCACCGTCGTCGTCTCCCGCGGCGATAAGCTCGTCGCGACGATGCACCCGGAAAAACGTGCCTATGCCAGTGGCGGGTCGATCATGACCGAGGCTGATATCGACGGCGGCCTGAATCGCGATATCTACGTCGCGCTCGGCGAACCCCTGGGACCGGACGGAAGCTGGGCCTTGCGCCTCTACGTCAAGCCGTTCATCCGCTGGATATGGCTGGGCGCACTGTTGATGGCGATCGGCGGCTTCGCCGTCGTGTTCGACAAGCGTTTTCGCAAACCGGTGGCCAACCCATGATCCGCCGGTTGTTGCCTCTGCTGTTGTTCGCGGCGCTTGCCGCGTTGCTGTTCGTCGGCGTGCGCATGAATTCCGGACGCGATACCAGCGCCATCCCCTCGCCCCTGATCGGCAAGCCAGTGCCGACGTTCTCGCTGCCGGTACTGGGCGACGCGTCGCGAATGGTGTCCAACGCAGACCTGCGCGGCAAACCCTTCCTGATGAATGTCTGGGGCAGCTGGTGCCCGACGTGCCGCGAAGAACATCCGCACATCACCGCCCTGGCGCGCTCGGGCAAAGTCCGTGTAATCGGCTACAACTACAAGGATGAGCCGGCGGATGCGCAACGCTGGCTGCAGGAATTCGGCGACCCCTTCGAGTTCAACCTGGCCGACCAGGAGGGTCGCGTCGCGCTCGACTGGGGAATCTATGGCGCGCCGGAAACGTTCCTGGTCGACGCCAACGGGGTGGTCCGGTGGAAGCTGGTCGGCGCCATCACCGAACAAGTCATCAACGAGCAGATCGAGCCGCAGTTGGCGGCAATGGGACCGGCGCCATGAAGCGGTTTACCCTGGCCATCGTATTGGCATTGCTTGCTGCCGTCGCATCGGCCAAGCCCATTGAGTTCCAAAGCCCCTCCGAGCAAAGCCGCTTCCGGGAGCTGACCGCAGAACTGCGTTGCGTGATGTGCCAGAACCAGTCGCTTGCCGACTCCAATGCGCCGATTGCCCACGACCTGCGACTGGAAGTCCTGCGGCTGATGCGCGATGGCAAGTCCGATGCGCAGATCAAGAAATACCTGGTCGCGCGCTACACCGACTTCGTGCTCTACGAACCGGAAGTCAAGCCGATGACCTGGCTGCTGTGGTTCGGGCCCGGATTGCTGATCATCGGCGGCGGCATCGTCATCGCAATCATCGTGAAAAAACGTGGGCAGCGCGCACCTGATGCGCCGCCGTCCAGCGACAGCCAGGAGTGGTAATGAACCAGTTCGTCTTTTTTGCCGCGTTGCTGGCCCTGATTGCGGTGGCGTTCGCAGTCTCGGCACTTTGGCAGCGCTCGCGGTCCCTGGCGCTGACGCTTGCATTGGCGCTTCCGCTGGCGGCACTTGGCCTGTACTACATCGAGGGGGCGCCCGCTGCGATCGATCCCGACCTCGCCGCAGCCCCCGCACCTCAGGCAGCACCTGCTTCGATCGAGGACGCCGTCGCCCAGTTGCAGGCCCGCCTCGCCACGGAACCAGATAATTTCGAGGGGCGCGTCCTGCTCGCGCGCTCCTACATGGCGATAGAGAAGTTCGAACTGGCTCGCGACAGTTATGCGAACGCGATGAAGTTGAGGCCTGACGACGTCGATGTCGCGGTTGAATATGCAGAGTCCCTGCTCAGGACTTCGCCGGATCGCAATTTTCCGCCAGAGGCCGTCGCGCTGCTGGAACGGGCGGTAGCGAAGAGCCCCGACAACCAGCGCGCGTTGTTCTTCCTTGGCATGCACCAGTTCCAGTCCGACAAGCCCGCCGAAGCCGTAGCCACCTGGGAAAGACTGTTGCCGATGCTTCAACCGGACGCGGCAGGCGCACTGCGCGAACAGATCAACAGCGCGCGTGTTGCTGCCGGGATGGATCCACTTCCGGAACCCGAAGCCCCCGTCGCACTGGTCACCGTGGAGATTTCCATCGACGGCGTACTCTCGGGCCAGGCCCGGGAAGGCGATACGATCTTTGTCTATGCGCGCAACCTGGAAGGCGGCGGCCCGCCCCTGGCGGCGAAGCGCGTGGTAGTCGGAAAACTTCCTTTGGTTGTCGGCTTGAGCGACGCCGACAGCCTGATGCCGACTGCCAAGCTGAGTTCGCAATCGCAGGTCGTGGTGATGGCGCGCCTCAGCCGTTCGGGTGACGCCAAGCCGGCCAGCGGCGACATTGAAGCCGATCCAGTCGTGGTCGACACCAAGGCCGGTTCATCCGCGTCGCTCGTGCTCAACCGAACCGTGCCGTGACCGAGTTCATTGCCGCCGGCACGAGCTTCATCGACCTGCCGTCACCGTTCGCGTTCAAGCGCGGCGAAAGCCTGCGCAACGGGCGCATCGCGTACGAAACCTGGGGCCAGCTCAACGCCGCCGGCGACAACGCGATCCTGGTCCTCACCGGGCTATCGCCCAACGCGCATGCAGCAGCCACGCCTGACAATCCCGAGGCGGGCTGGTGGGAAGCGATGCTCGGCGCTGGCAAGTTCATCGACAGTGGCCGCTGGTTCGTGATCTGCGTGAACTCACTGGGCAGTTGCAAGGGCTCCACCGGCCCCGCGTCGATCAATCCTGAAACCGGCCAACCCTATCGCCTCGATTTCCCCGACCTGTCGGTGGAAGACATCGCCAACGCCGCGCACGAAGTCGTGCTGGCCTTGGGCATCGGGCAATTGGCCTGCGTGATCGGCAACTCCATGGGCGGCATGTCGGCGCTGGCCTACCTGTTCCTGCACCCGGGCTCGGCGCGCGGCCACATCAACGTGTCGGGCAGTGCCCGCGCCTTGCCGTTTTCCATCGCCATCCGGTCGCTGCAGCGCGAGGCGATCCGGCTCGATCCGGCCTGGAACCACGGCAACTACGACGACCAGCACTATCCTGAAAACGGCATGCGCATGGCGCGCAAGCTGGGCGTGGTCACCTACCGGTCGGCGATGGAATGGGACGGCCGCTTCGGCCGCGTGCGCCTGGACAGCGAAGTTCGCGAGGACGATCCGTTCGGGCTGGAGTTCGAAGTCGAGCGCTACCTCGAAGGCCACGCGCGTCGCTTCGTCCATCAGTTCGACCCCAACTGCTACCTGTACCTGTCGCGCTGCATGGACTGGTTCGATCTTGCCGAATATGCCGACGGCGACGTGATGGCCGGCCTGGCGCGCATCCGGGTGGAAAAATCCCTTTCCATCGGCGTGCACACCGACATCCTGTTCCCCTTGCAGCAGCAGCAGGAAGTCGCCGACGGCCTGCGCAGGGGGGGCGCGCAAGCTGAGTTCGTGAACCTGGAATCCCCCCAGGGCCACGATGCCTTCCTGGTGGACATCGAACATTTCGGACCGGTGATCGCCGGCTTCCTCGCCCGGTTGTAGACTTGCGCCATGGACTATCCCCAATTTCGCGGACGCGACGCCCTGGTTGCCGTCATCGAATCAGCCTATGGCCAGCCCAATGACGAGGCGCTGACCCACAGCCTGCGCGACGGGCTCTGCAAGTTGATCCGCGACCAAGCCGTGCATCTGCCCGACTGCGTGTTTGAACCGGTCGACGGCCACTACGCCCGCCGCGAGATCTACGCCTGTCCGGAAAAGGGCTTCAGCGTCGTCGCCATGACCTGGGCGCCCGGCCAGGGCACCCCGATCCACGACCATTGCGGCCTGTGGTGCGTGGAAGGCGTCTGGCAAGGGCAGTTGGAGATCACCCGCTACGAGTTGGAGGAAGAATCGGGCGACAAGACCCGCTTCAGCATGCACGAGACCCTGATGGCCGGCACCGGCACCGCCGGCAGCCTGCTGCCGCCGCACGAATACCACACCATCCGCAATCCCCAGCCCGACCAGGTCAGCATCTCGCTGCACGTCTACCAGCGCGCCATGGGCACCTGCGCCACGTATGAACCGATCGGCGAGGACTGGTACCAGCGCGGCAGCAAGACCCTGTGCCTGGACGCCGTGGAGTGCGACGGCAGCTTTCCGCTATAATCACCAGACCTTCAATGCCGGTGTGGCGGAATGGTAGACGCGGTGGACTCAAAATCCACTGGCAGAGATGTCGTGTAGGTTCGAGTCCTATCACCGGTACCAACGGCCAAAGCGCGCCCACGCGTGTCGCAACCGTCGCAATACGAAGTCCCGCGGCAGTTAACCGACGCTCCAACTTCAAAACCTCGACAAACTCCCGCCCTCCCGGCGGGTTTTTTGTTTCCGGAACTGTGACCCCCACCCTGTTCCCTTCCCCCCGCCCCACCGCTAGACTCCCGCGAGATCACAGCGTGGAGGGCGTCAGTGCAACCCACCGATATTCGACATCCCGACTACTTTCATAAAGTCGTCGATTGCCAATGGGCATGTCCAGCCCACACCCCCGTTCCTGAATACATCCGGCTGATTGCCGCAGGCCGTTACGACGACGCCTACCTGGTCAACTGGGAATCGAATGTTTTCCCCGGCATCCTCGGCCGTACCTGCGACCGCCCCTGCGAACCCGCCTGCCGCC
>JANNWV010000150.1:0-3792 GCA_031408815.1 Gammaproteobacteria bacterium
CTGGCGCTTACGGCTTCACTGAACACCCTGTTGGGCCGGCCCGCAACGGCGCCGTTGACGGTGGTGGACACGCTGCCAGACCGGGATGCGCTACCCAGTCTGGAAAAACTGCAAACGCAGGCACAGCAGCGACGACCCGACCTGCAAAGTGCGCTGCTCGGAGTGGATCGCGCCGGCGCGGAAAAAGCACTGGCGCATGCGTTGCGCTGGCAGGACTGGAGCGTGGCGCTGGAACTGAGCCAGGACAAACAGGTCATCTTCGGTGCGCCGCCGCAAGACAGCAGCCGCGCCATCGGCGTCAGCGTCTCGATCCCGCTGCCCTTGTTCAACAAGAGCCAGGGGCTTATCGCCGAAGCCAATGCCAATCGTGATCAGGCGAGCGCACGCGTCGACGCCCTGCGACTGACCATTCTTGGCGAGGTCGCCGGCGCGCACGCCGAGGCGAGCCGACTGCAGGCGCTGCTCGCGCAATTCGGTGAGAGCACGCGGCCGGTCAGCGAACGCAGCGTCCGGCTGGCGCGACAAGGCTACCAGCAGGGCCTCATTCCGATTTTCGATGTCGTACAGGCGCAGCGCCAGCAAGCCGAGTTGAACAAGGCGTACCTGGGCACGCTCGACCAATTTCTGCAGGCGCTGGTGCGATTGCACACGGCGGTCGCCGACTACACCCCGAATTCGCTTGATGCGAACTCGCAACCCTGAGGATTCCCGATGCGATCCACGAAGACAATCAACCAAGCGCACGGGACGGCCCTGGTCATCGGCTTGGCGCTGGCCCTTGCCGCGCTTGCCGGCGCGACTTATGTCATGCCGGTGTTCGCACATGGTGAACAGATCAAGACCGGCGGCGGCGCCAAGGGCCCGGTCACCCTGACCGCTGCGCAGCAAAACGCGCTGGGTCTGAAGGTCGTGGCTTCCAGCCTGCGTCCGCTGTCCGAACTCTTGCATCTCAATGGTGAAGTGCGCCCCGTTGCTGGACGCCAGGCTGAAGTGAGCACCCGAATCAGCGGCCAGGTCACCCAGGTCTATGCCGCGATAGGGCAGAGCGTGCGGCAAGGGCAGCGCCTTGCCCGCGTGCAATCGCGACTGGTCGGCGATCCGCCGCCCAGCGTGGACGTTGTCGCGCCGATGAGCGGCGTCATCGACCAGCAACTGGCGACCGTGGGTCTGTCGGTGGAACCGGCGACTACCTTGTTCCATATTCGCGACGGGTCGGAAGTCAATATTGTCGCCCGCGTATACGAGGAGGATCTTGGCAAGATCGCACTCGGCCAGGACGCCAACGTGCGCCTGCTCAGCTACCCCGATCGTCGCTTTGCCGGAAAGATCGTACTGGTCGGCCCGAGCCTGGACCCGGCGAGTCGAACGGTCGAGGTCTGGGTCAAGTTGGCCAACGACGAAGGATTGCTCAAGCCCAATCTGTTTGCACGGGTCAGCGTGGTGCTGCGGCACAATCCTGCCGCGCTCAGCGTTCCCACGGCTGCGATCATCGAGGCCAGTGGCGAGAAGTTCGTCTTCGTTCGGCAAAAAGGCAAGTTTGTCCGGGTCGATATCGGCACCGGAACCAGCGATGACACCTACACCGAAGTCATCGAGGGCTTGGTGCCCGGTGATGAAGTGGTCACGCAAGGTAATCGCCAGGTCTACACCGTGTGGTTAACCGGCGGCGTCCCCCTGCGCGGCGAGGACGACTGAGATGTTCAACCACCTCGTCGCCTGGGCCTTGCACAACCGGCTGATCGTGTTGGCGCTGACCCTGATCCTGTTTATCGCCGGCGCGCTGACGCTGCAGCGGATGCCGGTTGATGTGTTCCCGGAGTTCGCGCCGCCGCAGGTCGTTATCCAGACCGAAGCCCCCGGCATGGCGCCGCAAGACGTGGAGGCACTGATCACCTACCCGCTGGAGAGTGCGATCAACGGCTCGCCTGGGGTCACCGCCGTGCGCTCGAAGACCTCGGTCGGCTTGTCGACGATCGTGGTGGTTTTCGATTCTGATACCGATATCTACCTCGACCGGCAGCTGATCAACGAACGACTGCAAAACGTGGCCGGCCGATTGCCCAGCACCGCGGAACCCCCGGTCATGCTGCCGGTGACCTCGGCGGTCGGTTGGCTGGTGAAATATTCGCTGGTCAGCCAGACCTTGTCGCCACAGGAACTGCGTACTTATTCCGACTGGGCGATCGCACCGCGCCTGTTGTCGCTGGGTGGCATCGCTTCGGTGGTGTCCATCGGTGGTGAGGTCAAGCAATACCAGGTGCGCATGGACCCGATGCGCATGCAGGCCTATCGGATCAGTATCGAAGAAGTCAGGCGCGCGCTGCAAAATGCCAATAGCAACGTGCCAGGCGCGTTCGTGCCGGGTCCGGGCCAGGAACTGATCGTCAGTGGCGTCGGCCGGATCACCTCGCTCGATGACATCAGGGGCACCGTCATCCTTCTGCGCAATGGCGTTCCGATCACGATTCAAAATGTCGCTGACGTTGGCTTTGGCGGCGAGATCAAGCGGGGCGATGCGGCGTTTGCCCGCGACCATGCGGTCATCGGCACCGTGTCCAAGGCCTATGGCGCCGATACCCTGACCACCACCTACAAGGTCGTGGCCGCGCTGGCCGATATCCGCAAGGACCTGCCGGCCGGCGTCACGCTCAATACCCAGGTGTTCCGCCAGGCCAATTTCATCGAGGCGGCGGTGCACAACCTCAACGTCGCCCTACTTCAAGGCGCGCTGATCGTCATCGCGGTGCTATTCCTGTTCCTGATGAACTGGCGCGCATCGTTCATCACCTTCCTGTCGATGCCGGTGTCGTTCGTGGGCGGCCTGCTGGTGATGAATGCGCTGGGCGTCGGCATCAATTCCATGACCCTGGGCGGCCTGGCCATCGCCATTGGCGAAGTGGTCGACAACGGCATCATCACCGTTGAAAACGTCGTGCACCGGCTGCGCCTGAATCGGGCGTTGGCCCAGCCCCGGGGCACCTTGTCGGTGGTGTTCGATGCGGTGCGCGAGATCACCAACTCGGTGGTCTATGCCACCTTGATCATCATCCTGATCTTCCTGCCGATCTTTTTCCTGGAAGACCTGGCCGGTCGCATCTTCAGCCCGCTCGGGGTGGCCTATATCGCTTCGGTCAGCGCGTCGCTGGTGGTGGCGGTGACCATGGTGCCCGCGCTGTGTTACCTGTTGCTGGCGCGTCGGGATGAAAAGCAGCGAGACGTCGGCGTGGTTTTGCAGGCGCGCGACGATGATCCGAATGTGCACGCGACCCCTGCGGGCGACAACGCCGGCGAGCATGGCCAGGAAACGCGCTTTGTGTTGTGGATCAAGCGTCACTTCACCCGAATCCTGCAATTTGCCTTGCGCAGCTTCGGCCTGGTCACCGGTATTTCCGTGCTGGCATTGGCTGCTTCGCTGGCCTTGCTGCCCTTCTTCGGGTTTTCGTTCCTGCCGGAGTTCAAGGAAGGCAACTTCATCGTGGCGATGACCACGCTGCCGGGAACCTCGCTCGACGAGTCCATGCGCCTGGGCGATCGCGTGCGCGAAGTCATGCTCAAGTATCCGCAAGTCGTGTCGATCGATCAGCGCGCCGGCCGCTCGGAGCTGGACGAGGACGCGCAGCCGCCGAATTTCAGCGAGTTCGATGTGCGGCTGGATTTCGACAAGGACCCGTCGATGCCCGCGGACGTGCTGCTGGAGAAGATCCGCGACGACTTGGCGCAGTTTCCCGGGGTGGTATTCAACGTCGGCCAGTTCATTGCCCACCGGATGGACGAAGTGCAGTCAGGCGTGCG
>JANNWV010000151.1:0-30043 GCA_031408815.1 Gammaproteobacteria bacterium
GCTGAAGGCGGATCGAAGCCCGGCCGTCGCGATGCCCAGTGCGGTATCGAAGTGCACGCGCGTTTCGCCACGAACGAAGTTGCCACGCGCCGTAAGCTGCGCGGGTTTGTCCGCGGCCAAGGCAGGCAAGGTCGCGTCGAGCGCCGCAAACGAATAACCATCGCCGATCACTTCACCCTGCTGCACCTCGATACCGTCCACCAGGGTCGGTACTTCGAACGGCGCTTCGGGCCGCGTCGCCATCCAGCGTTGCAAGCCGGCGAGATCCAGCCGCGGATGGTCGAGCTCGATGCGGGTGATGACCGGCGCATCGCCCTTGATGGTGGACCAGGGCAAGGAAATTTCCGCGCGTGTTGCGGTCAGGAATTCCACGCCATCCGCGCCACGCACGGACAGGCCGGGAATCAACAAGCGCGGCTCGGGCTCGAGTGCATAGTCGGGCGTGCCACTGAAACGGATGTCGAGCTTCAGCGATTTACCGGCGCGGTCCAGCACCAGCGCAGTGAGGCGATTGGGTTCGAGTTGCCGGTTGACCCACCATGCCGCGACTGCAAGCAAGGCCAGCGCGACCGAGACGACCGTCAACCATCGGCGGGCGCGTCGGCTCAGTGGCATCAGCGCGTCGGTGCTGCCGGCAGCAATGCGTCCACGAAGGCTTCGGGGTCGAAGATGCGGAGGTCTTCGAGTTTTTCGCCCAGGCCGATGTAGCGGATCGGAATGCCGAATTCGCGGGCGAGTGCGAACAACACGCCGCCCTTTGCGCTGCCATCAAGTTTGGTCACCACGAGGCCAGTCACGTTTACTGCCTGGTGGAAGGCGCGCAACTGGCTGATGGCGTTCTGTCCGGTGGTGCCGTCGATCACCATCAATACTTCGTGCGGCGCGGCGGGATCGAGCTTGCCCAGCACGCGCCGGATCTTGCCCAGCTCCGCCATCAATCCGGCTTGCGTGTGCAGGCGGCCGGCGGTGTCGGCGATCAGGATGTCGAAGCCGCGCGATTTCGCGGCTTGCAACGCATCGAAACTTACCGAAGCCGCGTCGGCATTTTGCCCCTGCGCAATGACGGTGACGTTGTTGCGTTCGCCCCAGACTTTCAGTTGTTCGACGGCGGCGGCGCGGAACGTATCGCCGGCCGCCAGCATCAGCGTGTGGCCGTCGAGCTGGAAGCGACGCGCAAGTTTGCCGATGGTGGTGGTCTTGCCGACACCGTTGACGCCGACGGTCAGGATGACGAAGGGCTTGTTCTCGGTTTCCAGCACCAGCGGTTTCGCGATGGGTGCAAGGATGGCCAGCAGGTCGGCACGCAAGGCATGGTGCAGGGCATGCGCGTCGGCGAACTCGCGCACCTTCATGCGCTTGCGCAGGCGGCCGAGCAATTCGGTGGTGGCGGTGACGCCGACGTCGGCGCTGATCAACGCGGTTTCGATTTCATCCAGCAAGTCGTCATCCAGACGCGGATTACCCGAGAACAGGCCGCCCAGGCTGCGCGCCAGCAGGCTGCTGCCGAGGGTCTCGCGCACGGCTTCGCGGGCCTGGGCCTTTTCGGCCTCGATACGCGCGGCTTTCTCGACCTGGAAATCAGTGAAGGCGCGGGCGAGGTCGTCAGGGCTGAAACCGGTGCGCACCGGGGCCTCGGCCGGCGCGCTTGCCGGCGGGGTGGTAGCCGACGGAGCCTGCGGAGCCGAACCGGGCGCCGGAACCGGCTTTTTCTTGAGGAAATCGAACATCACCAGCCAAATTGGGGACAATGCGCGAATGTTATCACTCGCCCCCCGTGCTTCCCGATGAACAAGCCACCACCCGGACAGGTCCGGATCATCGCCGGAAACCTGCGCGGGTCGAAGCTGCCGGTGGCTGACCTGGCGGGCCTGCGGCCGAGCAGCGACCGGGTTCGCGAAACCCTGTTCAACTGGCTGCAGAACGAGGTTTCCGGGTGGCGCGTGCTGGACCTTTTTGCGGGGGCCGGCGCCCTGGGCTTCGAAGCCGCTTCGCGCGGAGCGGCCGAGGTCTGGATGCTGGAGCGCGATCCGCGCCAGGCGCAGTCCCTGGCCGACAGCGCCCGGCGCCTGAAGACGGAAAACGTGCATGTGCTGTGCAGCGACGCCATGCGCTGGTTGGCGCAGCCGCCCACGGGCCGCTTTGACCTGGTGTTCCTCGACCCGCCATTCTCGGCGGGTTTGTGGGATGTGGCCGCCCTGGCCGTGCAGCCCCTGCTCGCCGACCGTGCCTGGGTCTACGTGGAGATGGCCGCGACTGCCTCTTTCACGGCACCGGCGGGTTGGACCTTGCACCGGGAAGGCAAGACGCGAGAGGTCCGGAGCCAGCTGTTCCGGACTCAAAGCTGAAGTGGGCGCTGCTACACTATCCATCAGTTTCCACGGGGCAGGAATCGTGCAGGCATGACCGCGTCGCGCAACCGGATCGCCGTTTATCCAGGCACCTTCGACCCGATCACCAACGGGCACGTGGACCTGGTCAGCCGGGCTTCGAACCTGTTCGACAAGATCATCGTCGGCGTTGCCGAAAGCCCGGGCAAGAGCCCGGCGTTGCCGCTGGCCGAGCGCGTCGCGCTTACCCGCACCGCGCTGTCGGAAATCCCCAATGTCGAGGTGCGCGGCTTCGATTCGCTGCTGGCGCATTTCGTGCACGAGGTCGGGGCCGGCGTGCTGCTGCGCGGTTTGCGCGCGGTGTCGGATTTCGAATACGAATTCCAGCTGGCCAGCATGAATCGCCACCTGATTCCCGATGTCGAGACCTTGTTCCTGACGCCGGCCGAGCAACATAGTTTCCTGTCGTCCACCCTGGTGCGCGAGATCGCGCGCCTGGGCGGTGACGTTTCCGGTTTTGTCCACCCCGATGTTGCAGCCGCGTTGTCTGCACGCTGGGGCCATCGTTCCAAGTAAGTAATTACATCCTGCTCGCGAGGTTGCCATGTCCCGTTTACTGATCGCCTTTTTCGCCCTTGCCTTCGGCTTCGTGCTGACTGCCTGCCAGTCGCCGGATGACGAAGACAATCCCGCCGCCGAAGCTGCCAAGGCGCCGCTGCCGCCGCTGGTCGCGCCGACAGGCACCGCAGACAAGGAATGGGTGCCCTACCTGCAGCAGGTCGTGTCGCGCAACATGGCCGGCGTTACCGACCGCGTGTCGCCGTACTACCTGCCGGCCGACAGCGCCGTGCCCGGCGCCGACGATGCCGACGGCCGCAGCAAGTACGACCGCCAGCTGGAAAACGTCAACACCGTCGTCTCGCGCACCGTGCTGCCGGGCAACATGCTGGCCTTCGGTTCGCCAGACAGCACGAAGATGGCTGACCTGATCGTTGCCGCATTCACCGGTGGCCAGCCCGACGCGATGAAGGGCTCGCAGGTCCTGTTCATCGGCAAGGCCGAGGACAGCGCCCGCGTGCAGGCAGCGGTGGAAGCCGTTGGCGCCAAGTACATTTTCGTCGAAGCAAAATAAGACTTTCCAAGCTTGAGGCGGCCCTGGTGATCGGGGCCGCCCGGATTCCGCCATGGCGTTGCGCATCAACGAGCTCTGCATCAACTGCGACGTCTGCGAGCCGGCTTGTCCCAACCAGGCCATCACCCAGGGCGAGACGATCTACGTGATCCATCCGTCCCGGTGCACCGAGTGCGTCGGGCATTTCGACGAACCGCAATGCGTGGTCGTCTGTCCGGTTGAATGCATCGACAAGGATCCGGCATTTCCGGAAACCGAGGGCCAGCTTCGGGCCAAGCTGCTTGTGTTGCTACAGGAAACCACATGATCCGATTCGTGCTCGTTGTCGCCTTGCTGTTTTCACCGCTGCTGTCGGCGAAGGAACCGTCGTCGGCGCAACGACCTCCCGGCGCGGTGATTTCTTCGGGCAACCACCTCGCCACGGATGCGGGCCACGAAATACTGGCCCAGGGTGGCAATGCCTTCGATGCGGCCGTAGCGGTTTCCGCTGCGCTGTCGGTCGTGGAGCCGACCAGTTCGGGCATCGGCGGCGGTGGGTTCTTCCTGCTGCGCGATGCGCGCACGGGCAAGGACGCGTTTGTGGATGCGCGCGAGACTGCGCCTGCCTCGGCATCGCCGGCCGTGTATCTGGACGCCAGCGGCAAGCTCGATCGCGACAAGGCGGAAAACGGCCCGACCTCGGCCGGCATTCCCGGCCTGCCTGCCGCGCTGGTGCATGTAGCGGCGAAATACGGCCGACTGCCTCTGACTGTATCCCTCGCGCCGGCGATTCGCCTGGCGCGCGACGGCTTCGAGATGTATCCGCGCATGGTCAGCTACTACGAAGAACGCCGCGAAGTGATGGAGCGTTTCGCCGGTACGCGCAAGGTGTACCTGGCCGATGGTGATGTACCCGAGGTGGGCGAGACATTGAAGCAGCCCGAACTCGCGCACACGCTGGAACTTCTGGCCAAACGCGGCTTCGACGGTTTCTATCGCGGCGAAATCGCCAATGCGATGGTGAAGGACGTCAACAAGTACGGCGGCGCGTGGACGCTGGCCGATCTGTCGTCCTACACGGTGAAGGAACGCGAGCCGATTCGAATCAGGTATCGCGACTGGGACATCGTTACCGCGCCCCCGCCGTCGTCGGGCGGCGTGGTGCTGGCGGAAATCCTGCAGGTATTGGAAGGCTGGGACCTGGCGAAGCTGGACGAGCCGCAGCGCGTGCACCTGATCGTCGAAGCCATGCGCCGCGCCTATCGCGACCGCGGCCTGTACCTGGGCGATCCGGATTTCGTGAAGATGCCGATCGAGCGCCTGACCAGCGACTACTACGCGTCGGGATTGCGCGCTTCCATCCTGCCCGACAAGGCCACGCCGAGTTCGATGTTGCCGTCGGGCAATCCGCCCCATGAAGGCGTGAACACCACCCATTTTTCCATCATCGACGCCGAGGGCAACCTCGCCGGCGTCACGCAGACCGTGAATCTCGCCTATGGCTCGGGAATGGTCGTGGATGGCGGTGGCTTCCTGTTGAACGACGAAATGGACGACTTCGCCCTGCAAGCGGGCACGCCCAATGCGTATGGCGTGATTGGATTCGATGCCAACGCGGTCGCACCCGGACGGCGCATGCTCAGTTCCATGTCGCCCAGCTTCATGGTCGGCAAGGACAAGATTGCGGTACTCGGCGCAAAGGGCGGCAGCCGCATCATCACGATGACCCTGCTGGGCATGCTCGGCATCGAGCAGGGCATGAGCCCGGCACAGATCGCGGCCATGCCGCGCTTCCATCACCAGTACCTGCCGGACAGTATTTCCTTCGAGCCCGGCGCACTTTCGCCAGCCACCATCACGGCGCTGGAAGCAATGGGCCATACGATGAAGCCCAGCGCGGAGCCATGGACCTTCTACCTGCATGCCGTGGATTGGGATCGAAGCACGAACATCCTTCGTGGTGGCGCAGACCCGCGCAATCCGCCGGGTTCGGCAACGGTAGTGCTGAAGAAAGTGGAAGCGAAAAAATGAAACTCTGGTCGGTAGTGGGCAATTCGCAGATGCTCGATGGCGGTGCGATGTTTGGCAACGTGCCGCGCCCCATGTGGGAAAAATGGATCCAGCCCGACGCGGGCAATCGCATTCCGCTGGCCTGCCGCGCCTTGCTGGCCGACGGGCTGCATGGCAAGCGGGTGCTGTTCGAAACCGGCATCGGCGCGTTCTTCGAGCCGAAGATGCGCGAGCGATTCGGCGTGGTCGAGCCCGGGCACGTGCTGCTGGAAAACCTGCACGAAATTGGTTTCAGCCATGAGGACATCGACGTGGTGGTGCTCTCGCACCTGCATTTCGACCATGCCGGCGGCCTGCTGTCGGCGTGGAAGGAAGGCGAGGCGCCGACGCTGCTGTTTCCCAACGCGACCTTCGTCATCAGTGCCGCCTGCTGGGACCGCGCGAAGGATCCGCATCCGCGGGACCGTGCCAGCTTCATCCCGGAGTTGTTGCCCCTGCTTGAAGCCAGCGGACGCGTGGAGATCGTCGATGGCGAGCACTGCAACGCACTTGGCGCCAGCGTGCGCTTCCACTTCAGCGACGGCCACACGCCGGGGCTGATGCTGGCCGAAATCGTCGGCGCACACGGCAGCGGCGGCGTGGTTTTCTGCGCCGACCTGATTCCCGGCCGGCCCTGGGTGCACTTGCCGGTGACGATGGGTTACGACCGCTTCCCGGAAATGCTGATCGACGAAAAGAATGATTTCCTGGCCGACAAGCTGGCGCGCGGCGTCCGGCTGTTCTTCACGCACGACACCGGCTGCGCCCTGGCTGGCGTGCAACGGGACGGCAAGGGGCGCTACTCGACGGTGGACGAGATGCCGCAGGTCCGGGACCTGTCTCTGGCGGCCTGATCGACGCCCGGCTAAACTGCGGCAACCGAGGGGGAAATCGAATGATCACTTTGCTCTATGCCGGCCTGTGCACGCTTCTCGTCGTCTTCCTGGCCGTGCGCGTGGCGCTGTGGCGGTTCCGGCACAAGATCGGCATCGGCGATGGCGGTGATCGCGAGTTGCTGAAACGCGTACGCGCCCACGCCAATGCCGTTGAAAACATGCCGCTGGCACTGATCCTGTTGGGCGGCATGGAATTGAACGGTTATGCCGACAACCTCATCCATGGTTTCGGCGGGGTGTTGCTGGTTTCGCGGCTCGCGCATGCCTGGGGCCTTAGCCACAGCAGCGGCACCTCGGGCGGTCGTTTCATGGGCTCGCTGTTCACCTGGACACTGATGGCCGCGATGGCCTTGTTCGCGATCTGGGGCTTCTTCAGCCAGTACGTGATCGGCTAATCGCCCAGGCTTACTTCGTCGGCGCCCAGCAGGCGCTCGAGTTCTACCAGCAGCGCGCGTAGCGGCGGCGCCAGTTCCGGCGCATACAGCCGCGCCCTTTCCAGATTTTCTATCCGCCCGAACAGGCTTTGCCTGATCTGTTCCTCGCTGCGCGCGTGGTGCAGCAGGTCTGATATCACGTTGGCGAATTCGCTGGGCGTGGGCGAGGCCGGCAGGGCGACGCAGACGGTGGCGATCGCCGCGAAGAAGCCTTGCGCTTCCGGGCCCAGGCCGTAGTCGGCAGGACGATAGTCGAGGAAGGCGCGTTGCGCGTCGGTCCAGATGCGGTAACTGCATTTCGCCAGCGAGTGATAAAGCGCTTGTTCGGATATCAGCACCAGCACCAGGTTGCGCGCATTGGCGCTGGCGGAACCCGCGCTATTGCTCCACTCGCGATTCATGACGAAGTTGTAAAGCCGCGCCTGGTCGGCGAAATGCGCGGCCTGCAACTGGTCCAGGATCAGCAGTGTCTGGCTCGCTTCGGAATAGGCGCAGGCTTCGGTCATCACCCGCTCGAACGTCGATGGTGCAGCTTCGGGCACGCCCAGGCTGCCGTCCTCGAGCACGATGGGATGCGCGCTGGGTGGCGGCTCATTGGCGCTGAAGTCGTGGTAGAGCACATGCGGATAATCCATCGCCCGGCCCAGCGCTTGCGCAAACGCCGTCTTGCGGCGGCCGGCGGTGCCGTCCACATGCAGCACGCGCAGGTGGGTCAGCTGTTGCCCGAAAAGACAACGCAGGGCGTGGTCGTAGTCGTCGTTGGATTCAAAGCCGAATTCGGCGAGGCGCGTGCGCAGGCTCATGGATCAAGTGTAGCGCCGTGGTCGCAGCGAAAGCGCCGCCAGCGTGGTGACGACTGCAAGCCCGGCGCCAGTGGCGAAGGTTGCCGTGGGCCCGAACCAGGTCCACAGACCGCCGGCCAGGATGCTTGCAAGCAGGGCCATCACGCCGCGCGCCAGATTGATGACGCCGAAGGCGCTGCCGCGTAGTTTCTCCGGTGCATGGTCCGCCACCAGCGCCGCGATCAGGCCCTCGGTCAGGCCCATGTGCACACCCCACAGCGCGATGCCGATCATCACGCCAGGCAGACTGGTGGAAAATGCGAGCAGCAGGTCCGCGGCCAGCATTACGGCGCAGCCAATGGCGAGCAGCGTGTATCGCGAGATGCGGTCGGACAGCTTGCCGGCCGGGTAGGCAGTGAGCAGGTAGGTGGCGCTCATCACCACCAGCGTCAGCGGAATCCAGGCGTTGGACAGGCCGGCGTCCTGCGCGCGCAGCACCAGGAAGGCCTCGGAAAAACGCATCAGAGTGAACATCAGCACCAGACCGACCAGCGCCCAGAACGCCTTCGGGTAATCACCAGCACGAAAGCCGGCGAGGGGATTTCGCGTGGCGGCGGGCTTGGGGACGTTCGGCGGTTCCTGCACGCCGAACAACAACACCGCGACGGCGAAAAGTGCGGGAATGCAGGCGACCCAGAACACCGCGCGAATGTCGAAGGCGAGGCCGACCATCAGCCCGATGGCGATCAGCGGACCCACGAACGCGCCGACCGTGTCCATGGATTGACGCAGGCCATAGGCCGCGCCGCGCTGGGCGGCAGGGGTGACATCGGCAACCAACGCATCGCGCGGCGCGCCGCGGATGCCCTTGCCGATGCGGTCGAGGAAGCGCGCGGTGAAGACGGTCAGCGCCGAGTCGGCCAGCGGAAACAGCGGCTTGGTCAATGCTGCCAAACCGTAGCCAAGCACGATCAGCGGCTTGCGCTTGCCCCAGCGGTCGGACAGCACGCCGGAGAATATTTTCGAGATGGAAGCGGTGGCCTCGGCGACGCCCTCGATGACGCCGAGTGCGAGCGCGCTGACGCCCAGCGTGCCGACCAGGAAGATCGGCAGCAGGGCATGGATCATCTCGGACGACATGTCCATGCACAGCGAGACGATGCCCAGCGCCCAGATGCTGCGCGGCAGTTTCATCATTACGGCTGCTTGCCCGGCGCGCTCATGCGGCCCGGGCTGGGGTGATCACGCCGCTTCGGCTTGCGACTTGCGCGGGCCCTTGAGCAGCGCGTGCTTCACGTGGGCGATGATCAGGTCCACTTCTTCGCTGGTGATCGCGAAGTGCGGCGTGAAGCGCAGTGAATTGGTGCCGCCGTGGATCACGCCCATGCCGCGCTCGCGCATGAACTCCTCGGTGGAGCCGGCGCCGAAGCACTTGAAGCCCGGGTCGAGTTCGCAGGAGAACAACAGGCCGGTGCCCTGCACCTTGGTGATCAGGCCGCCGGTCTCTTCCTTCAACTTGTTGAGCTTGTCGAGGAATTCACGGCCCTTGCCGCGGATGTTGTTGCGCAGTCCGGTGCTGAGCGAGCCGAGCACGACCGAGGCGATGTCGAGGGCGCGTGGGTTCGCGGTCATCGTGTTGCCATACACGCCCTTGCGATACAGGGCAGCGGCGCGATCGTTCACGGCCAGCACGGAGAGCGGGTACTGGCCGCCGTTGATGGCCTTGGAATAGGTTTCCATGTCCGGCGCTTCCATGCCCTCGAAGCCCGGGTAATCAATGATGGAAAGCACGCCATGGGCGCGCAGGCCGGCCTGAATGGAATCGATCAGCAACAGGCTACCGTGGGCCTTGGTCAGTTCGCGTGCGGCGGCGTAGAACGCCGGCGGCACTGCGCGACCCGGGTCGCCTTCGCCCATGACGGGCTCCAGGAACATGGCCTCGATGAACCAGCCATTGGCGTCGGCATCAGCGAACGCCTGCTTGAGCTGCTCGATGGAATAGGGCTCGACCGTAATCAGGCTGGTTTCATTGCGGAAGCTGGCCAGGTACTGCACGTAGGCCTTGCGGCTGGAGTCGGAAAAAAGCGCCGGGCGCTCGGTGCGGCCGTGGAAGGCGCCCTTCACGGCGAGGCGCTTGATGATGCGGCCGGCATGCGGGCCGCCGGCATCGGTGTGGATTTTTGCATTGACGTCGGCAATACGGCCGGCGAGCGACACGGATTCGGAGCCGGAGTTGAGGCAGAGGAATTTCGGATACGGGCAGGCGCCACGGGTGTGGCCGATTTCAGCGCGCAATGCGCGGGTAACCCGCAACTGCGACAGGCTGGGCGACATCACGTTAGCCATCACCTTCGGCTGCGCCATTACTTCCAGGATGTTGGCTGGCGTGTGGCCAAAGCCGAGCATGCCGTAGCCGCCAGAATCGTGCAGCACGGCGCCCTTCAGCGTAACGACCCACGGGCCGCGCGCGGCGATGGCCACGTACGGGTTGACCGCATCGTCCGCATAGAAATTGATGAAGCCTTCCTGCACGGCTTCGATCTGCGCTTGTTCATCGGCATTGACCAGTTCGCCGAATTCGGCCTTGATCGCGTCGAACTGTTCGGCAGCGGCGCGTACGGCGGCGCCGAGGTCCGGGAAGCGTTCCGACAGTCGGTTCACCGTGTCGTCGTCCAGGCCGCGGGTGCGGACGGTGCCAGCGCAATTGCGCAGCGGGGCGAGCAGGTCGGTGATTTTCATGGCGGTCTCCAGCGACTCAAAAATTTACGCAGATACGAAATGCAGAATGCGCAGGGCGGGCCCGCGCACGGCTTTCAGGGTGTTGTGGCTGTAGTGCGCAGTTTACCATGCGGTTTGGGCGCTTATAACCCCCTAAAACCCGCGAAAAATGGGCATTCCCGGTACAAACGGTACAATGCGCCCCCACTGCCGGCCCGCCGCCCTCCACCTTGAAAAAATCCGACTTCCATTTTGAATTGCCGACCGGGCTGATTGCCCAGGCGCCGCTGGCTGAGCGTTCAGCGAGCCGTTTGCTGGTCGTGCCGCCGGCGCCTGGCGACTTCCAGGACCTGGGCATTCGCGACCTGCCGCAGTTCCTGCGCAGCGGCGACCTGTTGGTGTTCAACGACACAAGGGTCATTCCCGCGCGTCTGTTCGGCACCAAGCAAAGCGGCGGCCGCGTGGAAATATTGCTCGAGCGCATCACCGGCAGCCATGAGGCGCGCGCGCAGATCCGCGCCAGCAAGCCGCCTAAAGCGAACTCCACGATCGAACTCGATGAGGGCACGCAAGTGACGGTGCTGGGTCGTGATGATGCGTTCTATTGCCTGCGCTTCGATTCCGATGAGGCACTCGAGATCATCCTCAAGCGCGCCGGAAAAATGCCGCTGCCGCCCTACATCGAACGCGACGCCGACATCAGCGACGACGAGCGCTACCAGACCGTCTTCGCGAAACACAGCGGCGCGGTCGCAGCGCCGACGGCCGGCCTGCATTTCGACGAGAAGCTGTTGTTTGCCTTGCGCGAGAAGGGCGTGCAAATCGGCGAGGTGACCTTGCACGTTGGTGCCGGCACCTTCCAGCCGATGCGCGGCGAGTCGCTGGCAGGACACGTGATGCATCGCGAATGGCTGAAGGTAGATGCAGCACTCTGCGAGCAGGTGGCGCGGGTGCGTGCGGCGGGCGGTCGCGTGATCGCCGTCGGCACGACCGTGGTGCGATCACTCGAGTCGGCGATGGTCGATGGCGTGCTGGCCCCGTTCGAGGGCGAGACGCAGATCTTCATCTATCCCGGCTACCACATCCGTTCGGTGGATATGCTGCTGACCAATTTCCACCTGCCGCAAAGCACGTTGCTGATGCTGGTGTCGGCCTTCAGCGGTCGCGAGCGGATCCTCGAGGCCTATGCACACGCGGTGCGCGAGCAGTACCGGTTCTTTTCCTATGGCGATGCCATGCTGCTGTATCCGCAGCCCTACCAGAAGGACACGGCATGAGCCGCATGCAATTCCATCGCCTGGGCCAGGACGGCGCGGCGCGGCGTGGACGCCTCGTTTTCCCGCGCGGCAGCATCGAGACGCCGGCCTTCATGCCCGTGGGCACGTACGGTTCGGTGAAGGCGATGAAGCCGGTCGACCTGGAAGCAATCGGCGCGGAAATCATCCTTGGCAATACCTTCCACCTGTACCTTCGACCGGGACTCGACGTCATCGCCGCGCATGAAGGCCTGCATCGCTTCACCGGCTGGAACAAACCGATCCTCACCGACTCGGGCGGATTCCAGGTGTGGTCGCTGGCCAAGCG
Source organism: Gammaproteobacteria bacterium (assembly GCA_031408815.1). Taxonomy (GTDB): domain Bacteria; phylum Pseudomonadota; class Gammaproteobacteria; order Xanthomonadales; family Xanthomonadaceae; genus Arenimonas. The sequence continues at coordinate 11,902 of JANNWV010000151.1, forward strand.
GCGGAAGATCACCGAGCAGGGCGTTACGTTTGCATCGCCGACCGATGGCGCGAAAGTTTTCCTGGGGCCGGAAGAGAGCATGAACATCCAGCGCGTGCTGGGCTCGGACATCGTGATGATCTTCGACGAATGCACGCCCTATCCGGCGACGGAGCAACAGGCGCGCGATTCGATGGAACTGTCGCTGCGCTGGGCGGCGCGATCCAAAGCGGCGCACGAGGGCAATGACGCGGCCCTGTTCGGCATCGTGCAGGGCGGCACTTATCCGGAACTGCGCGCGCGCTCGGCTGCCGGGCTGCAGGAAATCGGATTCGACGGTTACGCCGTCGGCGGCCTGGCCGTGGGCGAGCCTGCCTCCGAACGCGAGCGGACCCTGGAGGCCATCTGCCCGCAGTTGCCAGGCGACAAGCCGCGCTACCTGATGGGCGTGGGCAAGCCCGAAGACATCGTGGAGGCGGTGGCGCGCGGCATCGACATGTTCGACTGCGTGATGCCGACCCGCAATGCACGCAACGGCCATTACTTCACCCGGTTCGGCCAGGTCCGAATCCGCAATGCCCGCTACGAGAAGGACCTGCGCCCGATCGAGCCCGGCTGCACCTGCCAGGCCTGCGCCAGCGGCTTTACCCGTGGCTACCTGCGCCACCTCGACCGCTGCAACGAAATCCTGGCCTCGATGCTGGCCACCATCCACAACCTGCACTACTACCAGCAGCTGATGCGCGAGATCCGCGAGTCGATCGAGGCGGGCAGCTTCGCAGCCTTCCGGGAGCGCTTCTACGCCGAGCGGGCAGCGGGTTCAGACGCTCCCTGACAGGGCCGTCGAGGGCCCATTTGCCGGCAGGTTTGGCCGGGCAGGGCAGGCCTGTGGCATACTTGCGCGCTTTGATTCCCAACCGGATTTTGCCCATGTCCCTGCTGGATCTCCTGATTTCCCCCGCCGCCGCCCAGGCTGCCCCCGCCGCTGGCGGTAGCGCCCTGACCGGCCTGCTGCTGCCGCTGGTGTTCATCGGCGTCATGTTCTTCCTGATGATCCGCCCCCAGATGAAGCGCGCGAAGGAACATCGCGAGCTGATCGCCAAGCTGGCCAAGGGCGATGAAGTCATCACCAACGGCGGCATCGCCGGGCGTATCGACGACCTCGGCGATGCTTTCGTCACCGTCGAAATCGCCGACAACGTCCGCGTGAAACTGCAGCGGGCCGCCATCGTCGCGGTGTTGCCCAAGGGCACGTTGAAGTCCGCCTGATACGTCCCCATCCGTAAATGACCGGCCCGTCGGGGCCCTGGCGATACTGACCATGCTTGAATTTGCCCGTTGGAAATACGTCGTCATCGCGATCATGCTGGTGATGACGGCGCTGTACTCGTTACCCAACCTTTATCCGAAAGACCCGGCCGTGCAGATCTCCGCCAACCGGGGCGCCGTCATCGATGCGGCCCTGGATACCCGGGTGGAAAACCTGCTGAAGGCCAATGCCATGGCTTTCTCCCGGTCCGAGATCGAGGGCGACACGCTGGTGGTGCGGGTCGCGAATACGGACTTGCAGGCCAAGGCATCGGACGTGATCCGCGCCGAACTGGGCACCGGCTATACGGTTGCGCTGAATCTGGCGACGAACGTGCCCAAGTGGCTGCAGGCGATTGGCGGCAAGCCGATGTCGCTCGGCCTCGACTTGCAGGGTGGCGTGCACTTCCTGATGGAAGTGGACGAAAAATCGGCCATCGAGAAACGCAGCGAAGGCTTCCTGGACAGCATCCGCGGCGTCCTGCGCGAGAACCAGATTGTCTACAGCAACGCCGTGCGCAACGGCACGCGCATCCAGGTGCAGGTCAAGCCCGAGGATATGTCCCGCGCCCGCAACAAGATTGGAGCGAGCACGCCGGAGTTGGTGCTTAGCACCGACCAGGCCCAGCCGAACCTGCTGATCGCCACCATTCCCGATGCGCTGATCAAGCAGTTCACAGACGAAGCCGTCGAGCAGAACATGACCACCCTGCGCAACCGCATCAACGAACTCGGCGTGGCCGAGCCCGTGGTGCAGCGCCAGGGCGCCAGCCGCATCGTGGTGCAGATTCCGGGCCTGCAGGACCCGACCGAAGCCAAGAAGCTGATCGGCGCGACCGCCACCCTGGAATACCGCGCCGTGCTCGGCAACGATTCCACCGCCTACGCCGCCCGCGATACCGGCAGCGTGCCGCCCGACGCCCGCCTGTATTTCCGCCGCGAGATCGGTTCCGACAACAAGCCGGTTCCGATCCTGCTGTCCAAGCGCACCATCGTTACCGGTGACCAACTGGTAAATGCCTCGTCGCAGCTCGACAGCCAGAGTGGCACGCCGGCGGTTTCCATCAGGCTCAACAAGCTTGGCGGCGACAAGATGTTCAAGTACACGCAGGAAAACGTCGGCAAGCTGATGGCGGCCGTCTACATCGAGTCCATCCCCGATGTGAAGACCGTCAACGGCGCGCAGGTCCGGACCTTGCGGGTAAGCGAAGAAGTCATCAGCGCGGCCACGGTCAATGGCGTGTTTGGCGCCGACTTCATCACCACCGGCCTGTCGAGCATGGAAGAAGCCCAGACCCTGGCGCTGCTGCTGCGTGCCGGTTCGCTGGCAGCGCCCATGCTGATCGTGGAAGAGCGCATCGTTGGCCCGAGCCTTGGCGCTGAAAACGTGCAGCGCGGCACCCAGGCGGTGACGTACTCGTTCCTGTTCGTGCTGGTGTTCTTCGTCTTCTACTACAAGACCTTCGGCATCGTGACCAACATCGCGCTGCTGCTGAACCTGCTGATCGTGATTGCCTTCATGTCCGCGCTGGGCGCGACCATGAGCCTGCCTGGCCTGGCCGGCATCGCGCTGACGGTGGGCATGTCGGTGGACGCCAATGTGTTGATCAACGAACGAATCCGCGAAGAGTTGCGCCTTGGCAATACGCCGCTGTCCAGCATCGCCGCGGGCTATGACAAGGCGGCGGGCACCATCGCCGACGCCAACGTGACCGCCTTGCTGGGTGGCATCGCGATGGCGGCCTTCGGATCGGGTCCGATCCGTGGCTTCGGCATCACCTTGATCATCGGCATCCTGAGCTCGATGTACACCGCGGTTTCGGTATCGCGCGGCATCGCCACTTTGATCTACGGTCACCGGCGCAAGAAGCTGACCAAGATCTCGATCTGATTTGTAGCAGGAGCCGGCGTGGAACTTTTTCCCTCGAACAGCAATTTCAACTTCATGCGGGCGCGCGTGGTTTCGCTCGCGCTCGCATTCCTGATCATGGCGGTCGCCATTGGCGCGATGGCCATGAACGGCTTCAACTACGCGCTGGATTTCACCGGCGGCACCGTGGCCGAACTGCGCTTCGACAAGCGCGTCGAGGCCGAGGCCGTGCGCAAGCACCTGGTGGATGCCGGATTCGAGAATCCCATCGTCCAGACGTTTGGCACGGGCAACGACCTGGTGGTGCGACTGAAGCCACGCGAAGGTGACGGCGATGCAGCGCGCAGCGGACAAGCCATTTCCGAGGCCCTGAGGTTTGACGACAACAAGGTCCAACTCTTGCGCAGCGAGTCCGTCGGACCGCAGATCGGCAAGGAGCTGGCGATCAACGGCATGTATGCCGCCATCTTCGTGGTGCTCGGTTTCGGCGCCTACGTCTGGTTTCGGTTCGAGTTCAAGTTCGCCGTGGCTGCGCTGCTCACCACCTTGCATGACGTGGTGCTGGTGGCCGGCTGGTTTGCGATCTCCGGGCACGAGTTCGACCTGACCGTTCTGGCCGGCGTGCTGTCGGTGATGGGTTACTCCATCAACGACACGATCGTGGTGTTCGACCGCGTCCGCGAAAACTTCCGCACCCTGCACAAGCTCTCGCCGATCGAAGTGCTCAACCGCTCGATCAACCAGACCCTGTCGCGCACGATCATCACCTCGTTCGTCGCCTTCCTGACCGTGCTGGCCCTGTACCTGTTCGCCGGCGCCTCGCTGCGCGGCATGGCCGAATCGCAGATGATCGGCATCATCTTCGGCACGCTGTCGTCAATCTTCGTGGCCTGCCCGCTATTGCATTGGCTCGGCGCGAACAAGCAAGACCTGATGCCGCGTCTCCGCGACGACGCAGAACTCGACCGCCGCCCCTGATTCGAAGCCGACAGCTGGGGGCGCCGTGGGGTACGACTTCCACGGCCGCCGGCGCGAACGCTTGACGGCGCCGGGGGATGGGTTCGCCCTGGTCGCCCCGGCGTAGCCGCTCCATGCGGACTCAGGGTCGACCGGCCGGCCATCCTTGGCCGGCCTCCTGTGCGAACCCATCCCCCGTCACCGCCAAGCGTTCGTCCGACACCGACGTGTGTTGATGAACGTCAACGTCGATCAAGCCTGACTTTCCAAGCCCTTCGAGTCCGACGCACTCGGGTTCGATGCGACGCGTGTCGGATTGCTCGGGTGCGCTTCCGATTCTTTTGCTTCGGCTTGATTGCTCTTCATCAAACACACGACGGCCGTACACGACGGCTGGTGGCGACGTGGGGTATGACTTCGTAGGAGGCCGGCCAGGGATGGCCGGCCGCACGCCCCTGAGTCCGCAGGATGCGGCTACGCCGGGGCGGCCGTAGAAGTCGTGCCCCACGGCGCCGCCAGCTGTCGGCTTCGCAACTGAGCTCCGCATGGAGCGGCTACGCCGGGGCGACCAGGGCGGACCCGTCCGCCGGCGCCGTCAAGCGTTCGCGCGACAACGAATTACGCGTTGAATGCGTTCGCGTAGCCGGTCTGGACGATGGCTTTTTGCAGCGTGTCGACGATCTTGATGTTGCCGGCCACGATCTGGCCACCGTCGAGGAGTTTGTCGCTGCGGCCGCGGAAATCGCAGACCCGGCCTCCGGCTTCGCGGACCAGCAGCATGCCGGCGGCGATGTCCCAGCTTTTCACGCCGGCTTCGAAATAGGCGTCCACCCGGCCGGCGGCTACGTAGGCCAGGTCGAGTGCGGCCGAGCCGGTGCGGCGGAAGTCTTCGGCTTCGTCCAGCACGCTGCGAAGCATTTCGAACTGCGCAGGCAGGCGGCCGCGTTCACGCGGTGGGAAGCCGGTGACCAGCAGTGCACCAGTCATGTCCTTGCGCTCGGCGACGCGGATCTTCTTGTCATTCAAGGTCGCACCTGCGCCCTTGCTGGCGGTGAAGAGTTCGTTGCGCAGCGGGTCAAAGATGACGCCGTCGGTCGGTTCACCATTCTCGACCAGCCCGATCGAGATGCAGAAGTGCGGAAAGCCGCGCAGGAAGTTCGACGTCCCGTCCAGCGGGTCGATGATGAAGGTCTGCTTGCCCTTGCCCATGGCGCCGGATTCTTCGGCCAGGATGGCGGCTTCGGGATAGGCGCGGCGAAGTTCGCGGATGATCTCGGCTTCGGCCAGCGAATCGACTTCGCTGGCGTAGTCCTGGCGACCTTTTTCGAACACGCTGAGGCTGTCGAGCTTGCTCATGTGCCGCAGCAGGATCGTGCCGGCCTGGCGGGCGGCCTTCACCATCACGTTGATGACTGGTTTTTGCATCCAACCATGATAACAGCTGGGCATGCGCGGACGCGGTAAAATAGCCGCATGACTGACTCCCTGAGCCTTGCTGACTCGCCCCGCGTGGTGCTGGTGGGCACGCAGCATCCCGGCAATATTGGCTCGGCAGCGCGCGCCATGAAGACCATGGGCCTGGGCCGACTGATGCTGGTCGCGCCCGAGCGCTTTCCCGACCCCGACGCCTATGCGCTGTCGGCGGGCGCCAACGACGTGCTCGACCGCGCCGAGGTCCACGCGACCCTGGCCGACGCGCTCGCCGACTGCCGGCTGGTGATTGCGACGACGGCACGCCATCGCACCGTGCCCATGCCCGAGCTGAGCCCGCGTGAGGGCGCCCAGCGCGTGATCGAGGCGCAGTCCCTGGGGCAGGTTGCCCTGGTGTTCGGGCGCGAGCGCACGGGACTGGATAACGAGGAGCTGCAGCTGTGCCACGCCGCGATCTGCATCCAGGCCAACCCCGACTACAGCTCCTTGAACCTGGCCGCGGCCGTGCAGGTAGTGGCCTATGAATGGCGTATGGCGATGCTCGGATTGCAGGCGCCGCAGCTTGCGGCCATCGGCGACCCCGACGACCTTCCGGCCGACCACGCCCAGATGGAAAGTTTCTTCAGCCATCTCGGCGCGTTCCTGGACGACATCGATTTCCACAAGGGCAAGGCGCCGGACATGGTGACCCAGCGACTGCGCCGCTTGTTCCTGCGCGCCCATCCGGATCCGCGCGAGCTGCGAATCCTGCGCGGCATTCTTTCCGACACGCAGCGCCTGTTGCAGGTTTCCCGCAAGCCGTGATGCATGCGCATCGGCCACGCTTCGGTTACGCTTGCCGGGTAGTTTTTCGGCGATTCTTACCGGGGTGACCAAGCGGTGATGACGACGGCGGGAACATTCCTGCGCAGCCTGCGCGGACAATTGGTTTCAGCCTTGCTGGCCCTGTTGTCGCTGCTGCTCATCCTGTTCGCCGTTTTCTGGTACAGCGAGCGGGTCAATCACCTGCGGGTCGAGAGCCTGGCCACGCAGGCATTGCGCGAGCTCGTGCGCGAGGACCAACTCGAGCGCGGCCAAAGCACGGCCCTGCACCTGGCGGCCGGTATTTCCACGGCGATGGCGAACGCCGATCCGGGCCGTGTTTCAACGCTGGCCCGCACCTTCCTGCAGCAGCCCAACGTCCAGTATGTAATCGTGTTCGATTCGGCCGGTCGCATCGTGGACGGCGGCAACGACGGCACGCTGGTCGGCAAGCCCATGGTCGACCCGCTGGCCGATGCGGCGCTGCTTGCGACTTCGCTCAAGCTGCAGTGGAGCGGCGAGCTGCTCGAAGTGTCGGCGCCGTTGAAAGTGGGCGGCCAGCGAGTGGGTGGCGTACGGGTCGGCATGGCCGGGGGCAAACCCGGCGCGCGCCAGCTGAAGATCATCGAGCCCATCACCTCGCAGCTCGATGCCGCTAGCCGTTGGCACCACCGCTGGACTATCGCCATGCTGGCGCTGAGCGGGCTGCTTGGCGTGGCGATCATCTACCTGATGGAATGGCGTGTGCTGGAGCCGATCCGCAGCCTTGGCCACGTGATGGCCGAAGACCGCCCGGGCCAGCAGCCGGCCATGCTGGCGGTGGAGCTGGACCGTCGCGACGAAATCGGTGACCTGATGCGCGCGTTCGTACGCATGCGCGAAGGCATCGCCAAGCACGACCGCGACATCCGGCGCATGGCCTACACCGATCCGCTGACCGGCCTGGCCAATCGCCTGTCGTTTCGCGAACTGCTCGACGATCGCTTGCTGACCCTTCATGCCAGCAGCGGCGAACTCGCCTTGCTGTTCGTGGACCTGGATGATTTCAAGCGGGTCAACGACACGCTTGGCCACGAGGCCGGCGACGAGGTGCTCAGCCAGTTGTCGGCACGCCTGCGCCTTACCCTGGAACGCCTCGGCGCGCAGTCGGCAGACATCGCGCGATTTGGCGGCGACGAATTCATCGTGCTGTACATGGCCGAGGACATTCGCTCCGCGTCGGCGCGCCTGGCCGAGGCAATGATCGAGGAAATCCAGCGGCCCCTGCTGCTGGGCGGCAAGCAGGTTTTCCTGGGCGCCTCGATCGGCATCACCATGTTCCCGTTCGATGCCTATCACGCGGGCCAATTGCTGAAGAACGCCGACATCGCGATGTACCAGGCGAAAGTGGCCGGCAAGAACTGCTATCGCTTCTACTCACGCGCGATGGACCAGGCGGTCGAACGCCGCGTGCAACTCGAACAGGACCTGCGCGGCGCCTGGGATCGTGGCGAGCTCAGTGTCGCCTACCAGCCGATCTATCGCCTGGAAGACGCGAAGATTTGTGGCGCCGAAGCGCTGCTGCGATGGAGCCATCCACACCTGGGCATGGTGCCGCCTTCGGTTTTCATCGAAGTCGCCGAACAAAGCGGGCTGATCGAGAACCTGGGCAGGAATGTCCTGGAAAAAGCCTGCGCGGATGCCGCGCGGTGGCAGGGCAAGGGCGGCCACAAGCCGTTCGTTTCGGTCAACATCTCGCCACGCCAGCTGCGCAGCGGCGAGTTGCCCGACGTGGTCGGAAGCGCGCTGCGAAATTCAGGCCTGTTGCCTGCGCAGTTGCACCTGGAACTGACGGAAACCGCGGTGCTGGTGGATGAGTCGCAGGCGAGCACCCTGCTTTCGCGCGTACGCGCCACCGGGGTGAAGGTGTGGCTCGATGACTTCGGCACGGGCTTCTCCGGGCTAAGCCATCTGCGTCGCGTGCCGGTCGATGGCGTGAAGATAGATCGCAGTTTCGTCGCCGACGTGTTGCGCGATCCCGACGACCTGGCGCTGACCACGGCCATCATCGCGATGGCGCATTCGCTGGGAATTACCGTGGTCGCCGAAGGCATCGAGACCGAAGGGCAGTACCAGATACTGCGTGAGCGCGGCTGCGACCAGGGCCAGGGGTTCTGGTTCGGCCGCCCGATGTCTGCCGAAGACCTCGCCGCGAAGCTGCAGGCCTGAATCAGCTGAAGAGTTTGCTGACGATTCCAACGATCTGGCTGGAAAAGCCGACGATCATTGCGATTTCGGCAATGCCCGCAATCCAGGCGAGGATCATCAGGCGCCCGTCGCGTTCGATCAGAGCAAAGGCGAATGCCAGCAGCACCAGCCCGAACGGATAGTTGGTCAGCGGCAGCGGCAGGCTGAGTGCGACACCCAGGATAACCAGCAGCAAGCCGGTGAAGGCGTGCGCGACCGGATGGGTCAGCATGGCCTGGTTGCGCGGCTTGGTGAGTTTTTCGATGCGGTCCAGCCACTTGCCCATGCGGTCGCGGAAGCTGATCAGTCGGTGGCGGTGGATCTCGTGCTTGGCGATGAAGCGCGGCAGCCAGGGGTGTTCGAAGCGGGCCAGGAATTGCAGCCCGATCAGTGACGTCAATCCGCCGCTGATGGCGCCCGCGCCTACCGGGATGGGGATGAAGGTCGGCAGCATGACGATCAACAGGAACAGGCCGAAGCTGCGCTCGCTGAAGCGGTCGAGCAGTTCGCCCAAGGTCATTGCATCGTCTGGATTGCCGGTCGCCAGTTCCTCCACCAACGCACGCGTGGTGATGGGCTGTGGCTGCTTGTCCCGATTCCTGTGGATGCCAAGCATTCGCCGTCAGGCCTCGCTGGCCGTGGACGAAAGCAGGGTGCGCGCGATCAGCAACTTGTCGATGCGCGCACCATCCAGGTCCACTACCTCAATGCGCCAGCCCTGCCAGTCGAAATGCTCGCCGGCGCGCGGGATGCGACCGTAGCGCGCGATGACCATGCCGGCAGCGGTGGTGAAGTCGTATTCGTCTTCGCCGGGCAGGGAATGCAGCGACAGCATCTCGCGCAGTTCTTCGCTGGACAGGCGGCCGTCGACAAGCCAGCTGCCGTCTTCTCGCTCGACCACCAGCGGCTCGTCGTCGCTGCTTTCCGTCGCCTGCGCACGGCCGAGCACGGCGCCCAGCAGGTCGTTCAGGGCGACCATGCCCTGGATGTCGCCGTATTCATCCACCACCAGCGCGATCGGCTGCTGTTCTTCGCGGAAGATCTCGAGCAGCTTCAGTGCATTGGTCGAGTCCGACACAAACAAGGCCGGGCGCAAATTGCGGAACAGGTCGTCGTTGGTTTCGGGGACGAGTCCGGCCAGGTGCTTGACTTCCAGGATGCCGATCACGTCGCTGTCGCCGCCGCGATACACCGGATAACGCGAGAATGGCGTTTCGCGCATCACCGCCATGTTTTCTTCAAGGCTCGCATCGGCGTCGAGCCAGACGATGCGCGTGCGCGGTGTCATCAATGAATCGGAATCGCGATCGCCCAGGCGCAGCACGCGGTTGAGCATGTTGCGCTCGTCTTCGTCGATCACGCCCTGTTCGTGGCTTTCGGTGACTAGATGGCGAATCTCTTCTTCCGTCACTTTCTCGGCTGACATCGACCCGAGCCCGAGCAGGCGAAGGATGACGCGCGTCATCGCCGCGAGGAGCAATACCGCCGGGCGCGCGATCGTCGCAAAGAAATGCATCGGCAGGGCCACCAGGCTAGCCACGCGTTCCGGGCGCAGGATGCCGAGGCGCTTGGGCACCAGTTCGCCTACCACCACCGACAGGAACACCATCAGCAGGAAGCCGATCGAGGTGCTGATGATTTGTGCGTACTCGGCTATCGCCGGCAGGTTGCGGCTGATCGGGCCGGCCAGTTTTCCGCCGAGTGATTGACCACCCACTGAGCCGGTAACCAGAGTGAGCAGCGTGATCCAGACCTGCACCGCTGACAGGAATCCCTCCGGATGCTCGTGCAGCTCGAGCGCCTTGCGAGCGCCCCGCGAATCGCGCGCGAGTTCCTTCAGCCGGCCCTTGCGGGACGTCATCACCGCCAGCTCCGACATCGAGAAGAAGCCGTTGGCGAGTACCAGGACCAGGACCAGCAGGATTTCGCTCATGTCATCCGCTCAGGGCGCCGCCGAAATGCTCGGCGTTTACCCACAAGTGGACAAGGATACTGGCGATGTAGCCCAGCGCGATGGCCCAGGTCCACTTCAGGTGCCCGAAGAAGGTGTACTGGCCCCGGGAGACACCCATCAGGGCCACGCCGGCGGCCGATCCGACCGACAGCAGGCTGCCGCCCACGCCGCAGGTGAGGGTGATCAACAGCCATTGGCCGTGGTCCATCGGCGGCGCCATCTGCAGTACGGCATACATGATGGGGATATTGTCCACGATCGCCGACAGCACGCCCATCGAAATATTCGCCCAGGTGAAGCCCAGGCCGCCATACAACTGTTCCGACGCCAATTGCATGAAGCCAAGCGTCGCCAGCCCGCCGACGCAAACCAGCACACCGTAGAAGAACAGCAGCGTGTCCCACTCGGCGCGGGCGATGATGGTGAACACGTTGTAGGGCTCGCCGGAATTGGCGCCGGCCAGCGCGCGTTGTTCGTGCCTGCGGATGCGGTAGCCCTGCACCTTCAGCAAGGCGAGGCCGGCCATCATTCCGAATACGGGCGGCATGTGCAGGAACTGCTTGCCCGCCACGGTGATGGCGATGGTGACTGCGAACAGGGCGCAGATGGTCCAGCCCCCATATTTCACGTCGGCATTGTCCACGCCGCCTTGCGGGCGACCGGTGGGAAGGGCGAAGGACATGATCGCCGCCGGTACGATCCAGTTCACGATCGAAGGCAGGAAGAGCCTGAAGAATTCGAAGAATTCGACCTTGTGCGCCTGCCACACCATCAGCGTGGTGATGTCGCCGAAGGCGCTCCAGGCGCCGCCGGCATTGGCCGCGACCACCAGGTTGATGAAGGCCAGCGTGATGAAGCGGACATTGCCCGAGCCGACGGCCAGGATGACGCCAGACATGATGAGGGCGGTCGTCAGGTTGTCCAGCAGGGCGGACATGAAGAATGAAATGATGCCGGTCAGCCAGAACAGGGACCGGTAACTGAAGGTCCGGCTGACGAGTTCCGCGCGCAGGGCCTCGAACACGTTGCGCTCGCCGATGGCGCCGACGAAGCTCATCGCGACGATCAGGAAGAAGAACAGCTCGCAGAATTCCAGGAAGATGTGCCGGAACGCGTCGGCCGCAAAGCCGGTGGGAAGCGAGCCGGAAGTCTCAGCCTGCCAGGCGATCAGCCCCCAGATCAGCGCGGCCGCGACCATCACCGGCTTGGACTTGCGCAGGTGCAGCTTTTCTTCCAGTACCACCAGCAGGTAGGCCAGGACGAAGATGGCAAGGGCGACGAGTCCGACCGGGTGGCTGGTAAGCCCCATGTTCTGCGGTGCTCCGGCCTCGCCCGCCAGCGCCGGCAAGGGCAGGAGGGCAGCCAGCAGGAGGGCGAGCCTCGGAAGCGGGGCAGCCATGATTCGCGCAAATTCCGTTATGGATCAGGTGCCAAGGATACACGGTGGGCCATGCCAGGCCGGTGACAGGCGGCAATTGGCCGGATTGCGGGACCGTCGGGTGTAATATTTCTGACTTATTTCCCCGCGACCCCACAGGACCTGCCATGTTTTCTCTCCAGACCATCTTCGGCAAGGGCGACAAGTTCTACGGGCTGCTCGAGGCAAGCGCCGCCGCTGCACGGGAAAGTACGCGGGCCCTGGTGGAGCTGCTGTCCGCCGCCCCTGCGCAACGGTCGCTGGAGAAGTTCAAGCTGGCCCGGCAGCGCGAGAAGAACCTGGCCGCGCAGATCAGCCACGAGTTGGTGAATACCTTTGTCACGGCGCTGGAACGCGAGGACATCGATGCCCTCTCCAGCGCCCTGTACAAGATTCCGAAGATCGTCGAGAAATTTGCCGAGCGTTACATGCTGGCGGCCGAGCGGCTGGGCGAGGTGGACTTCATTTCGCGCGCAAACATGCTCGAGCGCGCCGCCGAGGTGATCGAGGAAATGATCGGCTTGCTGCGCAAGGGCATGAACCCGGACACCAGCAAGGCGCTGAACGACAAGATGCAGGCGATCGAGGCCGAAGCCGACCGCCTGATCCTCGAGCTATACCGCGACACCTACGCGCTCGAGACCGACCCGATGCGCTACCTGATCCTGAAGGACCTGTTCGAACTGCTCGAAAAAGCCATCGACCGTTGCCGCGATGCCGGCAACGTGGTGCACCAGGTCGTGCTGAAGAACTCCTAGGAGCGGGCCCGTGCTTACCTTGCTCCTGATCGTCATCGTGACGGCGTTGGTGTTCGAATTCATCAACGGCTTCCACGATACGGCCAACTCCATCGCGACCGTGGTTGCGACCAAGGTACTTACTCCGACGCAAGCAGTAATGCTGGCTGCGGTGATGAACCTGATCGGCGCCTTCCTGGGCACGGCGGTGGCCAAGACCATCGCGTCGGGGCTGGTGGATGCGGATGTAGTGGTCGTGACGTCTCAAGTGCTGATCTGCGCGCTGGTCGGCGCCATCATCTGGAACCTGATTACCTGGTGGCGCGGCCTGCCGTCGTCATCAAGCCATGCCCTGATCGGCGGACTGTGCGGCGCGGCCGTCGCTGCGGCGGACAATAACTGGCATGCGCTGATCTGGGCGCGGGCCGGGGAGAATTTCGGCAAGAACGCCGGCATCTTCTGGAAGGTCGTCGTGCCGATGATTTCCTCGCCGGTGGCCGGCTTCGTGCTCGGCGTGCTGATCATGGGCCTGCTGATGGCAATCATCAGCAGCATGAACAACGCCGGCGGTTGGTTGGGCCGCATCTCGCGTCCGCGTTGGGTCAACGCCTTGTTTGGCAAGGCACAGATCCTCAGTGCGGCTTACATGGGCCTGGCCCACGGCACCAACGACGCGCAGAAGACGATGGGCATCATCGCGCTGGCGGTATTCGGCGCGCAGGCATCGGGAACGCTGGACACACTGCCGTCATGGCTGGGCTTCCTGCATCCGGACGGTGGCAAGGATGGCATCGACAGCTGGATCATCGTGACTTGTGCGCTGGTGATGGCGGCCGGCACCGCGATGGGTGGCTGGCGCATCATCAAGACGCTAGGGCACAAGATGGTGAAGTTGCATCCGATCAACGGCTTCGCGGCCGAGACCAGTTCAGCCACGATCCTCTATGTTGCTGCGAGCTTTGGTATGCCGGTGTCCACCACGCACAGCATCTCGACCGCGATCATGGGCGTGGGCTTCGCCAAGAATCCGCACACGGTCAAGCTGGCCGTGATCGAGCGAATCCTGTGGGCGTGGGTCCTGACCATTCCGGCTGCTGGCGGAATTGCCTGGGGGCTGGTGCGGTTGCTGAGGAATTACGGGTTCGCTTAGAGCAGGTCGCCGCCGGCTGAAAGCACGCGCTCGAGGTTGTCGCCGACGCCGCCGATCTCGAGGATCAGCCGGTCCACTTCGGCTGGCGAGAGGCTGTCGTAGGGACGATTCTCGCAAAGCTGCAGGTAGGGCACGGAATCGAGTTCGCCCACGGCCATGTAGCCAACGCGGCTCTGCCAGTTGAAGGCCAGCATGCGGCGCGCATCCAGGCCGGTCATCGGCGCGATGACGGTGCTGACGCGCAGGAACTTGCGGCCGTCGTCGTCCTCGATTTCAGCCAGGAAGATGCTCTGGTGGCGACGTCCCTGGGCAAGCGAGAGCTCGACGCAGACCATGTAGGGTTCGCGTGCGGTGATCTTGTAGTCGCCCTTGATGGCGCTGCGGATTTGTTCGAAATTCTGCATGGGTATCCTGCCGTCGTGTGCCGTATCCTAAACCGCCATGCCCGGAAAGTCTGCCGCCGACCGTATTCTTGCCGCCATCCGCGCCGTTCCGCGCGGGGAAGTGGCCGGTTATGGCGAAATCGCGCGCCGCGCCGGCCTGCCGGGCCGCGCACGCATGGTGGCGCGCCTGCTGTCGGGCAATGACGACCCCAAGCTGCCCTGGCACCGCATCCTGCGCTCGGACGGCCGCATTGCGTTTCCTGAAGACCATCCGAACTTCAGCGAGCAGCAGCAAAGGCTGCGGGCCGAAGGCGTTGATGTGCGCAACGGGCGGGTGAAAGGCCTGAAGGCGGCGGTGACGCTGGACGAAATACTTTGGGCGCCGCCGGGGCGCTGAAGCGGCATCGTGAGTCGGGCGGCGCATCGCAGGCGCTATCATTGCGCGTCGAACCTGGAGTTACAGCACCGTGAATCCCTTGCCGCCGGTCACCAAGTACCTGCTCATCGCCATGTCCGTCGGCTTCGGACTGCAGGCCTTGGTCGGCCAGGAAATCATGCGCTACTGGTTTGCACTGTGGCCCTGGGGAGAGTTTTACGCAGGCATGGGTGCAGACGGACTTCCGGTCAACGTGGGTTTCCAGCCCTGGCAGTTGGTCAGCTACGGTTTCCTGCACGGCGACTTCTTCCACATCCTGTTCAACGGCATCGCGCTCTACCAGTTCGGCGCCCGCGTCGAGATGACGCTCGGGGCGCGAAAGTTCACCCAGTTCTTCTTCACCTGCCTGGTCGGCGCCGGATTGTGCCAACTGATCGTCGTGACGGTGATGATGAACTACGGTGGCGGTGTGTTCCCGACGGTGGGCGCATCGGGCGGCATCTATGGCGTGCTGCTGGCCTACGGGCTTATGTTCCCGCGTGAGCGGGTGATGTTGATCATTCCGCCCATCCCGATGTCGGCGCGCACACTGGTCATCGTGTTTGGCGTGATTTCCCTGGTGGCCGGCGTGACCGGCACGATGCAGGGCATCGCCCATTTCGCACACCTGGGCGGCATGTTGTTCGGGTGGCTGTTGCTTCGCTACTGGCGCGGACTGCCACCGTTCACGAAGAAACGCCCGCCTGGGCCGCGACTGGTGCGCTGAAATTCGTCCCGGCAGCGTGTTGCCGGGCGCGCCTCAGCGGCGCAGCGACAGGAAATCCGCGCTGGTAACCAGCCGGATCGAGTCGAGCCGGGGCCGCGCGTTGGGCAACACTGCCAGCAATTGATCGCGTTCGTCGCGCAGCGCCTGGATTTCCTGCGGACGAACCGATGGATTGATCTGCGCCAGCGCCTCGATGCGAAGGATCTCCGCATCGAGCAATGCCGAGGCCCGGGCCAGCGCTTGTTGCGCATGCGTTGCGCACTGGATGTCACCCTGGATGCGCGCTTGTTCCAGCATCGGCGGGATCAACGCGGCGAGCACTTTTCGCATCGGTGAAATATCGTACTGGCGGTCGCCGGCGCGCACGCTGGCGCGTTCGTTCGGCGCGAAATCCACGCGGTGCTGCAGCTTGCTGTCGATGGCCACCGTTACCGGCAAGGGCGGCAGGAAGCGTTCGACATTCAGGCGACGATGGGCGACACACTCGAGCACGAACACGGCCTCGAGGATCGCCGTGCGCGGCGGCAGGCTGTCGTCCACCAGGAACGCGGCATTGCCGGTTTCACCGGAGGCCAGCATTTCCTGCGCCGACAGCAGCAGCGGATGGTCGGCGCGCAGGTAGAGCAGGTCGTCGCGGGCCAGGGCCGTGGCGCGGTCGAACGTTGCCGAGCGAGGTCCTGCCTTGAGCTCCTCGAAGCCTTCCGTCGTCAGGTACTCGGGATCGAGCAGCCAAAGTTGCGGACCCAGTGCTTCGCCATGGATGCCGAAGGCCTCCAGCAGGCGCAACGGGTAGTCATCGTGGCTCTGGTCGAGGTCGTCGTGTTGCAGTGAGGACAGCAGTTCGCCCTCCGCCGTGCCGCGGCGACTGCCGAGCTCCAGAAGCCGGTCGCGGCCGGAGGCGATCAACGCGGCGAGTTCGGCATGGGTGGCGCGCGTGCGCTGGAGCATGTCGTCGAGGCCTGCGTCGCGCGCGTCCACGTCCTGGCCGACCAGTTGCAGCAATTCCTCGCCGAATCGGCGCAGCAGTTCGCGGCCATCGGCGACGACATGAGTGAAGGCATCGAGGCCTTCATGCATCCAGCGCATCAGGACTTCCTGCGGGCTGCCCGAGACGGCGGCGACATGCAGGTGGACTTCGCCACGCTGGCCGATGCGGTCCAGGCGGCCGATACGTTGTTCCAGCATGTCGGGATGGAAGGGCAGGTCCCAGAAGATGAGGTGCTGCGCGAACTGGAAGTTGCGGCCCTCTGCGCCGATTTCAGAGGCGATCAGCAAGCGTGCGCCCTCCGGGTCGGCGAAGTAGGCGGCGTTGCGATCGCGCTGCAACAGGTTCATGTCTTCGTGGAAACGCGCAACCGGCAGGCCGCTGCGCAAGCGCAATGCTTCTTCGAGTGCCTGCACCTTGGCGCGCGTGCGGCATAGCAACAGCGCCTTTGCCGGGGCGATTTCATCGAGCTTGGCGAGCAGCCAGTCGGTGCGCGGATCGTTTTTGTAGTCGTGCTCGGGCTCGTCGTCCAGGTCGCCCAGGTCATGGTCGAACTCCGCGCGCAACCGGCCGGACAGGGACATCTCATCGCCCTCGGGCAACAGGTCCACGTGCGCGATGCGTTGCGGAAATCCGCCGACGGCGGCGCGCCGGTTGCGGATCATCACGCGGCCGGTGCCGTGGCGATCGATCAGGTCCGAAAGCAGGCCGTCGCGCGCTTCCTCGTCGCCTTGGGCAATGCGAGCGAGCCGATGCGCCAGTGCGTCGCCTTGTTCGGGGAAGAATGGCGCCAGCGTTTCGATATCGCCCGCGGTCAGGCCTTCGCTGGCAAGCAGGCGTTCGGCCAATGCCGACAGTGCGACGTACTTGCGTTGTTCGTCGACGAAATCCGGAAGGCTGGTGTAACGCGCCGGGTCGAGCAGGCGCAGCCGCGCGAAATGGCCGCCCAGCCCAAGTTGCTCCGGCGTCGCCGTCAGCAACAGCAGCGCGGGTGTTTGCGCGGCGAGCGATTCGACCAGCTGGTAGGACGCGCTGCTCGCTTCCTGGCTCCAGGTCAGGTGATGCGCTTCATCCACCAGCAACAGGTCCCAGTTGGCGTCCAGCGCCTGTTGCGCGCGACGTTCGTGGCTGGCCAGCCAGTCCACCGAGGCGATTACCAGTTGCTCGTCATCGAACGGATTGCGTCCGCTGCCGTTGCTGCGCGGCGCATCCAGCTCCAGTGACTCGCAGCGTTCTTCATCGTAGATGGCGAAGGGTAGGTTGAAGCGACGAAGCAGTTCGACGAACCACTGGTTGACCAGGCTTTCGGGCAGCAACACCAGCACGCGCTGGGCGCGACCGCTGGCGATCAACTGCGAAGTGACCAGGCAGGCTTCGATGGTCTTGCCCAGGCCGACTTCATCGGCCAGCAACAAACGTGGAATGCGACGGCCTGCCGCCACTTCGGCCACGCGCAACTGGTGCGGGATCAGGTCGATGCGCGCGCCCAGCACGCCCCATGCCGGATGCGCACGCGCCTTGGCGCGACGGTCCAGCATTTCGCGGCGCAGTTCGAAGCGGTCGTTGCGGTCGAGTCGACCCGCGAGAAGTCGCGCATCGGCCTGTGATACCGGTTGTTCGGCATCGAGTTCGCCTTCGGCAAAACAATCGGCGCCGCAGAAATACCGGATCAGGCCGCCGTCCACCTCGAAGCGTTCGATGACCCTGCCCACGCCATCCACCTGCACGCGGTCGCCCGCGCGAAAGGCGGCGCGCAACAAGGGCGCACTGCCGATCGCGTAGTGGCGCAACATGCCAGAGCC
>JANNWV010000152.1:0-3956 GCA_031408815.1 Gammaproteobacteria bacterium
GCCCTCGGGCAAGTCGGCCTTGGGCGTGTACAGGCGGTCGGCGATTTCTTCCGGAGACAGCGCGAGCAATGGCGCCGGGTCGACATCCAGGTCGCAGGCGATCACCCGGGAGTCGATGCGTGGATGACGCGCCAGCGGCAACACCAGCGCCGCGCAATGGCGCGACGCGGGATATTTGCCGGAAATATGCAGCACCGGCAACTGCACAATGGGGTCGAGCAGGCTTGCCGCCTGTTTCTTGTCGCGCGCCTTCAACGCATAGTCCCACAGCCGCGGCTGCGCGGTGCGCATCTTCCTGGCGAGGCCGATCAATGCGCGCACATCCGACAGCGCTTCATGCGCTTCGCCGGTGCGGGTGCCATTGGCTTGCGCCAGGTGCTCGAGCTTGAAACTCGGCAAGCCGTCCTCGCGAACAGGCCATTCCATGCCTTCCGGTCGCAGCGCTTCCATCAGCCGCATCACGTCGAGCAGGTCCCAGCGCGAGTTGCCGTTGCGCCACTCGCGCTCGTAAGCGTCGTAGAAATTGCGGTACAGGCCGAAGCGGACGAACTCGTCGTCGAAGCGAATCGAGTTGTAGCCCACGGCGCAGGTGCCGGGCTGCGAGAGTTCGTCGTGCAGCCGGGCGAAGAAAGCAGCCTCCGGCAGGCCGTCGCGTTGCGCCTGTTGCGGCGTGATGCCGGTGATCAGCGTGGCTTCGGGCGAGGGCAGCAGGTCGCGTGCCGGCTGGCAGAACAGGGAGATCGGTTCACCGATTTCTTCGAGCGCTTCGTCGGTGCGGATGGCGGCGAACTGCGCGATGCGGGTGCGGCGCGGGTCGCGGCCGAAAGTTTCCAGGTCGTACCATAGGAAACTGACCGCCATGTCAGTCTTGCCCCAGCACGCTCATGCGCTGCAGGACGAGTCTGTCGGCCTTTTCAAGATCCACTTCGTTGATGTCATGCAGGCCCTGGCAGCACTCGATCAGGATCTGTCGCTGCAGGTTGCCGCGTTCGAACGCGGTGGCATAAGGCACGCGCATGAAGCTCACCATGGAATAGCGCGGCACGAATCGCCCGGGATGACGGTCCGCCAACAGGCGTTCAAGCTTCCGGCGCAGCAGGAAGTCGGCATCATCAACCTGATCGCGCATCTCCACATAGTTTTCCAGCGCCATGGCCTGGATCGCCTGCGCGTTGGGGCGACGCTCGTTCTCGAAGCCTTCGAACGCCGATTTCCAGTCGGCGGCCTTGGCGATGTGCCGGTCGAGCGCGATGCAATCCTCGAAAGCGCAGTTCATGCCCTGGCCGTGGAAGGGCACCATGGCGTGCGCGGCATCGCCGATCAGCACGGCGCGATCGTCCAGTCGCCAGTGGTCGAGCCGCAGCGTGCCGAGGCCGCTGGTTGGATTGGCGATCCAGTCGGCATCGAATTCAGGGATACGCTCCAGCGCATCGGCGAAATCGCGTTCGAACAAGGCGCGCGCCGCGGCCAGGTCGGGCAGGGTGTCGAAACTCGGGTCGCCGTCGTTGGGCAGGAACAAAGTGACGGTGAAAGTCTTCTCGGTATTGGGCAGCGCGATGCACATGTAGCCGCCGCGCGGCCAGATGTGCAGGGCGTTCGCTTCGAGCTGGAAGCCGCCGTCTGCAGCCGGTGGCACTTCGAGTTCCTTGTAGCCGTGGCCGAGCGGTTCGAAACGCTCGCCCAGATCAAGTGAAGGTTTCAGCGCTTCGCGCACACCCGATCCGGCACCGTCGGCGCCAATCAACACTTTGAAATCCAGTTCTTCGACGCTGCGGTCGTGGTCGTTGACCAGGCGCAAGCGACGATTATCGAAATTGACTCCGTCCAGGCGGGCATCGAAACGGATGCGCGCGCCGGCGGCTTCGGCGGCATCGAGCAGGCTGATATTCAAGCGTCCGCGATGCACCGACCAGATCACTTCGGAATCGTCCTTGCCGTAGCGCAGCAGCTGGGTCGATCCGTCCAGGCCATGCACCATGCGTCCGCGCATCATCACTGCCTGCGCCATCACCGCATCCTGCAGGCCGGCCAGGCGCAGTGCATGCAGGCCGCGTTCGGCCAGCGCCAGGTTGATCGAACGGCCGCCCTCGTAGGCACGCACGCGTGGATCGGGACGTTTTTCGAATACGTCCACCGACCAGCCGCGGCGGGCGAGCAGGGTCGCCAGCAGAGCGCCGGCCAGGCCCGCGCCTGCGATGGTGATTCGACCGCTGCCAACTTCCATCAGGCACCCCGCCAGGCTTCGACCGCGCGCACGAAGCGCAACACGTCGGCGTGCCGGTTATACAGCGGCGTCGGTGAGATGCGGATGACGTCCGGTTCGCGCCAGTCGCCAATGATCCCGGCTGCCGACAGGTGTTCGAACAAGGCGCGGCCGCGTTCGCGTCCGCCAATGACGCGCAACGACAACTGGCAACCACGCCGGGCGGGGTCACGCGGCGTGACGATGTCGAGCACGTCGGCCAGGCGTTGCTGGATCAGACGTTCGAGATAGCCGGTGAGGCGAATGGATTTTTCGCGCAAGGCGGCCATGCCGGCGCGCTGGAAAATCTCCAGCGAAACCCTCAGGGGCGCGAGCGCCAGGATCGGTGGATTGCTCAGTTGCCAGCCGTCGGCACCGGGCGTGGGAACAAATTCGGGGCCCATGCGAAAACGCGTCGCCTGGTCGTGTCCCCACCAGCCGGCAAAACGCGGCCGATCGCTGCGCGCATGGCGTTCATGGACGAAGCAACCAGCGACCGCGCCCGGTCCGGAGTTGAGGTATTTGTAACTGCACCAGGCGGCGAAGTCCGCGCCGGAATCATGCAGGTCCAGTACCCGGTTGCCAGCGCCGTGGGCGAGGTCGAAACCAACCATGCAACCCCGTGCATGCGCCAGGCGCGCCACTTCCGCGCAGTCGAAGGCCTGGCCACTGCGGTATTGCACGCCGGGCCACAGCACCAGCGCGATTTCGCCGCCGCGCTCGGCCAACACGCGCTCGATCGCCTGCATGGAAATCGTGCCACCCGGTTCGTCGGCTTCCAGTTCGATCAAGGACGTCGCTGGATCGAAGCCGTGGAAGCGGACTTGCGATTCAACGGCGTAGCGATCGGACGGAAATGCGCCAGCTTCAATCAGGATGGCGTGTCGTTGCGGCGTGGGGCGGTAGAAGCTGACCATCATCAAGTGCAGGTTCACCGACAACGAATTCATCGCCACCACTTCGGAAGGCATGGCACCCACGCAGGCGGCCAGGGACTCGCGCACAAACTCGTGGTACGGCATCCATGGATGCTTGCCGAGGAAGTGTCCTTCCACGCCCAGGTTTGCCCAGTCGTCGAGTTCGTCGATCAGCGCACCGCGCACGGCCTTCGGCTGCAGGCCGAGCGAATTGCCGCAGAAGTAGGCTTGTTCGGCATCGCCGTGGCGGGGGATATGGAACTCATCGCGGAATTCGCGCAGGGGATCGGCTTCGTCCAGTGCCAGCGCGTGGGCTTCAGTATCCATCTCGCCCATGTCAGTCGAACCGTGCCTTGTTGAGGCCCAGCCATTGCAGCGCCGTGCCGTGGTACAGCCGCGCCTGCGAAACCTCATCCAGGCCCAGCGCGGCGATGCCGCTGCCCGGTTCCTGTTCGCCCAGCGGGAAGGGATAGTCGGTGCCCAGCATCACGGTGTCGATGCCGACGGTGTCGATGAGGTAGCGCAGCGCGCGCGGATCGTGCACGCAGGAATCGAAATAGAGCTTGCCGAAGTACTCGCGAGGATTGCGCGGGTTGTCCATCGCCACCAGGTCGGGGCGCATGTTGAAGCCGTGCTCGATGCGGCCGATGGTGTAAGGGAAACTGCCACCGCCATGCGCGAAGCAGATCTTCAGCTTCGGGAATTTCTCGAGCACGCCGCCGAAGATCAGCGCGCAGGCCGCGCGCGATTGCTCCGCCGGCATGCCGACCAGCCAGGGCATCCAGTACTTGGGCATG
>JANNWV010000153.1:0-2948 GCA_031408815.1 Gammaproteobacteria bacterium
GGTGTTTGTGGGGCGGGGCCGGGGCGCGTTTTTTTTTTTTCCCCCCCCCCCGCCCCCCCCCGCTCCCACAGTCCATTCCCAACAGTTGCCTAAGTGGCTGGATTTATTGCATAATTCCCGGTTCTTGGCCTCGGCCAAGGCCCCGGCGCGGTATCCGGGCCCAGGAAATCGGGCAAAACCGTGTTGCACTGAGCATTGATTCCTAATCGGATCAATGACTTACAAGCAGGCCCAGGGCAAGTCGGCAAGCGTGGTTTCAAGACCACCGCCCAGGTCAGTAATCAAAAAAACCGCAAAGGATTTCCAATGCCCAAGATCAAGACCAACCGCGCTGCTGCCAAGCGCTTCCGGAAGACCGCTTCCGGAAAATACAAGTGTGGCCACGCAAACCGCAGCCATATCCTCACCAAGAAGTCCACCAAGCGTAAGCGCAACCTTCGCCAGGCGAATCATGTTCGCCCCGAAGACGCGGGCCGTCTGGACCGCATGCTGCCCTACCTCTGAGGAGACTGAATCATGGCTCGTGTTAAACGTGGTGTAACGGCGCATGCGCGCCACAAGAAACTCCTCAAGATGGCGAAGGGCTATTACGGCGCACGCCGCAAGGTCTATCGCGTCGCCAAGCAGGCCGTCACCAAGGCTGCCCAATACGCCTACATCGGCCGCAAGCAGCGCAAGCGCCAGTTCCGTTCGTTGTGGATCGTGCGCATCAACGCCGCGGCCCGCATGAATGGCCTGAGCTACAGCCGCTTCATGAATGGCCTGCTGAAGGCCGGCATCAAGCTGGATCGCAAGGCCCTTGCCGACATCGCAGTGCACGACATTGCGGCGTTCGGAAAGATCGCCGAACAGGCCAAGCAAGCACTCGCTGCCTGATCACGCTTTCGAAAAGTTGAAACCAGCGGCCCGCATGCAAATGCGGGCCGTTTTCATTTCCGGGTTGCTTCTTCCACGTGCAGCCCATCCAATGCCCGGGCCGTGTCGGTGCTCAACACGTGCGCGCCGTTGGCGTCGGTGTAGTGGATGTCGAGCCGCCGCGGCGATGGCGCCAAAGGGAAGAAGACATCAATCGGCAAGCTTTGGCCGGCAGCCAGGGCAAGTGGAAACACGGTGCTGCGTTCCTTGATCCGTTTGGTGACTGCGCCCTTGCGCACGCCGCGCACGATCGCCATCGTCACCAGCGCGGGACCGGCAAGAATCAGGCCTCCGGCTGCCGCAGCTCCGCCGGATCCCGCGCCGCCCCAAAGGCTGGCATACGCCAGGCCGACGCCCGCCGTCGTGACGCCGGCGCCTCCGGCCACCAACGCCAGGCCCCGGCCGCGACCGGCCGAGACTTTCAATCCGGAATCCTTGTAGCGGCGCGCATTGACCCTGCTCGCGTCAACCAGCGCTGTGCGCGATGCAGACGTGGCATTGGATTGGTCCATCGAATCAAACAGGACTACGCCGGTGATCTGGATCGGCGCAGCAGAAGTGTTCCGGACAGCAATCAGGTATTCGTCCCAGTCGGCATTGCGGGCCCAGGTGCCCGGGCCATCGCGCACGATTACCCACTGCAACTGTGCCGATAGCGTGGCATCGCTCGCAACGGCGAGCGCCGTGGCTTGCTCCGGCGGAGGAGGGGCGTTCTTGATCAGGCGCGTGCCACCGCCACAGGCAGACAAGCCGAGGGCGATCAGGCCCAGGGCCAGAATGTGAGCGAGCTTCATGCGTTGTCTGTTTCCCCAAGGATGTCTGCCGGACGGTAGCAGGAAAGCTCGGGTTTCAACGCCCCTGGACCGCACGCCGGTATCCCGGATGCGCTTTATTACGGGATAATGGCCACATGAGCGATATCGAAACCTTGGTAAAAACCGCACTCGCCGACATCGGCGCCGCTGGCGACCTGGACGCGCTGGATGCCTTGCGCGTTGCGCTGCTGGGCAAGTCCGGCAGCATCACCGGCCAGCTCAAGCAGCTCGGCACTTTGCCGCCCGACCAGCGCAAGGCCTTTGGTGAAACCGTCAACCGCGCCAAGGAATCTCTCAGTAGCGCTTTGGCTGATCGCAAAGCCGTTTTGGAAGACCTCGCGTTTTCGGCACGCCTCGCCACCGAATCACTCGACGTCACGCTGCCCGGTCGTGGCAATGGCGTGGGCACCCTCCATCCGGTGTCGCGCACGCTGGAGCGCATGACCGATATCTTCGCGCGGCTCGGCTACCAGCTCGCCGACGGTCCGGAAATCGAAGACGACCAGCATAATTTCGAGGCGCTGAATTTCCCGCCGCACCATCCGGCGCGGGCGATGCACGACACCTTCTATTTTCCCGATGGCCGCCTGCTGCGGACGCATACCTCTGGCGTGCAGGTGCGCTTCATGAGCAACAACCCGCCGCCGCTGCGCATGATCGCCGCCGGCAAGGTCTACCGCTCCGACTCCGACCAGACGCACACGCCGATGTTCCACCAGGTGGAAGGCTTGCTGGTGGACGAGACGTCGAGCTTTGCCGACTTGAAGGGCACGCTGTCCGAATTCGTGCGCGCCTTTTTCGAGCGCGATTTCGAGATGCGTTTCCGGCCCAGCTATTTCCCCTTCACCGAACCTTCCGCCGAAGTGGACATCGCCTGGCAGCAGCCCGATGGCAGCACGCGCTGGCTGGAAGTATTGGGTTGCGGCATGGTCCACCCGAACGTGTTGCGCAACTGCGGCATCGACCCGGAACGCTTTACCGGCTTCGCCTTCGGCATGGGCGTCGAGCGACTGGCGATGCTGCGCTATGGCGTGAACGACCTGCGCAGCTTCTTCGAAAACGACGCGCGCTTCCTGAAGCATTTCGCCTGAGCCCACCGGATTAGACCCAGATGAAATTTCCTGAAAGCTGGCTGCGCGAACACGTAACGGTCAATGCCTCGAGCGAGGACCTTGCCGCGCGGCTGACCGCGATTGGCCTGGAAGTGGAAGACGTACA
>JANNWV010000154.1:0-12325 GCA_031408815.1 Gammaproteobacteria bacterium
CTATGAAAGCCGCGGCAAGACGGTCGAGATGAGTTACTGGAACGTGCCGGAAGCGGCGATGGACTCGCCCGACGACATGCGCCCGTGGGCGAAACTGGCGATCGCTGCCGCATTACGCAAGCCTGAGGTTGCCAAGGCCGCACGCGCCGCGAAATCGCGGCGGAAGTCCCCGGTCAAACCTGGCCCATGATGATCGATCGCATCGAGATCGAACTGACGACTTGCTCGTTGAAGAAAGTGACCTCATCGTCGTCGCGCTGCATGCCGAGCACATAAAGCAACGGCAGGTAATGTTCCGGCGTGGGAATTGCCAGCAAGGCGTCGGTGCCCAGCGTCTCGTAGCCCAACAAGCCATCGTGGTGCCCGCTCTCGATGTGCTCGGCGACATGTTCGTCAAAGCGCTCGGCCCAGTCGTAGGGCTTGGGATCGTTGAAGCGGAACAGTCGCAGGTTGTGCACTATGTTGCCGCTGGCCACGACCAGCACGTCTTCATCGCGCAGCGGGTCGAGCGACTTGGCCAGGTCGTAGTGCCACGCGCCGGGTTGCAGGCCGGAAAGGCTCAGCTGCACGACCGGAATGTCGGCTTCCGGAAACATCGGCTGCAGCACGCCCCAGGCGCCATGGTCGAGGCCGCGCTGCGGATCCACGTGCACTCGCACCGTGTCCAGTAAATCGGCAACGCGGTGGGCGAGTTCCGGGCTGCCGGGCGCCCTGTAGCGGACATCGAACAAGGCCCGCGGGAAGCCGCTGAAATCGTGGATGGTGTCCGGTTTTTCGCTGCCGGTGACGTAGACGCCGCGCGTCTCCCAGTGCGCCGAGATGCACAGGATCGCCTTGGGGCGTCTCAGCTTCCTGCCCAGGTCCTGCCAGCTGCGTCGAAACTCGTTGTCCTCGATCGCGTTCATGGGGGAACCATGGCCGAGGAAAATCACGGGTTGGGGCGTAGTCATTGGCGGGGCCGTTGGGAGTGGCCTCCAGCTTACCCCTCGCGCCGCTGGCTTCAAGAGCCCGCCACCATTACTTATGGCAGGTTCGCTATACCTAAGTTAGTAATACTGTTCGCTCAAGGTTAGCCAAGGCAGGACAGACATGGGCGAGATCGATTCCCACCTCAGGAAGTTCCAGAAGGAGCTCAGCGCCGGTACGGTATCGCTGGTTTTGCTGAGCGTGCTCGGCCAATCGAAGGAGCCGATGTACGGTTACCAGATCGCCAAGCGCCTGGAGCGGGGCGGCGAAGGCTTCCTCAGCGGCAAGCAGAGCGCCCTGTATCCGGTGCTGCGCAACCTCGATGCCGCCGGCTTGCTGGCGAGCGAAGTCGAGCCCTCGGTGGCCGGGCCGCCACGCCGTTACTACCGAATCACCGACCAAGGCCGCGACGTGCTCGCCGCGTGGACGGACAACTGGCAAGCCACCCGCGAATTCGTCGACACCGTGCTGCAAGGAACCCAGCAATGAACACCGCCATCGCCAAGTCCATTCCCGAATATCTCGACCAGTTGCGGGCAGCGCTTGCCGGGTCCGATCCCGCCCTGGTCCAGGACGCGTTGTACGACGCCGAAGACTACCTGCGTTCCGAATGGGCCGAGCATCCGGAAATGGACGAAGCCAGCCTGCTGGCCAGCGTCGCCGGCAGCTACGGCGCGCCTTCCGAAGTCGCCGACATCTATCGCGATACCGAGGTGACCGTGCATCGCGCCTTGCGCGCGCCGCCGCCGAAACCGCGCGTGTCCCTGGCCGGGCGTTTCTTCGGCGTGCTGGCCGACCCGCACGCCTATACGTCGGTGTTGTACCTGTTGCTGTCGCTGGTGACCGGCATCTTCTACTTCACCTGGGTGGTTGTCGGGCTGAGCCTGTCGGCGAGCCTGGCCGTGCTGGTCATCGGCATCCCCTTCACCATTCTGTTCTTTGCCAGCGTGCGTGGTTTGTCGCTGGTCGAAGGCCGTCTGGTGGAAGTGATGCTGGGCGAGCGCATGCCGCGCCGGCCGCTCTATACCGACCGCGAGCGTCCGATCCTGGAACGCATCAAGACCGTGTTCCTGGATCCGCGCACCTGGTCCACGCTGGTGTACATGGTGCTGATGATGCCGCTGGGCGTCGTGTACTTCACCTTCATCGTGGTGGCGCTGTCGCTGACGTTCGCCATGGCGGCGCTGCCGGTGCTGGACTCCTTTGGCGACCACAACCACCTGTACTGGTTTGGCGAGCAAATCTATCTGCCGCTGTGGAGCTTGCCGATCACGCTGGCCATGGGGCTGGTGATGCTGATCCTGACCCTGCATGCCGCGCGAGGCTTGGGCCTGATGCAAGCAACGCTTGCCAAGCACCAATTGGTGAAGTCGGCGCAGGCCTAGCCGCGCCGACCTAGCTGCGCCGACTCGTCAGGCGAGCAGTTTCGGTACCAGGCCGGCCAGCGCGAGGACGAACAGGCCCAGCCAGGCGATCGTCGCGACCATGAAGCCCGCGCTGCGCTTGTTTGCGGCGCGCAAGTATCCGAACAGATACCAGGTGCGGCCGATCAGCCAGGCATAACCGAGCCAGGCCGAGTAGGTGGGATTGCCGAACACGGAGGCGACCCACAGCGTGGGCAGGAACATCACCGTCTGTTCGAGCGTGTTCTGGTGGGCGCGGAATGCCCGTTCGAAATCCGGGTGGCCGACCACCGTGGGCGCATGTACCTGGTGGATGCCACGCGCTCGCCCGACGTAAAACATCGCCACGCCGATGAGTACCATGTTCAACAGGGTGATAAGCGCTGCGTGCAGGGTCATTGTCGCTCCGTCAGGTCGGGGAATGCGCAACTCTAGCAAAGCGCGGCGACGCATGCGGTATCGTGTCGGCCATGGCCAGAGTCCTCATCCCGCTGCCCGACGCCGATTTCGATCCGACCGAAGTGGCCGTGCCGTGGCGCGTGCTGACCGATGCCGGCCACGCCGTGGTGTTCGCGACTGAAACAGGCGCCGTCGCCGCCTGCGACCCCCGCCTGCTGGCTGGCGTGGTGTTCGGCAAGTTGGGCGCCGATGGCATCGCGAAGGATTGTTATCGCCAGGCATCGCAGTCGTCCGAGTTCCGCAACCCGCTGCCGTGGGGCCAGTTGGTGGCGACGGACTTCGACGCCTTGCTGCTGCCCGGCGGCCACGCCAAGGGCATGCGCCAGTATCTCGACAGTGGCTTGCTGCAATCGTTCGTGGCGGAATTCGCCACGCTCGATCGGCCCATCGCCGCCATCTGCCACGGCGTGTTGCTGATGGCGCGCGCGAAGCAGCCGGGCGCGGAGCTCAGCGTGTTGAACGGCCGGCGCACGACCTGCCTGCCGCGCTACATGGAGGCGCTCGCCTTCGGCCTCAGTTTCTGGAAGCTCGGCCGTTACTACCGAACCTATCCCGCGTACGTGGAATCCGAAGTCCGCGCCGCGCTGGCGTTGCCTTCGCAGTTTGAGCGCGGGCCGATCACGCTCGGTGATCGCGGTGCGCAGGATGACGACAGCGCAGCCTTCGTGCTGGAGGACGGCAACTATATTTCCGCGCGTTGGCCGGGCGATGCCTGGTTGTTCGCGCGCCGGCTGGTCGCGCAGCTGAAGGCGCAACGCGCGAGGGCCAAGGCGTGAACCCATCGTCGCAATCGGCCATCATCGATGCCACCCGTGAGTGGCTCGAGAGGGCCGTGATCGGGCTCAACCTGTGTCCCTTCGCCAAGGCCGTGCACCTGCGCGGGCAGGTGCGCTTCGTGGTCAGCGATGCCACCGACGAAGAAACGCTGCTGGCCGACCTGCTGCACGAACTCGAGTCACTTTACGACGCCGATCCGGACGTGGTGGAAACGACGTTGCTGATCCATCCGTGGGTGTTGGGCGATTTCCTCGACTACAACCAGTTCCTTGATATAGCCGACGCTGCCGTTTCAGAGCTCGAACTCGACGGCGAGATCCAGGTGGCGAGCTTCCATCCCGACTACCAGTTCGCCGACAGCCAGCCCGGGGATATCGAGAACTTCAGCAACCGGTCGCCGTATCCGACGCTGCACTTGCTGCGCGAAACCAGCATCGCCCGCGCGGTGGCAGCGTTTCCCGACGCTGCTTCCGTCTACGACCGCAACATGGACACGCTACGCAGCTTGGGCCACGCGGGCTGGAAACGCCTGTGGATCAACGCCGAAGATTGACCGGTGCTGCCCGCCAAGGCAGCTGATCAGAACAGGGCCGCGTCAAGGTCCATAAGCGGCTTGGCGCCAGCGCGCGCGGCCTGCAACTGGAACGCGGTCTCGGGCAGCAGCTTGCTGAAATAGAAACGCGCCGTGGCCAGCTTCGCCTTGTAGAAGTCATCCCCCGAATCGAGCTTGTCCAGCGCCACGCGCGCCATCCGCGCCCATAGCCAGGCGTAGACCAGGTGGCCGACCACGCGCAGGTAGGGCGTGGCCGCTGCGCCGGCTTCATCGGGATCGGCCAGGGACTTCATCGCCAGTTCGGTGCTCAGCTTCGCGACCTGCTCGCCGAGTTCGGCCAGGGGCACGATGAATTCCTGCATCGCCGGGTTCGACATTTCCGCACCGACGAACTCGCGCACCAGGCCGCCGAACAATTTCAGCTTGGCGCCCTGGTCGTGCAGCACCTTGCGGCCGAGCAAGTCGAGCGCCTGGATGCCGTTGGTGCCTTCGTAGATCATGTTGATGCGCGCGTCGCGCACGTATTGCTCCATGCCCCATTCGCGGATGAAGCCATGGCCGCCATACACCTGCAGCGCGAGATTGGTGGTCTCGAAGGTGTTGTCGGTGATGAAGGCCTTGACCACCGGCGTCAGGAAGGCAACGAGTTCCTCGGCCTCGGCGCGAACCTTGGGGTCCGGATGCGACTGCTCGCGGTCGGTCAGCAGGGCGACGTAGGTGGCGAGCGCGCGGCCGCCTTCGGTGTAGGCCTTGCAGGTCAGCAGCATGCGCCGCACATCGGGATGCACGATGATTGGGTCGGCGGCTTTCTCCGGCTGCGTCGCGCCTTTCGCAGAACGGCCCTGGATGCGGTCGCGCGCATAGGCCACCGCGTTCTGCAGCGACACTTCGGCCAGGCCCAGCGACTGCATGCCCACGCCCAGTCGCGCGGAATTCATCATCACGAACATCGCGGCCAGGCCCTTGTTCGGTTCGCCGATCAGCCAGCCTGTCGCACTGTCCAGGTTGATGACGCAGGTTGAATTGCCGTGAATGCCCATCTTGTGTTCGATCGAGCCAGCCTTGATGGTGTTGCGCTCGCCGACTTCGCCGTTTTCATCAGGCAGGAACTTCGGCACCAGGAACAGGGAAATGCCGCGCGTGCCGGCGGGTGCGTCGGGCAATCGCGCCAGCACCAGGTGCAGGATGTTTTCGGTCACGTCGTGTTCGCCGGCCGAAATGAAGATCTTGGTGCCGGTCAGTGCGTACGCGCCGTCGGCAATCGGTTCGGCACGCGTCTTCATCATGCCAAGGTCCGTGCCGCATTGGGCCTCGGTCAGGCACATCGTGCCGCTCCATTGCCCCGAAACCAGTTTCGGCAGGTAGGTGTTCTTCTGGTGCTCGGTGCCGAAGGTCATCAGGCATTCGTACGCGCTGTGCGAGAGACCGGAGTACATCAACCAGGCCTGGTTCGCTGAATTGAGCATTTCGTAGAGGCGGTTGTTGAGCAGCACCGGCAAGCCCTGGCCGCCGTAGGTCGGGTCGCAGGACAGGGACGGCCAGCCGGCGTCCACGAATTGTTTGTAGGCTTCCTTGAAGCCGGTGGGCGTGGTGACCACGCCGTCGCCGTGAAAAGTGCAGCCCTCGATGTCGCCAACCGAGTTCAAGGGGAACGCCACCTGGCTGGCGAAGCGCGCGCCTTCCTCCATCACCGCGTCGATGGTGTCCCGATCCACCTCCGCATAGCGGGGGATGGCCTTGAGTTCGCGCTCGGCATCGAGCACTTCGAACATCACGAAGCGCATGTCGCGCAGGGGGGCGGTGTAGCTGGGCATCGTCGACTCCGGGGGTTCCATACTGACGCGTATGTTGCCGGAGTATGCGTCAAGACCAGGTGTTTACGCTACCTCGCCGGCCGCCTGCCCCGAGGCCCAGGCCCACTGGAAGTTGTAGCCGCCCAGGTGCCCGGTCACATCCACCACCTCGCCGATGAAGTAAAGGCCGGGGATGATCTTCGATTCCATGGTGGTCGAGGACAGGCCCTGCGTGTCCACCCCACCCAACGTGACCTCGGCTGTGCGGTAACCCTCGGTGCCGCTGGCGATGATCGGCCAGCGTTGCAGGCGTTCACCGATTTCACGCAGGCGCGGCGCGTCGATCTGGCGCATGGGCGCGTTGTCGAGGAACACCTCGCACAGCCGTTGGGCAAACCGCTTTGGCAGCGCGTCGGCCAACACCGTTTTCAATTCTGCTACCGGATGCAAGCTGCGTTGCTCCGCCAGCCATTGCGGCGCATCGCGGCCAGGCAACAGGTCGAGCAGCAATTCCTTGCCCGGTTCCCAGTACGACGATATCTGCAGGATGGACGGACCGCTCAGGCCGCGATGCGTCACCAGCATCGCGTTGTCGAAGCGCGCCTTGCCACAACGCACCGAGGCCGGCAGCGCCACGCCAGCCAGCTCCGCGTAATGTTCCAGGTGCTTGCCGCTGAGCGTGAGCGGCACCAGTCCGGCACGCACGGGCAGCACGGCATGGCCGAATTGTTTTGCCAGGTCATACCCGAAGCCGGTCGCGCCCATGCTGGGAATGGAAAGGCCGCCACTGGCGACGACCAGGGAAGTGGCGTGCATGCGACCGTGCGTGGTTTCCATTTCGAAGCCGCCGGCAACCTGTGCCACTTTTTCAACGCTGCAACTGGTACGCACGTCCACGTTGCCCAGCCGACATTCCTCAAGCAGCATCGCCACGATCTGTTTCGACGAGTCGTCGCAGAACAGCTGGCCGAGTTCCTTCTCGTGCCAGGCGATGCCATGGCGATTGACCCTATCGATGAAATCGCTTGGCGTGTAGCGGGCCAGCGCGCTCTTGCAGAAATGCGGATTCTCCGACAGGAAGTTGGCCGGCGTGGTACCGGTATTGGTGAAGTTGCAGCGGCCGCCGCCCGACATCAGGATCTTCTTGCCGCAGCGGTTGGCGTGTTCCACCACGCGCACGCGGCGGCCGCGCTGGCCGGCGACCAGCGCGCACATCAATCCGGCGGCACCGCCACCGATGATGATGACATCGGATTCGAGCATTCAGATCTGGACGAGTTGCTTGCCGAAATTCGCGCCCGTGTAGAGTCGACGCAGCGCTTCGGGGAAGTTTTCCAGTCCCTCGACGATGTCGAGCTTGCTGGTCAGCTTGCCGGCCGCCACCCACGGCGCCATCGCCGTGATTGCCTCTTCGGCGCGATGCAGGTAGTCGATCACCACGAAGCCCTCCATGCGGCCGCGCGCCGAAATGAGGGACAGGTAGTTGGCCGGACCACGCGTATCGCCGCCGGCGTTGTATTGCGAGATGCCGCCGCACAGGACGATGCGCGCCTTCAGGCGCAGGCGCTTGAGCACGGCATCCAGGATGTCGCCGCCGACGTTGTCGAAGTAGATGTCCACGCCGTCCGGGCAATGTTCGCGCAACGCGGCAGACACGTTTTCATTCTTGTAATCGATGCAGGCATCCGCGCCCAGCGTGTCCTTCACGAAGGCGCACTTGTCGGGGCCGCCGGCCAGGCCGATGACTTTCAGCCCCAGCGCCTTGCCGATCTGCACTACCGCCGAACCCACCGCGCCTGCGGCAGCCGACACGACCAGCACTTCGCCTTCCTTCGGATGGCCGATGTCGGTCAGGCCGAAATAGGCGGTGAGGCCGGTTGCGCCGAAAATGCTCAGGGCCCAGCCCGGATGGGGCAGGCGGCTTGCATCGAAGCGTTGCATGCCCTTGCCGTCGGAGACCAGTTCGCCGCGCACGCCGGTCATGCCGCTGACCCAGCTGCCCACGTTGAATTTCGGATGCTTTGATTCCACCACTTCGCCGATGCCGGCCGAGCGCATCACGTCACCCAGCGGCACGGGCGGCCAGTAGGACTTGGCCTCGGTCATCCACACGCGCATGGCCGGGTCGATGGAAAGGTATTTGACGGCGATCCGGATCTCTCCGTCCTGCAGGGCAGCAGGCGCGCTGTCGCGCATCTCGAAGTCGCTGTCCTTGGGATGGCCTTCCGGACGTGAAACCAGGTGCAGCGAGTGGACGGTGGTCATGGCAGGCTCCGGAAGGCGGGGCAAACATCATAGTGTCTGGCACCTGTGAAAAGCGCGCCCTTCGGCGCGCTTTTCATTTCATTCCGGACCCGGACCCTTGCGGTGCGGCTTCGGCTTGGGTTTGCCCTGGCCGAACGGCTTGTCGCCGAAATCACGCTTGGCCTTGAATGGCGGCTTGTCGCCGAAGCTCTTCTTGCCAGCGAACGGCGGACGCTCCCGGCTTCCTGCCTCCCGCGTCACTTGCGCATCCCTGTGCGGCGGACGCGGACCGGCAGGCTTCTTGCCAGCGACATCCGGCGCCTGGCCGTCACGCGTGATGCGCAACTGCTGGCCGGCGCACCAGACCGTCTTGAGGTGCGTGAGCACATCGGCCGGCATGCCATCGGGCAGGTCGATCAGGCTATGGTCTTCGAAAATCTCGATGCGACCGATGTGCTTGGCGTCGAGCCCGGCTTCATTGGCAACGGCGCCGACGATGTTGCCCGGCTTCACGCCGTGGTCGTAGCCCACTTCGATGCGGAACGTTTCCAGGCCCGGCTCGGGCTTGTGTTCGCTGCGTTCCTTTTTCGGAAACGCGGGACGATCCGGGCGTTCGAAACGATCACCACCGTCGACGCGTTCGGCGCGAGGCGGATGGTCAACCCGTTCGGCGCGCTCGGGGCGATCGCCGCGGGGTGCACGCTCGGCGCGTTCCGGGCGTTCGAAACTGCGCTCGTTCCTTTCGAAGGCCGGACGCGGCGCGTGCTTCGGCGCCACCAGCAACAAGGGCACGTCGCCGCGGGCCATCTTGGCCAGGGCCGCGGCAATTTCCACCGCCGGCACGTTGTTGGCTTGTTCGTAGTCCTCGATCAGGCGCTGGAACAAGGCCAGGTCGCTGCTCTCGAGGGTTTCGGTGATCTGCTGCTTGAACTTGGCGATGCGCACGTCGTTGATGGCGTCCACGCTGGGCAATTCCATCGGCTCGATGGGCTGGCGCGTGGCGCGTTCGATGGAGCGCAGCATGTTGCGCTCGCGCGGCGCGATGAACAGGATCGCCTCGCCACTGCGTCCGGCGCGGCCGGTGCGGCCGATGCGGTGCACGTAGCTTTCGGTGTCGTACGGCACGTCGTAGTTGATGACATGGCTGATGCGATCGACGTCCAGGCCGCGTGCGGCGACGTCGGTGGCAACCAATATGTCGATCTTGCCGTCCTTCAGCTGCTGGATGGTGCGTTCGCGCTGCGCCTGCTGCACGTCGCCGTTGATGGCAGCAGCGGAGAAACCGCGTGCCTGCAATTTCTGCGCGAGTTCGTCGGTGGCAAGCTTGGTCCGCGCGAACACGATCATCGCGTCGAAGGGTTCAGCTTCCAGGATGCGGGTCAGCGCATCGAGCTTGTGCAGTCCGCTGACCTGCCAGAAGCGCTGGCGGATATTGTCGGCGGTGCGGGTCTTGGCCTCGATCGAGATTTCTTCCGGATCGCGCAGGTAGGTCTGCGCGATGCGCCGGATCGGCGCCGGCATGGTGGCCGAGAACAACGCGACCTGGCGCGTGGGTGGGGTCTTCTTCAGGATTTGTTCGACGTCGTCGATGAAGCCCATGCGCAGCATTTCATCGGCTTCATCAAGCACCAGCGTAGACAGCTGCGACAGGTCGAGCGTGTTCTTTTCCAGATGGTCGATGATCCGGCCGGGCGTACCGACTACGACGTGCACGCCGCGGCGCAGGGCGCTCAGCTGCGGGCCGTAACTCTGGCCGCCATAGATCGGCAGCACCTGGAAGCCCGGAATGTGTTGGGCGTAGCTCTGGAACGCCTCGGCCACCTGGATGGCGAGCTCGCGGGTCGGCGCCAGCACCAGCACCTGCGGCTTGGTCTTGGACAGGTCGAGCTTGTTGAGCAAGGGCAGGGCGAAGGCGGCGGTCTTGCCGGTGCCGGTCTGGGCCTGGCCGATCACATCCTTGCCGGCCAGCAGCAAAGGGATGGTGGCGGCCTGGATGGGCGTGGGCAGCTCGTAGCCGAGCTCGTCGAGCTTGCGCAACAGCGGCGCGATCAGCACGAGCTCACGGAAACTGGTGGTCGGCGCGCTGGCGCCATTATCGGAATTCATCGGGATTTTCTCGAAGCGCCGGGGCCAGGATGGCTGGGGCGGCAGGAAGGAGGCGTATTCTACCGCTTACGCCGACACGACGCCCTGTCCGGGCGGTCCCCGCATCATCGCCGATCCGATTGGAGCAAACCCATGGTTTACCTGTGGACGAAGAGCCTGCACCTGCTGTTTGTCATTGCCTGGATGGCGACGGTGTTCTACTTGCCGCGGATCCTTGTGAACCTGGCGGAAGCCGGGGATGTGGCGCCGGTGCGCGAACGTCTGCAACTGATGGGCAAGCGGCTGTACGGATTCGGCCACAACATGTTCGGCGTCGCTTTCGCGCTCGGCCTGCTGCTGTGGCTGGGCCACAAGGGCTGGCCATCGACCTTTCCGGATGTGGTGGGCGGTCGCCCGTGGATGCATGCCAAGCTCGGCCTGGTCGCGCTGCTGCTGGTCTACTTCATCGTCTGCGGGCGCATGCTGAAGCGATCGATGGCCGGCGGCCCGTTGCCGACTTCGCGCAAGCTTCGCTGGTTCAACGAGCTTCCGGTGTTCGCCCTGGTGGCGATCATCTACCTGGTGCTGGCCAAACCTTTCTGAGCCGCCTGCTTGCCGGCCAGCCAGGCCAGCGGAATCGGCAACAGCAATCCCATTGCCAGCGCCCAGGTCGGATGCGGAATGGATAGCGCGTTGATCGCGGTCAGCACCACGTCGACGATGCTGATGATGAGGGCGCAAGCCATTACGTGGTCTTTCGAGATGCGCGCGGCGACCGTCGCGCCGACATACGTGCCCAGCAGCCAGCCGATCACCACCACCGCCACGGCCTGCCACGGCATCGTCTGCGTGTAGGCCGCCACTGCTGCCTTGTCGTTGAAGTCGAGCCCGGCGGGCGGCGGATAGAACAGCTTCACGTTGGCGATCTGGGTAAACGTAATCACGGTCATCATCGCGAACAGGCCGGAGATCACGGCGAAAAAGCTTCGAAACATGGTCGTTCCCCTTTCCGGATTTTGGCGAGCCCGGATTTTAGCGAGCATCGTACCGGCCGCCATAAAAAACAAGGGCCGCATCAGCGGCCCTTGTTTCGTGTTGCCCGGGAACGATCAGCGCACGGGGCGCGGCGCGTTCACTGCACGGCGTTCGCGACGGTCCGCGGCCGGATGCGTCTTGGCACCCGCGTGGGCCTGCGCATGGCGCGGTGCGGCCGCCGTGTGCGGCGTGCGACGGCTCGGCGTGCGCTGGCCGCTCGGACGGCCATTACTGGCGCTGTCGTTGCCCATGCGGATCTGGCGGCTGGGCGCATAGCCCTCGACCACCGTCATCGCGATGTCGTGCTTGAGCACGCGATGGATCGCGCGGAGCAGGCCGGCTTCATCCGGCGACACCAAAGAGATCGCTTCACCAGAGGCACCGGCGCGGCCAGTACGACCAATGCGATGCACATAGTCTTCAGCAACCATCGGCAGGTCGAAATTGATCACCAGCGGCAACTGCGGAATGTCGAGGCCGCGGGCGGCCACGTCGGTGGCAACCAGCACGCGCGCCTTGCCCGACTTGAAATCGCCGAGCGCTTTCAGGCGCTGCGACTGGCTCTTGTTGCCATGGATTGCCACGGCCTTGATGCCGGACTTTTCCAACTGCTCGGCCAAACGGTTGCAGCCGTGCTTGGTCTTGCCGAACACCAGGATCTGGTCCTGGTAGCGCTGGCTGAGGATGTCTATCAGCAGGTCGCGCTTGCGCGCGCCATCGACCGGATGGGCGATGTGCGTGACGGTTTCGGCGACGGTGTTGCGCGCGGCAACCTGGACTTCACGCGGGTTGCGCATGAATTCCATGGCCAGCTTCTTGATGGCGTCTTCGAAGGTGGCCGAAAACAGCAAGGTCTGGCGCGTGGCCGGCAGCTTGTTGATGATGCGCTTGATGGCGGGCATGAAGCCCATGTCCAGCATGCGGTCGGCTTCGTCCAGGATCAGCATCTCGACGTCGCGCAGCTGCACGCTGCCGCGCTCGAGGTGGTCGATCAGGCGGCCCGGGGTGGC
>JANNWV010000155.1:0-26757 GCA_031408815.1 Gammaproteobacteria bacterium
CAGGCCCAGGCGCTCGACGATTTCGTCGCGGGTGGGTTTGTCGGCAGTGGCAGTGAGCGCGATGCGCGGCACGTCGGGCCAGCGTTCGTGCAGCAGGTTGAGCTCGCGGTATTCCGGGCGGAAGTCGTGGCCCCATTGCGAGACGCAGTGCGCTTCGTCAATCGCGAACAAGGCGATGGTGCAGCGGTCGAGCAAGCCGAGGAAGCGCTGCATCAGCAGGCGTTCGGGCGCGACGTAGACCAGGTCGTAGTCGCCGTTGAGTAGGCCGCGTTCGACGGCGGAGGCGTCTTCGGCACTGAGTGATGAATTGAGGAAAGCGGCACGCACGCCCAACTGGTGCAGCGCTTCGACCTGATCCTGCATCAATGCGATCAGCGGCGATACGACGATCGCCGTGCCCTCACGCAGCAACGCGGGCACTTGGTAGCACAGCGACTTGCCGCCGCCGGTGGGCATCAGCACCAGGCAATCGCGCCCGGAAACTACGTGGTCGACGATGGCTTCTTGTTCACCGCGGAACTGGGAATGGCCAAAGATGCGGTGCAACGTTTGGCGGGCAAGGGTCATCGGTCAAGGGTACCAAATCGCGACTGACCGGCCGTCAGGGAATCACGCGCCCGCCGGTCGGCAAACCCCTTGACGGCGACGCCCGACTACTGCAGCAGCGAGCGCAACATCCAGGCGGTCTTCTCATGCGCCTGCATGCGGGTGGTGGCCAAGTCCGCGCTGGGCTGGTCGTTGGCGCCTTCGGCCTTCTTGAAGGCATCCCTGGCGGTGCGGGCGCAGGTTTCGTGGCCGCTGACCAGTTGCGCGACCATGCCTTGCCAGTCCGGCACACCGGATTCTTCCTTGATGGACGACAGTTTGGCGTACTGCGCGCCGGAACCCGGCGCTACTTCACCCAGGGCGCGGATGCGCTCGGCGATTTCATCGAGGGACAGCCACAGCTCGTTGTACTGGACCATGAACATGGTGTGCAGGGTGTTGAACATCGGGCCGGTTACGTTCCAGTGGAAGCTGTGCGTCTTCAGGTACAGCGTGTAGGTGTCGGCGAGCAAGTGCGAGAGTGACTTGGCGATCTTCTTGCGGTCCTTCGAAGCGATCCCGATATCGATGTCCATGACGAACCTCCCTGCTAGATGGGACAATTAGGCCTGACACGCTATTACCTGAATGTGAACCCGAGTTCAGTGACTACCACATCGCTCCCACCTGACCTGCACCTGGCCCTGAGCCGGGACCAGGCCCGGCTACGCCGGATGCAGGCGCGCAGCCGCGAAAAGCCCGAGGACGCGGCCCTGCGCGACGGTTTTCAAAAGGCACTGGCCGCCTCGGTAGCGGCACGTGCACGGCGCGAGGCGCAGGCGCCGACGCCGACCTTCGATGACGACTTGCCGGTCGCGCGCGAGGCGGAAAACATCATCGCGCTGATCGCGAAGCACCAGGTGGTGGTGATCGCCGGCGAAACCGGTTCGGGCAAGACCACGCAGCTGCCGAAGTTGTGCCTGGCCGCAGGGCGCGGCATCAACGGCATGATTGGCTGTACGCAGCCACGGCGCATCGCCGCGCGTGCGGTGGCGCGGCGCGTGGCCGAGGAATTGAAGACAACCGTCGGCGGCGCGGTGGGTTACCAAGTGCGATTCACCGAAAACGTCGGTGATGACACCTACATCAAGTTCATGACCGACGGCATCCTGCTGGCGGAGATCCAGTCCGACCGATGGCTGTCGAAGTACGACACGCTGATCATCGACGAGGCGCACGAGCGCAGCCTCAACATCGATTTCCTGCTCGGTTACCTGCAGCAGCTGATCAAGAAGCGCCGCGACCTCAAGCTGATCATCACCTCGGCCACCATCGATACCGAGCGTTTCTCGAAACACTTCGGCGACGCGCCGGTGGTCAGCGTGGAAGGCCGCAGCTATCCGGTGGAAACGCGCTATCGCGCGCCGGAAGGCGAGGGCGAAGACGCCGGCGATCGCACCATGACCGATGCGATCGTTGCCGCCGTGGATGAAATCACGCGCGAGGATTCGCAGGGCGACATCCTGATCTTCCTGCCGGGCGAGCGCGAGATTCGCGATGCGCATCTTGGCTTGGGCCAGCGCAAGTACCGGCACACCGAATTGCTCGCGCTGTACGCGCGCTTGTCGTCGCGCGATCAGGACCGCGTCTTCCAGCCGGGCTCGCAGCGACGCATCGTGCTGACCACCAACGTGGCCGAGACCTCGCTGACCGTGCCGCGCATCCGCTACGTGGTGGACCCGGGCGCGGCGCGCGTCAAGCGCTATTCGCCGCGGCAGAAACTCGACCGCCTGCATATCGAACCGATCTCGCAGGCCAGCGCCGACCAGCGCAAGGGCCGTTGCGGTCGCATCGCGTCGGGCATCTGCTATCGCCTGTACTCCGAGGCGGATTTCGAATCGCGATCGCGCTATACCGATCCGGAAATCCTGCGTGCATCGCTGGGTGGCGTGATCCTGCGCATGCTCTCGCTCGGCCTGGGAAGGGTTGAAGACTTTCCCTTCATCGATGCGCCGGACCCGCGTGCGATTGCCGATGGCTGGCAGCAGCTGACCGAGCTGGGCGCGGTGGACAAGGATCGGCAGCTGACCTCGATAGGTAGGCAGATGTCGCGCCTGCCGGTGGACGTGAAGCTGGCGCGCATGCTGGTGGCTGCCCAGGCCTTGGGTTGCTTGAAGGAAGTGACCGTGCTTGCGGCCTTCCTCGGTATCCAGGACCCGCGTGAGCGGCCGTCCGATGCACGTGGCGCGGCGGACACGGCGCATGCGCAGTTCGCCAATGCCGATTCCGAATTCCTTGGCGTGCTGAACCTGTGGGACGCCTATCGGGTTGCGCACGAGGACCTGACGCAATCGAAATTGCGCAATTGGTGCGAGAAGAATTTCCTCGGCTTCCTGCGCATGCGCGAGTGGCGCGAGTTGCATCGCCAGTTGCTGCTGGTTTGCGACGAGCTCAATTGGGCCATTAGCGACACGCCCGCCGAATACGCGCCGCTGCATCGCGCGCTGATCGCAGGCTTGCCCACGCAGGTCGGCCATCGCGTCGAGAAGGGCATGTACGACGCGCCGCGGCAGCGCAAGTTCCAATTGTTCCCGGGTTCGTCACTGGTGAAGACGCCGCCGGCCTGGCTGCTGGTCGCCACCTTGCTGGATACGCAGAAGATCTGGGGCCTGATGGGTGCCCGCATCGAGCCCGACTGGGAGATTGCCGAATTGCCGCACTTGTTGGCAAGAAGGCACTCTGACCCCCATTGGTCGCGGGCGCAGGGGCGGGTGATCGGGTCGGAGCAGATCAGCTTGTTTTGGCTGGTGTTGGCGCCGAAGCGGCCTGTGCATTACGGCGGGCTGTATCCGGAAGAATCGCGCGACATTTTCATCCGCCAGGGATTGATTACTGGCGAGATCAATACGCGATCTGCTTTCGTCGCGCGCAATCTCTCTACGCTGGAAAAGGCGCGCGAAGAAGAGGCGAAACTCCGAAGGGCTGGCCTGATCGCCGACGAGGATTGGCAGGCGCGCTGGTACTTGGACCGTTTGCCGCCTGACATCAACAGCGTGCAGGGGCTCGACAGCTGGACCTCGAAACTTTCGCCGGAAAAACGCAAGACGCTGGAATGGTCGCTGGTGGACCTGTTGCCGGGCGAAGGCAGCGAAGCCGATCGCTTCCCGAAGTATTTTCCGTTGGGCGATATCCGGCTGGCCTTGCATTACCGTTTCGAACCGGGAGCCGACGACGACGGGGTCACGATGGATCTGCCCCTCCATTTGCTGAAGGCCATCGACCCGGTGCGCATGTCCTGGCTGGTACCGGGGCTGGTGGAAGAGAAGGCGGCCGAAATGATCCGATCCTTGCCGAAGGTGCTGCGCCGCAATTACGTGCCCGCGCCGGATTTTGCGCGTGCATTCTTCCAGGCCTATCCGCAGCCCGAAGCCGATGCGCTTGTCGGCACACTGGCCCGTTTCCTGACCCGAAGCACCGGCGCGCCGGTGGCGACCACGGACTTCGACGAAACCGGGTTGGACCCGCACCTGCGCATGAACTTCCGTCTGGGCGAGCGCGAAGGCAAAGTCCTGGCAACCTCGCGCGACCTCGATCAGCTGCGGCAGCGCTTCGGCGCGCAAGCCGAGCGCGCCTTTGCCGAAAGTGCGGGCGAGCGACTCGCGCGCCGTAGCCTCGCGACGTTTCCAGACACGCCCATTCCCGAGAAGATCGCCGGTGCCGGCGGTGTTCCGGCATACCCTGCATTGGTCGACCGCGGCGAGGCCGTGGACCTGGATGTCTTCGCCGACCCGGTGCAGGCCCGCGCTGAACACGAAAAGGGCATACGCCGCCTCGTATTGGCCGCGACGGCGGACAAGGTCCGGCAGGCGCGCAAGCAACTTCCGGTCTCCCCGAAGCTCGGTCTGCTGTATGCCGCCATCGAATCCTCCGAGCGCCTGCGCGCAGACATCGTGGATGCCGCGTTGAACGTCCTGCTGGCCGATGGCCTGGCCGACATAAGGGACAAGGCGGCCTTCGATGAACGCGTGGTAAAGGTCAGCCGGCAGTTGTTCGATCAGGCCATGCAGCGCCTGAAGCTGGCCGAGTCGGTGCTGGCGGCCTACGCGCAGGTGAAGCCGAAGCTCGAGTCCCCGTTGATGGGCTGGGCGCAGGGGAATTTGGACGACATCTCGCGGCATCTGCGGCAACTGGTGCATGCCGGCTT
Organism: Gammaproteobacteria bacterium; assembly: GCA_031408815.1. GTDB lineage: Bacteria > Pseudomonadota > Gammaproteobacteria > Xanthomonadales > Xanthomonadaceae > Arenimonas. The sequence goes on from JANNWV010000155.1 coordinate 4,730, forward strand.
CCTGCGCGAGACGCCTGCGGCCTTCCTGGCTGAATTTCCACGCTACCTGAAGGCCCTGGACCTGCGCGCCGAGCGGGCCATCGCTGATCCCATCAAGGACCAGGCCAGGCTTCTGGAGCTGCAGCCCTATGCCGATGCTCTGGCCCGCGCGCAGGATAAATTCGCGCCCCTGCCCAGCGACTGGCTGGAGTTCCAGCAGGACCTGGAGGAGCTTCGGGTCCAGACCTTTGCGCAGGAACTCGGAACCCGGCGGCCGGTTTCGCACAAGCGACTGGCGCGGCAGTTGCAGCAACTTGTTTGAACCGCCAAAGTCACTGACGTGAATGCAATGGCGCTCGAAGCCCGAACCCTGGACGACTGGCTGGACCGGCACGCCGACGCGGCGCCGCTGAAGCCGGTGGACGCCGCGCTGCGCGCGTTCCGGCAGCCGGTGCCGCCGCTGGCGTGGGCCGTGCTGGATACGCTGGAAATGGTACGCGCCGATGCCGAGGTGCAGCTGGCCGCACTGCTGCACCTGTGCCCGAAGCTGCGCGAAGAGATTTTGCCGATCCTCGACAAGAATTCCGGCCTGCGTCCGTTGCTGGATGGACTGCAGGCCGCCGAGCAGGTCTGGAGCCTGCACGCGCAACGCGAGGGCCGCGGCAACGCCGAAGGCTTGCGACGCCTGTTGCTGGCGATCATCCGTGACTTGCGGGTGGTGTTGATCCTGCTTTCCGAACAGCTCGAGCGCCTGCGCGCCGCAGCCAACGCGCCGGCGGAAGAACAGAAAGCGCTGGCGGAACTGACTGCCGACATCCATGCGCCGCTGGCCAATCGCCTGGGCATTTGGCAGCTGAAGTGGGAGCTCGAAGATCTCGCGTTCCGGTACCTGCAGCCGGAAACCTACCAGCGCATCGCGCGATTGCTGGACGAAAAGCGCACCGGTCGCGAGCGCTTCATCGAGGAAGCCAAGCAGAAGATTCGCGCAGCGCTGGCCGAAGCGGGTATCAACGCGCAGGTGGATGGCCGGCCGAAGCATATCTTCAGCATCTGGAAGAAGATGCAGCGCAAGGGCCTGGACTTCAGCGAGCTGTACGACATCCGCGCCATCCGAGTGCTGGTGGACGACGTGGCCGATTGTTATGCGGCGCTTGGCTTGGTGCATCATTTGTGGACGCCGGTGCCGTCGGAATTCGACGACTACATCGCCAAGCCCAAGGGCAACGACTACCGGTCCCTGCACACGGCGGTGATCGGCCCGGAAGGACGCACGTTGGAAGTGCAGATCCGCACCCACGCCATGCATGAACACGCCGAACTCGGCGTGGCCGCGCACTGGCGCTACAAGGAAGGCGGCAAGGGCGAGGCCAGCTTCGAGCGGAAAGTGGCGTGGATGCGCCAGCTGCTCGAGCAACGCGAGGGCGATGACGAAACCACGCTGCTCGCCGGCTTCAATACCGAACTGCTGGAAGACCGAATCTACCTGCTGACCCCGCGAGGCGAAGTAGTGGACTTGCCGCAGGGCGGCACCGTGCTGGATTTCGCCTACCACGTGCATACCGAAGTCGGGCATCGCTGCCGCGGCGCCAAGGTGAACGGCCGCATCGTGCCGCTCGACCATAAGCCGGCCAGCGGCGATCGCGTCGAGATCATGACCAACAAGACCGGCGAGCCGCGGCGCGACTGGCTATTGGCGAGCAATGGCTTCCTGGCCAGCGGCCGCGCCCGCGACAAGGTGCGCGCCTGGTTCCACAAGCTCGACCGTGCACGCAACCTGCAGGCCGGCAAGGACCTGCTGGACAAGGAACTGCGCCGCGTGGCGATGATGCAGGCCGACCTCGCGCCGGTGCTGGAAAAATTCCACATGGCCGGCGTCGAGGATCTGCAACTGGCGCTGGCCCTTGGCGATATGGGAGCCAGCCAGGTGAGCCGCGCCTTGCACGACCATGCGCAGGCCGTGTTGCAGGCGCAGTCGCCCACGCCGGCGAAGGCCGAAAAACCCGTGGCGCGTCCGCGTCCGCGCAGCGTGGACCAGTCCAGTCGATTCACCGTGGAGGGCGTCGGCAACCTGTTGTCCCAGATCGCGCGTTGCTGCCAGCCGGTGCCCGGGGATGCCATCGTCGGTTACCTCACCCGAGGGCGCGGCGTGAGCATCCATCGGCGCAACTGCACCAGCGTGCAACGATTGATCGCGGCGCAACCCGATCGCGAGTTGCCGGTGAACTGGGGCCAGGCGGCGGCGTCGCGCTATGAAGTCGGCATCCAGGTGCGCGCGTACGATCGGAAGTGGCTGTTGAAAGACGTGACTAACGTGATCGCGCAGGCCGAGGTCAATATCCTCGGCATCAGTTCGCACCTGGACGAAGCGCGCGGCCTGGCCGACATCCGCGTGACGCTGAAGGTCAGCGACTTCGAACAACTCAGCCAGTTGCTTGCCAAGCTCGATACGGTGCCGGGAGTGCAGGATGCGCGACGGCTGGGTTGAGTGGCTGCGCGGCCCGCGCCTGGGCTGGCTGCTGGCTGCGTTGGTGCTGTTACTGGTGCTGGTAGTGGGTCGATCGTGGATCAGCGAACGACTCGTGCCCGACCCGCGCATGAATCGCCAGCTCGAACAGGCGCAGGCAGCGCTCGTCGCCGGAAAACTCAGCGCACCCGATGGCAGCGGCGCGCGCGAGTTGTTCGAATCGGTGTTGGCATCCGATCCCGATCAGATGCGCGCCAAGCAAGGCCTGCTGGCGGTGCGCGAAGCCGCGATCGAGCGCGCGCAGGCGGCGTTGGCCGCGCACAAGCTTGCCCGGGCTTCTGAAAATCTTTCACTGGCGGCAGCGTTGTCGGCGCCGCAAGTACAACTGCAACCCCTGCAGGCCCGCTTGCGCGACCTGCAGGAGGCGTCGAGCGATACGAAGGGCTTGCTCGCCCGCGCCGCCGCGCCTGGCATGGACGAAGACGAGGCGCTGGCGCTGTATCGCCAGGTGCTCGCCGTGGATGCGGACAATCCGGCGGCGATCGACGGCCGCGACCTGCTGCTGTCGGCGCGCCTGATTCGCGCCGACAAATTATTCGATGCCGGAAAGGTTTCCGAGGCAAGGGCCATCGTGGAAGCCGTGATTGCCGAAGATCCCGCGCATACGGACCTGCCGCCCTTGCGCGCGCGCCTGGGTGAGGCGGTGGCTGCCTTGCAGTCGCGCCAGGCGCGCGAGCTGGAGCAGGCGGCGCGCGATGAAAAAGCCGGGCGATACGACCGTGCCGCTGCGCGTTATCTCAAGTTTTCCGAAGGCGATCCAGGATTCGAGCAGGCGCACGAAGGCCTGGATCGCCTGGCAACGCGAATGGCGATCCGCGCGCAGCGACAGGCGGCGGACTTCCAGTTCCGACGCGCACAGGCCTCGCTGGAAAAAGCGCGGCTGTGGAGTTCGAAGAATGCAGGCATCGCGGCCGCGGAAAGAAGCATGCAGTTGTCGAGGCAAGCGCAGGCCCGACTGATACGCCCGGCCAACCGCAGTGAACGCGAGCGCTTGCCGACCTTGCTGGCCGAGGCGGAGCAGGCCATCGGCCGCGGCGACTTCATCACGCCGCCAGGCACGAGCGCCTGGGACAAACTCCGTGTTGCCGCCGCCATCGCGCCTCGTTCGAAAGACGTGGCTCGCCTTGACCGTGAGCTTGCCGCCGCCAGCCGCAAATGTTTTGAACAGGCGCTGGACCAGGGCCAATTGAAGCGCGCGCAATCGTGCCTGGAGGCGTACGTGGTGCAGGAGGGATCGCCCGCTGCGGACCAGGCCCGGCGGCGCATGGCGGAGCGCTGGCTCGCTTACGCCGAAGAACGCATCGGCGCGAGTGACTTCACTGAAGCCGAAACTGCGCTTGCGCACGTTCGACATTGGCAGCCTGCGCATCCGGGCCTGGCCGGCGCCGCGGCGCGCTTGCGCACCGCGCGCGGGACCAACCCCAGGCGCTAGCCGGAACGGGCTTCGGATTTCCTGGGCAAACCCTCAATCCACTGTTTGACGGGAATGCGTGCGGCGTCCCTGGAAAAATGCAGCCGCGTATTTTCAAGACCGCCATCGCGCAAGGTCTGCCAGAGCTCGGGGTCGCCATAAAGGCGGACTACTGCCTGTGCAAAATCCTCTGCCTCATCCGCGCGCAGCACATCCTGGCCGTCCATCAGGGACATTCCCTCCACGGCACAGCCGGTGGCTACCACAGGCAGGCCTCGGGACAGGCTTTGGTTGACCTTGCCCTTGATTCCGGCACCGTATCGAAGTGGCGCGAGGCTGATCCGGACCGTATCGAGCAAGGCCTCGAGGTCGGGAACATGGCCGCGGACCAGCACGCCTTCGATTTCGCTGTACTGCGCAAAGGATTCCGGTGCGTCGGCGCCGACAAGGTGAAGGCGAACGTCCGGCAATGACCTGCGTACGAGCGGAAAGATTTCCATGACCAGCCACTGCGCGGCATCCACGTTGGGCGGATGCCGGAAGCTGCCTACGAACGCCAGGTCGCGCCGTTGCCCGAAACCGGGACTGCCCTCGACCACCGAGTGGATATTCGACACGATTGAAAGATTGGCCGATGGAACCATCGACTGCAGGAGGTCCTTTTCCACCCGGCTGACCACCCACGTCGTGTCCACCTTGCGGACCAGCGAAAGTTCGGCGCGCAGGGTGCGGCTTGCCGCGAACCGGCTCGATTCACTGCCTCCCCGTTCCGCTTCGCGCTGCTCGCGCAGGAAGTGCAGGTCGACAGTATCGAATACGATCCTCGCCTGCGGCGCCAGCTCGCGCAGCATCGGCAACAGCGGCAGCAATACATAGTGGCGCGACACGATGATGGCATCGAACCGCTTGCCATTCGGTGCAAGCCAATGCGGCAGGTACCTCACCCATGGCTGCCACCAGACCTCGACGCCGAGTTGTTGCAGCGCTTCCGTGTAGGTTCCGTCATGGCTGAGGTTCTGGCTCATGAAGACGACTGAGCAACCTTCTTCGATGAGCAACTTCATCAATTCCACCATGCGCACCGAACCGGAATCACGGTCGGGTGTCGGCGTGTAGGAGTCGATGACCAGGATCCGGCATTGTGCGCGATGCGTTGCGGCGCGGATGGCTGCTGCATCGTCCACGTCACTGCGGTCGGGGTCGAGTGGGTGGCTGGGCAGTCGCTTCGCCCAGCGCTCCCTGAACTTTTTCTGGTTGAGCACCTGGTAGCTCTTGACGCCCACGCGCGTATCGGTGCCCGAGCTTGCGCCTTCCAGATGCACCACTACTGAAGCCGGCTGGTAGCGCGCCTTCAGGCCGCATTCCCGAACCCGCATGCCCAGGTCGGTGTCCTCGAAATAGGCGGGGGCGTAGTGCGAGTCGAATCCGCCGAGCTGGTTGAAGATTTTCGTGCGAATGGCGATGCAGGCACCCGAGCAGTAGTCGACTTCGCGCACGAAATTGAAGCGAGGCTCGGTTGGATCCGCGTTGCGACCGTAGTTTGCGGCAGCCCCGGAGCGATAGACGATGCCCCCCGCTTCCTGCAGGCGCCCATCGGGATAGACCAGCTTGCTGCCGGCCAACCCGGTGTCGGGAAACTGGCGGAAAGTGGCGAGAAGCGAGTCCAGCCAGCCGGGCTGGACCAGCGTGTCGTTGTTGAGGAACACCAGGAACTCCCCGCTTGCGGCCATCGAGCCCGCGTTGCAGGAGCCAATGAAGCCAAGGTTGGTTTCGTTCCTTATGTAGACCAGTCCCTCGATATGGGGAAGCACGTCCGCGCTGCCGTCCGGAGAGGCATCGTCCACGATGATGACTTCGAAAGACGTCGCGTCGCCGCTGGCGGCGAGTGAATGCAGGCAGCGCAAGGTCAGCGGCAGCTGCCCGTGGACCGGAATCACGATGCTGGCTGTCGGCTTGGCAGCAGGGGCAAAACGCAGCGCGCCAGGCTCGGTCGCGTGTTCGTACAGGCGCAGCGGGAATTCCTGCCTGCGCGCCGGAAAGCGGCGTTTTATGGCGATGCGGACCGTGGCAAAGAACCCGCGCAACTTCAGGCTGTTGATGCCGCGGAACCAAAGCGACGCCAGGTCCTTGTACCGATAGATCATCAGCACCTGTTGGCGGAGCAACCAGCGACCCAGGCGGCTAGCCGGGACCGGAGGCGTGCCCGGGGCGCTGCTTGCCGAAGCAGGGGAAGCGCCGTGTGGCTTTGATTCCATCTTGGGTCGGGTCCGATTCTGTTGGCTTGCGCCTGATAAACTGGCGAAAACCGGAATTATCCCAGTCCTTGAGCAAATCCGCTTCCTTATCTCATTCAGGCAGCCCGGGCATGGTCCCCTGGAAGCGCTGGTTGCTGCGCGTCGTGCTGGTCGGGTCCGGACTTTTCCTGGGCCTGGCCGTGCCCTACGTCTGGTACCTCGACAAGCAGGTCCGCACCGAATTTGCCCAGTTGCAGTGGCAGGTGCCGACGCGCGTGTATGCCCGCCCGCTGGTGCTCAAGCCCGGTGTCCGGCTGGATGCGGCCGCGCTGGAACTCGAACTGGCGGCCGCGACCTATCGCAACGACGGCGTTGGCCAGTTGCCCGGTACGTATTCGCACAAGGGCAACCGGTTCCAGATCGGTACGCGCGCCTTCACCGACATGGACGGTCCGGTGCCGGAGCGACGGCTGGACGTGGCGGTGGCCGGCGGACGTGTCGCCCAACTGCGCGATGGCCGGACCCGCAAGCGACTCGACAGCGCCCGCGTCGATCCCGCGCGCATCGCTACCTTGTACGGCATCGACGAAGAAGAACGTCGTCTGGTCCGCATGGGAGAAGTGCCGGCCTTGTTCATCACCGGCCTGCAGGCGGTGGAAGACCGCAATTTCAAGAACCACCATGGCATCGACCCCTGGGGCGTGGCGCGAGCGATCTGGGTGAACATGCGCGAGGCGGGCTTCGAACAAGGCGCCAGCACGCTGACCCAGCAGATGGTGCGCAGCCTGTTCCTGAGCAATACCAAGACGGTGACGCGCAAGGTACGCGAAGCCCTGTACGCATTGATCATCGAGGCGCGCTTCGACAAGCGCAGCATCATGGAGGCCTACCTCAACCAGGTGTACCTCGGCCAGCAGGGCAAGCAGTCCATCCGTGGCGTCGGCGCCGGTGCGGATTTCTGGTTCGGTCGCGAGCTGTCCACCCTGCGCACTGAAGACATCGCCCTGCTGATCGGCATCATCCAGGGCCCGGGCTTCTGGGATCCACGTCGTTTCCCCGAGCGCGCGCTCAAGCGTCGCGCCGTCGTGCTCGATGTTTTCGTCGAGACCGGATTGATCAGTCCTGAAGAAGCAGCGCGCGCCAAGACCTCGCCGTTGGGTGTCAGCAGCAAGCCCGGCGTTGCACGCAACAACGCGCCGGCCTTCCTTGACCTGGTGCGTCGCCAGCTCGCGCGCGACTATCCGGCCGACGCGCTTCGTGGTGCCGGCCTGTCGGTGATGAGTACGCTGGCGCCATCGGTGCAGACACTGAGCGAACGCTCGGTCGCTGCCACGTTGCCCAAGGTCGAGCGCAAGCAGGGTCCGGCCTTGCAGGCGGGCATGGTGGTGACGGACACGCATACCGGCGAAGTACTCGCGGTGGTCGGCAACCGCAAGACCAACGAGCCCGGCTTCAATCGCGCGATCGAAGCGCAACGGCCGGTCGGGTCATTGTTGAAACCCTTCGTGTACTTGCTCGCCCTGGCGCAGCCGGACCGCTACTCGCTGGCCACCTGGGTGAATGACAGTCCGGTGGAAGTGACCCAGCCGAACGGCAAGCCGTGGCGGCCAAAGAATTCGGATGGCAAGTCGCATGGCACGGTGACCCTGACCTCGGCGTTGGCGCGGTCCTACAACCAGGCAACGGTGCGGGTCGGCATGGAAGTGGGGCCGGACCGACTTGCAGAGTTGATGAAGGTGTTGGGCGGCCTGCGCGCGAAACCGAATCCCTCGCTGATCCTGGGGTCTGTCGACTTGTCGGTTTTCTCGATGGCGCAGATGTACCAGTTCCTGGCGTCGGGCGGCCGCATCCAGCCGCTGCGCGCCGTGCGCGGTGTGCTCGACACGCAGGGCAAGGCGATCAGCCGCTACGACAACAAGGCCGAGCCCGCGCAGGAAGGCGACGCGATCGCCGCGCGACTGGTGACGCTCGCCCTGCAGTCCGCGGTTACCAACGGCACCGCCAGCCCGCTGCTTCGTGATGGCTTGGGGTCGCTGCAATCGGCGGGCAAGACCGGCACCAGCAACGACAGTCGCGACAGCTGGTTTGCCGGCTACACCGGCGACCATCTTGCGGTGGTGTGGGTGGGCAACGACAAGAACGAACCGACCGGCCTGTATGGCGCCACGGGGGCGATGCGCGTGTGGTCGGGGCTGTTCACCAAACTTCCCACCGAACCGCTGAAGGTTACCGGGCAGGGCATCGAGTGGGCCTGGCTGGATGGCGCGGAGTACGCGACCACCGAAGCCGATTGCCCGGGCGCGCGGCGCGCGGCCTTCGTCTCGGGTTACCTGCCGACCGAACACAAGACCTGCCAGCAAAGCAGTTGGCTGGACTGGTTCCATCTGGGCGGCGACGGCGACCAACCGCCGACGCCCGAAGCGCCGCCAGCGCAGGAGAATCTGCAGTGATGATTTCGAACTTCCGATCAACCATCGCGGCACGCGGATTGAAGCGGGATGTTGCGCGCGCGGTAGCGGGCGCCTGCTTCCTGATGCTCGGCCTGGTCGGCTGCACGGGCAGTACCAGTTCCGGCCGATCGGAACCGGGCGCGGTCATTCGCCCTGGCAGTACGCCCACCCTGCTGCAACAAGTACGCAGCGCCGGCCAGATGGGCGACGAACTCGATGTGCAGCCGCTGCGTGACCCGCGCGTGGAAGACCTTCGCGCCAGCGCGATCCAGGCCGAAGTGCGCGGCGATTATGCCGGCGCGGGCAAGTTGCTTGCGCAGGCCGCCGTGCTGACGCCGGAAGATCCCGATTTGCTGCAGTGGCAGGCCGAGCTCGCCCTGGTCGCACGCGACTGGAGCCAGGCCGAACAGTTGGCCACGCGATCCTTCAACAAGGGTCCGAAACTCGGCGGCCTGTGCCGTCGCAACTGGACCACGTTGCAACTTGCCGCCGAAGCGCGTGGCAATGCCGCGCAAGCCACGCAAGCGCAGCAACGCGTGGCCGGCTGCACGGTCGCCCCGCCGATCCGGATGTAGTGATGTCCGACCTGTCGGATCGCACCCGCGCAGCGCTGGCGGCCGACGGCCCGCTTGCAGAGAAACTGTCGGGCTATGTCGTGCGCGCCGCGCAAGGCGCGCTCGCGGAATCGGTCGCCGATGCCATCGACGCACGCGCCACGCTGATTGCCGAGGCCGGTACCGGCACCGGCAAGACTTACGCCTACCTGGTGCCAGCCTTGTTGTCGGGGCAGCGGGTCATCATTTCCACCGGAACGCGTGCACTGCAGGATCAGCTTTATCACCGCGACCTGCCGCGTGTGCGCGCAGCGTTGGGCGCCAGCGTGAAGATGGCGCTGCTGAAGGGCCGGTCCAACTACCTGTGCCTGTACCGAATGGAACAGGCCAAGGGCGAGCGCTTCGCGAGCCGCGAGGTGGTTGCATCATTCCAGCGCGTGGTTGCGTGGAGCGGACGGACGCAGCGCGGCGACCTCGCCGAACTCCCGGAGCTGCCCGACGACAGCCCCCTTCTGCCACAGGTCACGTCGACTGCCGACAACTGCCTCGGCAGCGAATGCCCGTTCTGGGCCGACTGCTTCGTGGTGAAGGCGCGTGGCGAAGCCCAGGCAGCCGACGTGGTCGTCGTGAATCACCACCTGTTACTGGCCGACCTTGCCATCAAGCGCGAGGGCTTCGGCGAAATCCTTCCTGGTGCGGCGGCGTTCGTGCTCGACGAAGCGCACCAGTTGCCGGAGCTCGCCGCGCAATTTTTCGGTGAAGGCATCGGCGCGCGGCAGTTGCTCGATCTCGCCCGTGATGCGTTGGGTGAAACCGCGTCCACCCCCGGCGCACTGGCGACCGTGCAACAACCCGTGCGTTCGCTGGAACATGCCGTGCGTGAGTTGCGGCTGGGCATGAATGATTTCCCGCAGCGCGGCAGTGCCGCGCGCGTGGCAACGCATGCGGCGGCTTCAGCAGCATTGGCCGCATTGGACGTGGCACTGGCGGAACTGTGCGCGGGCCTGGCGCCCTTGACCGAAACATCGCCGGGCTTTGCTGCCTGCGGCGATCGTGCCGATGCCGCGCTGACCCGGCTGCGCCGCTGGCGCGACGGCCAGTCGCTGGACGATGACGTGCGCTGGTACGAATTGACCCAGCGCGGATTCACTTTGCAGCGCACGCCACTGGATGTTTCCGGACCCTTGCGCGATTATCGCGAACAATCGCGCGCCGCATGGATATTCACCTCGGCGACGCTGGCCGTGAATTCCGATTTTTCGCACATCTCCACGCGGCTTGGACTCGAGAATCCACGCCAGTTGCTGCAGGCCAGTCCGTTCGACTGGCAGCAGCAGGCGCTGTGTTATTTGCCACGTGGCCTGCCCGAACCCAATGCGCGCGGTTACGGCACGGCGTTGATCGATGTCGTGCGGCCCGTGTTGGCGGCATCGCAGGGCAGGGCGTTTTTGTTGTTCACCTCGCACCGTGCGCTGCGTGAAGCAGCCGACGCGCTGCGCAACGGGCCGTGGCCCTTGTTCGTGCAGGGCAGCGCGCCGCGGAATGTTTTACTGGAACAATTCCGTGAATCGGGCAACGGCGTGTTGCTGGGCGCCGCGAGTTTCTGGGAAGGCGTGGACGTGGCAGGCGACGCGCTGTCGGTGGTGGTGATCGACCGCCTGCCCTTCGCCGCGCCCGACGATCCGGTGCTGGAGGCGCGGCTGGAAGCCGTTCGCCGCGCCGGTGGCAATCCCTTCCGCGACGAACAATTGCCGCAGGCGGTGATATCGCTCAAGCAGGGCGCGGGCCGGCTGATCCGCACTTTCGAGGACCGCGGCGTGCTGGTGCTGTGCGATCCGCGCCTGGTCGGCAAGAGTTACGGCCGATTGTTCCTGGACAGCCTGCCGCCGTTCCCGCGCACGCGCGTGCTGGGCGATGTGCAACGCTTCTTCGGCATCGAGCCTTCGCCCGAGGCATTGGCCGACCCGGACGCCGAATGGGAATTCGCACAGGACTGGCGATGAAAATCCTCGCAATCGAAACCAGTACGGAAGCGTGTTCGGTCGCCGTGTGGGTAGATGGCGAAGTGCGCGAGCGACATGAGATTGCGCCGCGCCGGCATACCGACCTGGTGTTGCCCTGGTGCGACGAGTTGCTCGCCGACGCAGGCATCACGCGCAGGCAACTCGACGCGATTGCCGTTGGTCGCGGTCCCGGTGCATTCACCGGCGTGCGTCTTGCCGTCGCGCTGGTGCAGGGCATGGCGCTGGCCTTGGACAAACCGGTGCTCCCGGTTTCCACCCTGGCGGCGCTGGCCCTGCAGGCGCCATCGATCGAAACCGGTGCTGCCGGCGATCAGGCGCCAACGATCCTGGCAGCGATCGACGCGCGCATGGGCGAGTTGTACCTGGGGTTGTTCCGACATGATCCGGAGGAAAGGGTGGTCGCCGTCAGCGATGAATGGATGGCGACGCCGGCAGAACCCCGCGTCACGGAAGAACTGCAAAACCTGCAGGGCGTGGGCAGCGGTTTTGTGGCCGCCGGGCAGGCACTGGTTTTCGCCTTGGGTCCAAGACTACGCCTGTGCGATGCACTGGCCCTGCCCCATGCCGGCGACATCGCCCGGCTCGGCGCGCGGATGCTGGCCCGGGGGCAGGGCATCCGCGCCGACTTGCTGGAACCAGCCTATCTTCGCGACAAGGTGGCGCTGACGCTCGAGGAACAAGCGGCAGCGCGATCCCTGCGCTGATCCCCAGGCCGCAAACTGATCAGCGGCTGCGGCTGGCGATGAAGTGGTAGGCCAGCATGCCGACGCCGGCAGTTCCAATCAGCAGGCCCCAGGTGCCGGCATCGTCAGGCTCCAGGCCCAGTGCGCTGATCAGGCCGAAGGCCAGGCCCATCAGGGTCAGCACCAGGCCCCACTTGAGGGCCGACAGGCGGCGGGCCTGTTCATCGGCGACCAGCATCGACTTGATCAGGTCTTCGGACGCGTTGGTCTCCGCCAGGCGGCGGCGCAGGCGCGAGTCGACGATGATCTTGATGGCCATGACGACGGCCAGAATGGCCGTGATGGGGACGAGCAGGGCAAAATCCATGGAAGTTCTCCGGGTGGGTCGGGCGCATTCGGCCCGGTCAGCATGATGGACAGGGTCAGGGCGAATCCGGTTGCATCCCATTTCATTCGGGCTAACCTGCAACCCATCGGCCCCGGCAGGTATCCATCGGGCATGAGCGACGACCAGGAACTGGTGAGTGCGGTATTGGCGCGGGAGGCAGGAGCCTTCGAGCGCCTGGTCGCGCGCCACCAGAAACTGGTCTGGCATCTGGTGTACCGGATGGTGCAGCACCCCGAGGATGCCCGCGAGCTGTGCCAGGACGTCTTCTTCCGGGTGCATGAGCGACTCAACCAGTATCGATTCGAAAGCGCGCTGTCCACCTGGATCGGCCGCGTGGCCTTTTCCGTGGCAACTCGCCACATGCAGAAGAAAAAGTTGCCGATGGTCGAGCCATCCGCGGACGACGAGGGAGGGCCAGCCTGGGAAGGCGTGAGCGATGGCTTCAACCTGGAAGCGGCCTGCGCCGACAACGAACTGATGGGCTTGTTGGGTGACGCCATTGAAAAGTTGCCTGCCATCCAGCGCACGCTCGTTACGCTTTACCACCTCGAGGAAATGCCGATCGGCGACATCGCCAGCGTGACTGGCCTGCCCGAGGGCACCGTGAAGAATTATCTGTTTCGGGCGCGCAGCCGGCTCCGGCAACTGCTCGAAGTACGCATGGGAGTAGCCGCATGAATCCTGAAGACATCGATCGCGAAATGCGCTTGCAAGCCGCTGCGGAAGCGGCCGAGCGCCGTGGACAGCCCGCGGGCACCGACCCCGGCCTCGACCGGCATCGACTCGTGATCCGCGCCTTGAATCGCCCGACGGCCCTGCAATTGCCGGCGGATTTCGCCGCGCGAATCGCAAAGCGCATCGTGCTTGCCGAAGAAAAAAGCGGCATCGAGGACTGGCTGGTGACCTTGCTGCTGCTTGGCGTGGGCGTGATCGGCCTGGTCTACATGCAGCCGGTGATCGCGCTGGTGGTGCAGCGCGTGCATATCGAAGTCCCGCCGCTGCCGTGGTCGATGATCGCCGCCACCGGCGCGGGCATCGCCGTCGCCTGGATCGTGGACCGCAGCGCCTCGCGTGGATTCACTTCAGCAAGATAAGCGTTCCGAGCCCAAGGAAAGACAGGAAGCCGACCACGTCGGTGAAGGTGGTCAGCACGACGCCGCCCGCAAGCGCGGGATCGATGTTCATCCGGCGCAGCGTCAGCGGCACCAACACGCCGGCCAGCGCGGCGTTGACCAGGTTGATCAACATCGCGAGCGCGATGACCAGGCCCAGTTTCATGTCCTGGAACCAAAGGCCCGCCACCACGCCGACCACGACCGCCCAGATAGCGCCGTTGAGGATGCCGACCAGTACCTCTTTCGCCAGCAAGGCGCGCAGGTTGCCCACACCCACCTGGCCCAGCGCGAGACCGCGCACCATCAGCGTCAGCACCTGCGTGCCGGCAACACCACCCATGCTGGCGACGATCGGCATCAGCACGGCCAGCGCCACGACCTGTTCCAGTGCACCTTCGAAACGCCCGATCACCCACGATGCCAGGAAGGCCGTCATCAAGTTGATGCCCAGCCACAGGGCGCGCCGTCGCGCTGCGCGCGGCACCGGGCTGAACATGTCCTCGTCTTCGTCGAGGCCAGCGGCGCTGAGGGCCTGGTGCTCGGCGCGGTCACGGATGATGTCCACCACGTCATCGATGGTGATGCGGCCGAGCAGGATGTTGTTTTCGTCCACTACCGGCGCCGACACCCAGTCGTGGTCGGAGAATTGCGTGGCGACCACGTTGTCGGTCGTGTCCACCGGGATGGCCGGTTGTTCGTCGTCGATCAGTTCATTGATCGGCGTGGACGGGTCGTGCGTCAGCAGCGCATTGGTCGCCACGCGACCCAGGTACTGGTGCCGGCGGCTGACCACGAACAGATGGTCGGTATGGTCCGGCATTTCGCCGCGCAGGCGCAGGTAGCGCAGCACGACGTCCACGGTGACGTCGGCGCGCACCGTGATGACATCGGGGTTCATCAGTCGCCCGGCGCTGTCTTCCGGGTAGGACAGGGCCTGTTCGAGGCGCTCGCGATTCTCGCGGTCCATCGACTTCAGTACTTCATCGATGACCGTGTCGGGCAGGTCTTCGATCAGGTCTGCCAGGTCGTCGATGTCGAGGTCTTCGACGGCGGCGACGATTTCGTCGGTATCCATCTCGGCCAGCAGGCCGTCGCGCACGTCTTCGCCGACGTGCACCAGCACTTCGCCGTCGTCCTCGGCGTCCACCAGTCCCCACACGACATTGCGCTTGCCCGGTGGCAGCGACTCGAGCAGGTTGCCGATTTCCGCCGGCGACAGGGCGTTGACCATGCGCCGCACCGGGCCCAGGCGGCCGCTGTCCAGCGCATCCGACAAGAGCCGGAGCTGGCGCGCGGTCTTGTCTTGGCGGACGGCCTCGGCCATGGCTTACTCCGGGAAGGGCACGCGCATTATCGGCGCGCAGGCATCATCTGCCCAGCCCCAGGTGGGAGCGGCCTGACCAGACATGCGTCTGTTGAAAGCGGCCGCGATGCTTTTGAGAACCCCGTATTTCTCAGAACCCCGCTTCGAACAGCGCCACCAGCGCCGCCATGGCCTCGGCCTCGTCATCGCCTTCGATGCGGGCACGCACCGTACTGCCCGGGCCGGCGGCGAGCAACATCACGCCCATGATGGACTTGGCGTTGACCTCGCGACCCTTGGCCAGCAGGAATGCCTGGCTGCGGAACCCGGTCAGCACCTGCACGAGCTTGGCCGAAGCTTGTGCATGCAGGCCGAGTGGGCTGGTGATTTGCAGGTCGCGTTCGAGCATGGCTACTCCAGTTCCCGATGGTGGGTCAGTACTTCTTCGCGATCGCGTTCGCGGAAATGCCGCGCCAGCCTTTCCGCCAGGTACACCGACCGGTGCCTTCCGCCGGTGCAGCCGAAGGCGACAGTGAGGTAGCTGCGCGTTTCCGATTCGAATCGCGGCAACCAGGTGTCGAGGAACGAGGACACTTGGCCAACATACTCGCGGACGCTTTCCTGTTCGTCCAGATAATCACGTACTGCGGCGTCGCGGCCGGACAGGGGCCGCAGCTTGGGGTCCCAATGCGGATTGGGCAGGCAGCGCGCGTCAAAGACGAAATCGGCATCGCCGGGCACGCCGTTCTTGTAGGCGAAGGATTCGAACAGCAATGAAACGCGTGGTGCCAGGCCGGGCTCGATCTGGCTTAGCACGGCCTTGCGCAGTTGGTGGACGTTGGTCTGGCTGGTGTCGATGATGAAATCGGCCAGCGCGCGCAAGGGACGCAGCCGCTCGCGTTCCAGCGCGATGGCGTCCGACAGCGGCAGGCCCTGGTGCGACAGCGGGTGCCGCCGTCGGGTTTCGGAATAGCGCTTCACCAATACTTCGTCGCTGGTGTCGAAAAACACCAGGCGATGGTCATAGCCCAGCGCGGCCACGGCCGACAGCCATTCACCGATGCGGGAAAGGTCTGAGGCCACGTTGCGCACGTCGATGCCGACCGCCAGCTTCGCGCGCGGCGATTCGGCCGCCGCCATGCTCTGTACGAACGAGGTCAGCAGTTCCGCCGGCAGGTTGTCCACGCAGTAATAGTCGCGGTCTTCCAGCGTACGCAGCGCCACGCTCTTGCCCGATCCGGACAGGCCGCTGACGATGATGAGGGTGGGGCGGGCGTTGATGTTCATGCCGGGCCTACGATTCCTGGCTCAGCGACAGCAGGCTGGCGTGCCTTGCCAGGAAGGCGGCGGCTGGGTCGAGCCCCTTCACGCGCAGCATGTGCAGGCGCACGGCGGCTTCTGTCAGTACGGCCAGGTTGCGGCCTGCGGCGACTGGCAGCTGGAACACCGGCACTTCGAGGTCGAGCACGCGCGCGGGTGCCGGCGATTCACCGGTCAGGCGTGCCATCGCATCGCCGCTGTTGTCCACGGCCTTCACCAGTTGCACGATCAGGCGCAGGTATTTGTTCCGCTTCACCGCGGTGTCGCCGAACATCTGGCGGATGTTCATGACGCCCAGGCCGCGGACTTCGAGCATGTCCTGCAACATTTCCGGGCAGGTGCCGTCGAGCACGTCTGGTGCGATCTGGGTGAATTCGGGCGCGTCATCGGCGACCAGGCGATGTCCGCGCGAGATGAGTTCGAGCGCGAGCTCGCTCTTGCCGACGCCCGACTCACCGGTGACCAGCACGCCGATCGAGAATATTTCCATGAACACGCCGTGCAGGCTGATGCGCGGCGCCAGCGCCAGCGCCATGTGGTACTGCAAGAGGTTCAGCAGTTCATAACCGCGCCGGCCCGACACCCACAATGCGGTATTGGTTTCCTCGGCGATGCTGCGCAGGTCTTGCGGGCAGCCCTGGTTCTGGCTGATCACCAAGGCCATGGGGTCGAAGCCCATGATCTTTTCGAGGGTTTCCCAGCGTTGCCGCGCATCCAGCGTATCGAGCCACGCCAGTTCCGCGGCACCGATGATCTGCACCTTGTTGGGATGGATGACGTTGAGATAGCCGGCCAACGAGGGCCGGCGTGTCAGTTGTTCGCCGCGTTCCAGCGTGCGTTCGCCACCGCGCTGTCCCGCCGTGAGCCAGCGCAGTGCGAGGCGTTCGTGCAGCTGGTCGAACAGTTCGCGGGCGCTGATCCGGTTTCGCATCGGGGCGGGCGGGAAACGTCAGCCGAAACTGTCGGACCGCGCGGCGGACGTGCCGCGATGATGGTCCTTCACTTTTTCTTTTTGCTTGATGACCAGGCGGTCGAGCTTGTCGGCCAGCAGGTCGATGGCGGCATACATGTCGGGCGCGAGTGCATCCGCGTAAAGCGTCTTGCCGGGAGTATGGATGGTGGCCTCGGCCTTGTGCTCGAGCTTGTCCACCGACAGGATCATGCGGGTATCGAGATGTTGTTCAAAATGCTTGGCCAGTCGTCCCAGCTTTTCCTGCGCGTATTCACGCAAGGCCGCGGTGATTTCCATCTGATGCCCGCTGATGTCGATTCGCATGGCTAACTCCTGTCTTCATTACATTTTCCAGTCCGGTTGCGCCGGGCGATGCCTGCGGCGGAGGGGATTGGCGTGGGGTTTGCCCCGGGGGACGTGCGGTGCGCCCGCGGGACTCGCAACGGGCCTCCTAGAGTCTCTGCCGCTCGGTGGATGAGGGGATATTCATCGCTTCCCTGTACTTTGCCACAGTTCGCCGGGCCACGGGGATGCCCTCGGTTTTCAGTATTTGCGCAAGTTTTGCGTCTGAAAGAGGTGAACGCGGGTTCTCCTTGTCGATCAGCCGCCGCAGCATGGCCTGGATGGCCGTGGCGGAGGCGCCGCCGCCACTGTCGGTGGTGATTCCGGAGCTGAAGAAATACTTGAACTCGAAGGTGCCGCGGGGAGTTCGCAGGTATTTTCGCGTCGTGGCGCGGGATATGGTCGATTCATGAAGCCCGAGTTCCTCGGCGACTTCGCGCAAGGTCAGCGGCCGCATCGCCTGGGCGCCGTGTTCCAGGAAGCCGCTCTGTTGGCGGACGATGGATCGGGCGACACGCAGCAGGGTATCAGCCCTGGTTTCCAGGCTCTTGATCAGCCAGCGGGCCTCCTGCAATTGCGCACGCAGGTAGCTATCGTCCTCGCGGGTGGATTTGCCGATCAGGCGCTCGTAATGCCGGTTGATGCCGATGCGCGGCTGGCTGCCGGCGTGGGTCGCGACTTTCCAGACGCCGCCCTGCCGATAGGCGATGGCGTCGGGCACGATGAATTCGGTTTCGCTGGCCCCGATCTGCGCGCCGGGCTTGGGATCGAGCGAGCGCAGCAGGGCGACGGCCTGGTCCACGGCGCTAGCCGGCTGCTTGAGGCTGGTCGCGAGTTTGGCCGCGCCGTGCTTGGCCAGGGCGTCGAGCTGGCTGGCGGCGATGGTCCGGGCCAGGGCCAGCCCAGGCGTGTCGGCGCTCAACATGCCCAGTTGCACGCACAGGCACTCGGACAGGCTGCGCGCGCCGACCCCCACCGGGTCGAAACGCTGGATCCGCATCAGCACCATCTCGATGTCGGCCGGCGACACGATCAGTTCCGGCGCCAGGGCCGCCTGGATGTCCTCGAACGGAACCTGCAGGTAGCCTTCTTCGCCGATGGCCTCGATCAGGGCTTCGCCGATCAGCACATCGCGATCGGTCAGGTGGCTCAGGTGCAATTGCCAGCTGAGGTGCTCGTGCAGGTCGAGCGGCGCAGCGCGACCTTCCTCGCGGTCTTCGCCTTCCGATCCACTGCCGCTGCCCGGGGCACGGTCCTCATCCCAACGGAATTCGGGCGTGTCGTCGAACGCATCGTTGTCGCCGAAGGATTCAACTTCGCCCGCCTGCAGATCGGGTGGCGTCTGCTCGGGCGAATCCGAGCCTGACTGGCCGGGCTCGAACACGGGCGCGTCGGCTTCGTCTTCCTCGCGTTCCAGCAAGGGGTTGCTGTCCACCGCGTCGTTGATCTCGACTTCGAGTTCCACCGCCGACAGTTGCAGCAGGCGGATCGCCAGGCGCAATTGCGGCGTCAGCGTCAGCGACTGCCCAAGGCGGATTTGCAGGGTCGGTTTCATTGCGGCGTTGCCGGCACGCAAGGCCGGAGTGGAAACGCTACAGGCGGAACGATTCGCCCAGGTAGACGCGACGCACATCCGGATTGGCGAGCACGGCTTCAGGGGATCCTTGGGCCAGTACGCTTCCTGCATTGAGGATATACGCCCGGTCGCAGATGCCCAAGGTTTCCCGCACGTTATGGTCGGTGATCAGCACGCCGATGCCCCGTTGCTTGAGGTGGCGCACGATTTTCTGGATTTCGCCGACCGAAATCGGGTCCACGCCGGCGAAAGGCTCGTCCAGCAGGATCAGGCGCGGATTGGCGGCGAGGGCGCGCGCAATCTCGACGCGGCGACGTTCGCCGCCCGACAAGCTGGCGCCAAGCTGGCCGGCCACGTCGGAAACCTGCAGTTCTTCCAGCAGCGACTGCATCTCGCGCTTGCGGCTGGTGGCATTGAGGTCGCTGCGCAGTTCCAGCACTGCCATCAGGTTGTCGGCGACGCTGAGCTTGCGAAATACCGATGCTTCCTGCGGCAGGTAGCCGATGCCGCGGCGGGCGCGTTCGTGCATTGGCAAGGCAGTGATGTCTTCGCCATCCAGCGCGATCTGCCCGGCATCGGTCGGCACCAGGCCTACGATCATGTAGAAGCAGGTGGTCTTGCCCGCGCCGTTGGGGCCGAGCAAGCCGACGACTTCACCCGGACTGAGGTCCAGGCCGAAATCGTGGACAACTTCGCGCGACTTGTAGCGCTTGCGCAGGCCGCGTGCTGACAGCATTACTTGGCGCCGGCCGTCTTCGGCATGATCCGCATCTGCACGCGCTTGCCGTCGCCACCGCCGTCGAGGCGGCCGGTTTTAAGATCGTACTTGATGGTTTCGCCGCGCAGTGTTCCGCGGGGTTGCTCGATGACGACGCCACCGGTCAGCACGACCAAGTCACTCGTCAGGGTGTACACAATCTGCGTGGCGCGGGCGTTCATCGGCTCGCCGTTGTCGGCCACTTGCTTGAGCGTGGCCGGGGCGCCGGTCAGCACGACCTGGCTGATGTCGCCGGCCTTGCGGTGGATGACGGCGCGGTCGGCGGTCACTTCCAGCGAACCCTGCGTGATCTTCACGCTGCCGGTCAGCACCGACTCGCTGTCGTCGCCGAGCATGGCGTCGGTGCGGTCGGCCTCGATGTCCATCGGGGCGTTGCGGTCGGTGGTCTTGGCCTGGGCGCCAAACGGCAGCAAGGCGACGAGAAGAAGTGAACTAAGGGCGTGGAGGCGCATAGCGTCCTTTGACATTGGCAAGCAACTGGATGTGGTGGGTCTTCATATCGGCACGCAACCCGGTGCCCCGCAGTATAGAGTCGGCCCGGCTGACGGTCACGAGATCCTGGCTGAGGGCGAGGTCTTGCTTGGGGAAAATCTGCAAGTGTTCGGTGTTGAACCGGGTCCGGTCACCCAGCGGCGTCGGCGGGCCGATCATGTCGACCTTGTCGATAAGCCGGACCTCGACGCCCTTCTCGGCGACCCAGGCCGACTGCGACGTGGCCAGCCAGCGGCCGCTTTCCTTGTCGGGAAACGAGAAGCGCGGCAGCGTGAGGGTCAGGCTCTTGCCACTGGGATCACGCTCCAGCCGCGGCGCCTGGACAGAAAAGGACTCTTTTCCGGCCTCGTCCAGAGCGGTCAGTTCGAAGTTCTCGAGAATGTAATCCGAGCGCGCCGGGCTGGGCTTGGGCGGCGGTGCCTGCGGCCGCAATTGCCACACGGCCAGGCCGCCGGACACGGCGACGGCCAGCAGGGTGGCGGCGGCGATGCTGCGCTTCCTCATCGGCCGAGGAACCGGGAAAGGATGGCTTCGCGATGGCCTGCCGCTTCAAGGATCAGGTCGCATAGCTCGCGTGCGGCGCCTTCACCACCGGACTTGCCGGTGATCCAGTGCACGCGGTCGCGCACCCAGGGATGCACGTTGGCCGGCGCGGCCGCCAGGCCTGCGTAGGGAAAGATCGGCAGGTCGGCCAGGTCGTCGCCCATGTAGGCCACGTTCGACAGTTCGATGTCGAGCTGCTTGCACAGGTCTACCAGGCAGGCGAGCTTGTCCTTGACCGCAGTGAAGACGTGGTCGATGCGCAGGTCGCGTGCGCGGGCTTTCGCCGAGGCGCTTTCACGCGCGGTGATTATCGCGACCACGATGCCGTTGTCCATGAGCAGGCGCATGCCGAGGCCATCCTCGACGTGATAGGCCTTCATCTCGTTGCCTTCGTGGTCGAACCACAGTCGACCATCGGTCAGCGTGCCGTCGACGTCGAAGGCGACCAGGCGGATGCCGCGCGCGCGATCGCGCACGGCTTGGGGAATTGGGTCGGAAATAAAATCAGACGTATCGCTCATCAGGATCAGACCACCCGGGCGCGCAAAAGATCGTGGATGTTGAGCGCGCCAACCACCCGGCGTTCATCATCCACCACGACCAGGGCGTTGATCTTGTGCGCTTCCATCAGGTGCGCCGCTTCGACCGCCAGCTGGTTGGCGCCGATGGTCTTGGGCGCATGCGCCATCAAGGTCTTTACCGGCACGGTTCGCAGGTCCATCTGCGCATCGTCCAGGGCGCGGCGCAAGTCGCCGTCGGTGAACACGCCCAGCAGGCGGCCGGTATCGTCGACCACGGCCGTCATGCCCAGCCGTTTGCGGCTCATCTCCACCAGCGCCTCGCTGGCGCTCGCGTTTTCGCCAACGCGTGGAACCTCCTGGCCGCCGTGCATCACGTCGCTGATGTGCAGCAACAGGCGGCGGCCCAGGCTGCCGGCCGGATGCGAGCGGGCAAAGTCGTCGGCGGTGAATCCGCGCGCCTCGAGCAGGGCAACCGCCAGCGCATCACCCATCACCAGGCAGGCGGTGGTGCTGGAGGTCGGCGCCAGGCCCAGCGGACAGGCTTCCTCGGGCACGCTCACATCCAGGTGCACGTCGGACAGCGACGCCAGGCGTGATTCCGGGCGGCCGGTCAGGGCGATGATGCGATTGCCCTGGCGCTTCAGCGCCGGGACGATGGTCATGATCTCTTCGGATTCGCCGGAATTGGACAGCAGCAGCACGACGTCCGAATCCTTCACCATGCCCAGGTCGCCATGACTCGCTTCGCCCGGGTGCAGGAAGAAGGCCGGCGTTCCGGTGGACGAGAGGGTGGCCGCGATCTTGGTGGCGATGTGGCCGGATTTGCCCATGCCGGTGCA
>JANNWV010000156.1:0-13274 GCA_031408815.1 Gammaproteobacteria bacterium
TCGAGCACTTCGAGCAGCGCCGACGACGGGTCGCCGCGGAAGTCCATCGCCATCTTGTCGACTTCGTCGAGCAGGAACAGCGGGTTCTTCACGCCCGTGCGCACCAGGTTCTGCACGATCTTGCCCGGCATCGAGCCAATGTACGTGCGGCGGTGGCCGCGGATCTCGGCCTCGTCACGCACGCCGCCGAGCGACATGCGCACGAACTTGCGGTTGGTCGCCTTGGCGATGCTCTGGCCCAGAGATGTCTTGCCCACGCCGGGCGGCCCGACCAGGCACAGGATCGCACCCTTCATCTGCTTCACGCGGGTTTGCACGGCGAGGTATTCAAGGATCCGGTCCTTCACCTTTTCAAGGCCGTAGTGGTCGGCATCGAGCACTTGCTGCGCGGCTTTCAGGTCCTTGCGGATCTTGGTGCGCTTTTTCCAGGGCACACCGAGCAGCCAGTCAAGGTAGTTTCGCACCACCGTGGCCTCGGCCGACATCGGCGACATCTGCTTGAGCTTTGCCAACTCGGACTTGGCCTTGGATTCGACGGCCTTGGGCATTCCCGCGCCAGCAATTTTCTTCGCCAACTCCTCCAACTCGTTGGGCGCCTCGTCAAGGTCGCCCAACTCTTTCTGGATCGCCTTCATCTGTTCGTTGAGGTAGTACTCACGCTGGCTGCGTTCCATCTGCGATTTGACGCGGCCGCGGATGCGCTTCTCGATCTGCTGGACGTCGATCTCGCCGTCCACCAGGCCGATCAGTATCTCGAGGCGCTGCCCCACTTCCAGGGTTTCGAGCAGCCGTTGCTTGTCGGCCAGGCGCGCACCCAGGTGCGCGGCGACGGTATCGGCGACGCGGCCCGGATCGTCGATGCCCGATAGGGTGGTCAACAGTTCAGGCGGCAGCTTGCGATTGGTCTTTACGTATTGTTCGAACAGGCCCATCAGCGAGCCGAGGGTCACGCCCATCTCGCGTTCGTCGCGCTCGAAATTGGATTCCAGCGCGGTGCCTTGCGCGGTCAATGCGCCCTCGTTGTCGCCATAGCCCTCGATCGCAACGCGCGAGACGCCTTCCACCAGCACCTTGATGGTGCCGTCGGGAAGCTTGAGCAATTGCAATACCGTCGCCAGCGTGCCCACCGAATACAGGTCGGCCTGCGCGGGATCGTCCACGTCCGGACTCTTCTGGGCGATCAGCAGGATCTGCTTGTCTGCCGCCATGGCGATGTCCAGGGCCTTGATCGACCGGTCGCGCCCGACGAACAGCGGAATCACCATATGCGGGTACACGACGACGTCCCGCAGCGGCAGGACCGGAAGATCGAGGCGGACCGAGGTGGGGTTTTCCATGACTTTCTCCAAATGGGGCGAACCAACCCTTACTTGGGGCTCGAACGACGAGTTTTCCAGCTAACGATACGCCAGATTCCCAAATGAAAACGGGCCGGATGACCGGCCCGTGTTCAATAAATTGCCGGACCGTCTATTCGCCAGAGGCCGCGCGCGGGGCGACGGCCGGAGTGTTGGTATAGATCAGGTAGGGTTCAGTCTGGTGATTGATCACTGACTCGTCGACCACGACCTTGCTGACGTTTTCAAGCGACGGCAAATCGTACATCGTGTCGAGCAGCACCGATTCCATGATGGTTCGCAGGCCGCGCGCGCCGGTCTTGCGCTTCAGCGCCTTGCGGGCAATCGCCAGCAACGCGTCGGGACGCACTTCCAGCTCGACGCCTTCCATGTCGAACAACTTCTTGAACTGCTTGGTAATCGCGTTCTTGGGCTCGGTGAGGATACGCACCAGCGCTTCTTCGTTGAGCTCTTCCAGCGCCGCAACCACGGGCAGGCGACCGACGAACTCGGGGATCAGGCCGAACTTGATCAAATCTTCCGGCTCGACATCGAACAGCAGCTTGCCAATGTCGGCCTTGCGCTCGGAGCTTTTGACCTTGGCGCCGAAGCCGATGCCGCCGGCCTCGGTGCTGCGCTGCTGGACGATCTTGTCCAGGCCCGAGAAGGCGCCGCCGCAGATGAACAGCATGTTCTTGGTGTCGACCTGCAGGAACTCCTGCTGCGGATGCTTGCGCCCGCCCTGCGGCGGGACCGAGGCAACGGTGCCTTCGATCAGCTTCAGCAAGGCCTGCTGCACGCCCTCGCCCGACACGTCGCGGGTGATGGACGGGTTTTCCGACTTGCGCGAGATCTTGTCGATTTCATCGATGTAGACGATGCCGCTCTGGGCTTTTTCGACGTCGTAATCGCATTTCTGCAGCAGCTTCTGGATGATATTTTCCACATCCTCGCCCACGTAACCGGCTTCGGTCAGCGTGGTGGCGTCGGCAATGGTGAACGGCACGTTTAGCATGCGGGCCAGTGTTTCGGCCAACAGTGTCTTGCCCGAGCCGGTCGGGCCGATCAGCAGGATGTTGGACTTCGACAGTTCGATGTCGTCGTTTTTCAGGCGCGATTCGATCCGCTTGTAGTGGTTGTACACCGCTACCGACAGGGTCTTTTTTGCGCGTGGCTGTCCGACCACGTACTGGTCGAGCACTTCGAGGATTTCGCGCGGCTTGGGCAGGTGGCTGCGGGCCGCATGGGCCTTTTCCTCCAGCTCTTCGCGGATGATGTCGTTGCAAAGCTCGACGCATTCATCGCAGATGAAAACGCTGGGGCCGGCAATGAGTTTCCGGACCTCGTGCTGGCTCTTGCCGCAGAAGGAGCAGTACAGGATCTTGCTGCTGTCGCCGGAGCGGCTGAGACGGTCGTCGGTCATGCTTCTTGCCCTGCCCTACAGGGGCGAAAAACGGCTTCAAAATCGAGGATAGCACAGGCCGCAATGGGTGCCCGTGGGCCGCCTGTGAAGGCGGTCCCGGTTTCCGTCAGCGGCTGCGGCGGGCGGGCCTTCAACCCGGCTGGACGCTGTCTTCCTGCCGGCGGTCGAGCACGGCATCCACGACGCCGTAGGCCTTGGCCTCTTCGGCGTTCATGAAGTAGTCGCGTTCGACGTCGGCGGCGATCTTTTCGATCGGCTGACCTGTGTTCGCGGCCAACTCCTGGTTCAGGCGTTCCCGCAAATACAGGATTTCCTTGGCCTGGATGGCGATGTCACTCGCCTGGCCCTGGGTGCCGCCCGACGGCTGGTGGATCATGACGCGCGAGTTGGGAAGGATGTAGCGCTTGCCCTTGGCGCCCGCCGCCAGCAGGAACGAACCCATGCTTGCCGCCTGGCCGACGCAGATGGTGCTGACGTCGGGCTTGATGAAACGCATGGTGTCGTAGATGGCCAGGCCTGCAGTGACGATGCCGCCCGGCGAGTTGATGTAGAGACTGATGTCCTTCTCGGGATTGTCCGCTTCCAGGAACAGCAACTGGGCCACGATCACGTTGGCGACGTAGTCGTCCACGCCGCCGACCAGGAAGATCACGCGTTCCTTCAGCAGGCGCGAGTAGATGTCGAACGCGCGTTCGCCACGGCTGGTCTGTTCGACCACCATCGGCACCAGGTTCAGACCCTTTACATCTTGCATGCCACTCTCCGGTTTGAGCCGCGTGGTACTCAGGCTATTGGGCGCATCACGTCGGCAAAGCTCATCGACTGCTCGGTGGCGTTGGCGCGTTCGGCGATCCAGTCGATCACCTGCTCTTCCATCACCCTGTTCTGCAGGTTACGCATGAGATTGGGGTCGTTGCGATAGAGTTCAATGACCTGGCCCGGATCTTCGTAGGTCGAGGCGATCAACTGCATCGTCTCGCGCACGCGCGCCGGGTCCAGCGACAACTGGTTCTGGCGGGCGATCTCGCCAACCAGCAGGCCGGCGGCCACGCGCTGGCGCGCGGCGTTCATGAACGGAACCGGCGACTCGGTGACATTGGCCTGGCCCTGCTGGCGCGCGGTTTCAGCCGTGCTCAGCGCCAAGGACCGTGCCTCGGCTTCAACAAGGCGGGGCGGCAATTCAACGTGCGCATAGGCAGCGACCAGCTTCTGCGCGACTTCGGCGCGCAGGCGGTTCATCAGGGTGCCCTTGAGTTCGCGCTCGAGGTTGGCCCGGACTTCCTTGTGGAAGACCTCAAGCTTGCCGCTGCGAACGCCAAAGCTCTTGATGAAGGCTTCGTCGATGTCCGGCACGAAGGACTCGGCCACCTGGCCGGCCTTGAGCACGACCGTGGCGGTCTGGCCTGCCATGTTCGGCAGGCGCCAGTTGGCCGGGAAGGTCACTTCCACGTCGCGTTCGTCGCCGGCACTCATGCCGACGAGTTGCGACTCGAGTTCGGGCAGCATGCCGTTGGAACCGATGACGGTGGCGCCTTGTTCGGAGCCCTCGGCGGGAATCCGTTCATTGGCCAGGCGCGCGTAGGTTTCCACGCGGACCAGGTCGCCGGCCTGCGCGGGGCGGCTGACCGGATGCCAGGCCTGGCGCTGCTGGCGCAAGGTTTCGAGCATCGCGTCGATGTCGGAATCCTCGACGTGCGCGACTACACGGTCGAAGCTGAGCTTGCTCAGGTCGACCGGGCCGAAATCGGGTACGACCTCGAAGGTGGCGACGTAGCGGATGGCACCGTCTTCACCCTTGGGTTCATTGTGGATGTCGGGGTTGCCCGCCGGCTGCAGTTTTTCCTGGCGCACGGCCTCGTCAAAACTCTGGCGGATCAGTTCGCCCAGCGCTTCTTCGCGCACTTGCGGACCATAACGCTGCTCGATGACCTTGGCCGGAATGCGACCCGGGCGGAAGCCCTTGAGCTTGGCGGTACGCGCGATTTCCTGCAGGCGCTGTCCGACCACGCCATCGAGGCGTTCAGCGGGAAGGCTTACCGTCAGGCGGCGTTCGAGGGAAGCGGTGTTCTCAAGCGAAACTTGCATTTGTACTCCAGCCTCGCGCCTTTCTAGGGCGCCATAAAAAGAAAAAACCCATGGATCCGGCTCGTCCCACGCAGCCAACGGATGGTGCGAAAGGAGAGACTCGAACTCTCACGGGTTTCCCCACAGGAACCTAAATCCTGGGCGTCTACCAATTCCGCCACTTTCGCATTGCCATGCGGGTACCGGTCACACAGGAAAGATTGGTGGGCCGTGAAGGATTCGAACCTTCGACCTATTGATTAAGAGTCAACTGCTCTACCAACTGAGCTAACGGCCCAAAACCTTTCCTGCCGGTACGGCAGCCGACGCGGCATTATGCCGCATCCGGAGACTGGGGTGGAAGACGGGATTCGAACCCGCGACCCTCGGAATCACAATCCGATGCTCTAACCGACTGAGCTACATCCACCATTTGAAGCTGATCTGGCGCGCCCGGAGGGACTCGAACCCCCAACCTACGGAGTAGAAGTCCGATGCTCTATCCAGTTGAGCTACGGGCGCCGTGGCTGGAATTGTGCACTGAAACCGCTAATCAAGACATCCGGAACGCTTGAACTGGTCGGGGTAGAGGGATTCGAACTCTCGACATCCTGCTCCCAAAGCAGGCGCGCTACCAGGCTGCGCTATACCCCGAAAACACCGAATCGAGCCGGGGTACGGGCTGGCCCGCGACCCGGGCGGCAACCCGATGCGCGAAGTTTACCACAGGCTTTTCGAGCTTCGCTTCGCCCATTGACCTCGATCAAGGGAGCCCAGCCCGATGCGGCCTAAGCTGCCTGCCATGTCCCACGCCCCGAGTCTGCAAGCTTCCCGACTGCCCGCCGCCGGCCATGGCAGCCCCACGCCCCAAGCCAGCCGCCAGGCGCTGGACGCCTGTTTCCTCGGCCCTTATGGCGAAAACGACACGATGCTCGAAAAGCTCGTCGTCGAATTCCTGCGCGACCACGTGTACTGGCGGCGAAACTTCCACCCCGAGGACCCGCCGGCGATTTCTACCCGCGCCGCGCAGCATCCGGACTACCTGGCCTTCGAGGCGCGGCTGCGCGGCGAACTGCATCATCTGTCTGCGGCACTGAAGAAATCGGTGCCCTTCCACAGCCCGCGCTATCTGGGCCACATGGTTTCCGACCTGCTGATTCCGGGGCTGGCCGCGCAGATGCTCACCCTGCCCTACAACCCCAACAATGTCAGCGAGGATGCCGCGCCGGTAACGGTGGACATGGAAGTACAGGTCGGCCTGCAACTTGCGCGGATGCTTGGCTACCCGAACGACCCGACACGCGTGGATTGCGCGTTCGGCCACTTGACGTCCGGTGGCACCTTGGCCAACTACCAGGCGCTGCGGCTGGCACTCGCGCTGAAGGCATTCCCGGTGGCGCTACGTGCGGCCAAGGTGCCTGACATCCCCTTGCCAGACGACGACTGGGCCGCCTTCAACCTCGCGCCGCAGGCGGGCATTGCCTTGCTGGACAGCTGGCAAGCGTGGCTCGCGGCGCGGCCGATGGCGGAGCGCAGGCAGTGGGATGCGCGCGTGCGCGCCCAACAACTCGAGCAACTCGGCCACGTCGATTTCTTCGCAGCGCATCCGCAGCTACGGGTCCCGAAGGTGCTCGCGCCTATCACCGCCCATTATTCGTGGAGCAAGGGCATGAAACTGCTCGGCCTTGGCCGCTCGCAGTTGCAGTTGTTGCCCGAGCGCGAGATGCGCATCAACCTGGACGCGCTTGAAGAAACCCTGGCCGAATGCGGACGCTCGCGCCAACCGGTGCTGCTCGCGGTCGCCGTGCTTGGCACCACCGAATACGGCACGATCGACCCGGTTGACGGCGTGGTGGATGCGCGCGACAGGCATGCCGTGCTCGGGCTGGGTTTTGGCGTACACGTGGATGGCGCCTGGGGCGGCTACCTGGCCACGATGTTCCGCAACACCGATGGCAGCCTGCGCACACTCGCGGAAGTTCGCAAAGGCTTCGAATCGTTTCCGTCCGCTGGTGTGTACTCCGCGTTCGGTGCGCTGGGACGGACCGACTCGATTACCGTCGACCCACACAAGTTGGGCTACCTGCCTTATGGCGCCGGCGCCTTCATCTGTCGAGACCATCGAGCCATGGCGTTGCTCGCCGAGCAGGCCGACTACGTTTTCCACGACGCCACCGCCGTCGGTTACCTGGCGCGCTATCGCAGCCTCGGCCAGTTCATCCCCGAGGGATCCAAGCCCGGCGCCGCCGCAGCAGCCGCTTTCGTTACGCACCGGGTCCTGCCGCTGGACCATGCGAATTTCGGCTGCCTGCAATCGCACACCATCGTCTCCGCCGAGGCTTTCCACACGCGCGCGCTCCGGTTTGCCGAATCGCTATCAGGCAAGCTGCATGCGGCCGTGCCATTCACACCGGACAGCAACCTGGTTTGCCTCGCGCTCAATCCGGTCGGCAACACCGACGTTTCGCGCGCAAACGCTTTCGTCCGGTTGCTGCATGATGAACTGCGCTGCGACCCGGGCCAGCCGCTGCAGTTGAAGGAGTTCTTCGGCTCCGTCACCACGCTGCGTCCGGACGCGCTGGGCGAGACGGAGATGTCGCGAATCCTTTGCTCGCTCGGACTCGACCCGGCAACGCTCGGCGGCGATCACGACGACCGGCTACTGATCCTGCGCCACACACTGATGAATCCGTACCTGATCGACCACGAAAACGGGATCAGCTACATCGACCTGTATTTCGACTTCCTGGAGCGCCGCACGACAGCGCTGCTCGCGCCCGATCATTCGATCTGACCGCGCATGCCCGACATACCCTTCGCCCTGCCGCCCATCGACCTCGACCGCGCCTTCGTGCGCGAGGCGATCGGTAAGCTCAAGCGCGAAGCGGCGCGCTCGGCCGATACCCATTTGCTCCGACTCGAGCTTCCCGCCTATCCGGGCATCGGTTTTTATTTCAAGGATGAAGCGGCGCATCCCACCGGTAGCCTGAAACACCGGCTGGCGCGATCGCTGTTCCTGTACGCGTTGTGTAACGGCCGCCTGCGCTCGGGCCAGGCGGTCGTTGATGCGTCATCGGGCAGCACAGCTATTTCCGAAGCCTGGTTCGCGCGGTTGCTGGGGCTGGACTTCATCGCAGTGATGCCCGCGTGCACGGCGCCGGGAAAGATTCGCGACGTGCAGGCGCTCGGTGGAAGCTGCGACCTGGTGGACGATCCGACGCAGGTGCATGGCCGCGCTGCCTGGCACGCCCAACAGGGCGCCTGCCACCTGGACCAGTTCGGCCTGGCCGAACGCGCAACCGACTGGCGCGGCAACAACAATATTGCCGAATCCATCCTTGCGCAGATGGCTGGCGAACCCGATCCGGAACCAGCATGGATTGTCTGCGGCGTCGGTACCGGCGGAACCTCGGCCACCATCGGCCGCTACCTTCGCTACCGACAGTTGGCGACGCGACTGTGCGTAGCCGAGCCAAAGGGCAGCGCCTTCGCCCACGGCTGGGCGGGACGCAACCACGCTGCCGTAGCCGACGCCGCTACCCTCATCGAAGGCATCGGACGCCCAAAGGTCGAGCCGTGTTTCCTGTTCGAAGTGGTGGACGCAGTGGTCGAGGTTGCGGATGCGCAGTCGATTGCGGCCGCCTGGGAACTGGAAGGCCTGTTCGGCCATCGCTATGGCGGCTCGTCGGGCACCAACCTCGTGGCTTGCCTTCGCCTCGCCGCGGCCATGCGCAAGCGCGGCGAACGCGGCAGCATTGTCAGCCTGCTTTGCGACCGCGGTGCGCGTTACGACCAGACATTGTTCGACCCAGCCTGGCTGGCAGGACACGGCATCGATCTCGAAAAAGAACGACTCGCCATTCGGCAGGCGATCGGAAGCGGTGCCTGCTAGCTGGGCGTTTCCGGTGGCAGCAGCAAGCTGTCCAGCACCAGCGAGACCATTCGCGACAGGCCTTGCTCGCGTTGCTCCGCCGGCATGTGCTCGCCGCGTTGCAGGTGGTCACTGACCGCCAGCACCGACAGCGCCTGGATGCCCTCGCGCATCGCCAGTCCGTACAGGCCGGCCGACTCCATGTCGATCGCGGCGATGCGATGTTGCAGCAAGCGCTCGACCAGGTCCAGGTCGCCGCCGTAGAAGCAATCGGAACTGAACACGTGGGCAACGCGCACGGGGATGTCCTGCCTGGCGGCTGTGTCGGCTACCGCGCGCAACAATGCGAAATCCGCGCAGGCTGCCAGTTCGTGACCACCGAACTGCATCCGGTTGAAGTTGGAATCGGTGGACGCCGCCTGCGCGAGCAAGAGGTCGCCCAGCGCCACGTCGCCGACGCCACCGCAGGTGCCAACCCGCACGATGCGACGCACGCCGTACACACGCGCCAGTTCCGTTGCGTAGATCGCGCAGGACGGAATGCCCATGCCACTGCCCATCACTGACACACGCATCCCGTGGAAGTGGCCGGTGTAGCCGAGCATGTTGCGACGCGAGGTTACTTCCACGGCGTCGGCCAGGAACTCCGCGGCGATATGTCGCGCACGCAGGGGGTCGCCTGGAAACAGCACGGTGTCGGCAATGTCACCGGGCGCAGCGTCGATATGCGGCGTGCTCATCGAACCCGACTCATGCCGCGTCGAGCAAGCAACGGCCGGCGGCCAACGGCGGCAGGCCCAGGTGCGTGGCCATGCCCTGCCCCAGGTCGGCGAAACTGTCGCGTCGCCCCAGCGCGCGCGGCGCGTAGCCAGGCCCGAAGGCCAGCGCGGGAATGCATTCGCGGGTGTGGTCGCTGCCGGGCCAGGTGGGATCGCAACCATGGTCGGCGCTGAGCACCAGCAGGTCGCCTTCGCGAAGCGCGGCGAAAAGTTCAGGCAAGCGCGCGTCGAAAGCCTCGAGCGCCGCCGCATAACCGAACAGGTCGCGGCGATGCCCATACACGCTGTCGAAGTCGACGAAATTGGTCGCGATCAGGCTGCCGCTGCCGGCTTGCGCCATCGCCGCGAGGGTCGCATCGAACAAGGCATCGTGGCCGTGCGCCGGCACATGGCGCGAGACGCCGCGGTTCGCGAAGATGTCGGCGATCTTGCCGATCGCAATTACCTCGCCGCCTGCCGCGACGACGGCGTCGAGCAGCGTCGGCGCCGGTGGCGGCAAGGCGTAGTCGTGGCGATTGCCGGTGCGGACGAATCCTGCTTCCGCCGTTCCCACGAAGGGACGCGCGATCACGCGGCCGATGTTGTAGGGCGCGAGCAGCTTGCGCGCCAGCATGCAGGTTTCGTAAAGGCGATCGAGACCGAACGTACCTTCGTGCGCGGCAATCTGGAATACCGAGTCGGCCGAGGTGTAAACAATCGGACGGCCGGTCTGCATGTGTTCCGCGCCGAGATGCTGCAGGATTTCCGTGCCCGAGGAATGGCAGTTGCCCAGCACGCCGGGCAGGCCACCTTGCTCGACCAACGCACGCAGCAACTCGGGTGGAAATGAATTTTGTTGCTGCTCGAACAATCCAAACGGTTCCGTCAGAACCACGCCCGCCGTTTCCCAGTGGCCTGATGGCGTGTCCTTGCCGCAGGCGCGTTCGACCGCGTAGCCCCACAGCCCTTCCGGCGTCGGCATCGCTTCAAACCCGCGTGCGGGCGCGCCATGCGCGGCGGCGTGGGCTTGCGGCAAGCCCAGTCGCGACAGGTTGGGAAGTTTCATGGCACCGCGCGGCGCGGCGGCGCAAGCCGCAGCGATATGCCCGAACGTATCGGCGCCGGCGTCACCATAGTCCGCAGCGTCGGGTGCGGCGCCGAGCCCGAGTGAGTCAAGCACCAGCCAGATTGCGCGAGTCATGCGCCATTGTCCGCCCGCCCGCGCCATTGCAGCAACGGCGCGACGGGCGGCGCTGTATCGGCGATCACAAAGGCGCGACGCACGGCATCGGACGAGAGCAAAGTCTCTGCCTCGCCACGGGCATGGAGGGTGGCCATCGGCTGGCCTGCCTGGACGCGCGACCCGCGGCCGATGATGTGGGACAAGCCGACGGCGTGGTCGATGGCCTGCGCCGGATGCTTGCGACCGCCACCCAACTCGACCACCACGTTGCCCAGCGCCCTCACATCGATTGCGGCGACAAAACCATCGGCAGGCGCCAGCACGTCACGCGTCACTTCCGTCCGTCGCAGGTAGGCGTCCGGCCGCTCCAGCAGGTCGGTGGGCCCGCCCAGCGCAGAAACCATGCGCGCGAAGCGTTCGGCGGCGGCGCCGGAGTCCAGTGCCTGGCGCACTCGCGCGCTGGCGTCGTCAGTCGTAGCAGCGATACCACCGAGGCAAAGCAATTCAGCCGACATCGCCAGCGTCAGGTCGCGCAGTCGATCGCAGCCACCGCGACCGCATAGCAGATCCAGGACAGCGCGTACTTCAAGCGCGTTGCCGGCGTCGCGTCCCAGCACCTGATCCATGTCGGAAAGGGCTACGCGCAGGTGCAGGCCGCTGCCGGCGGCTACCTCCAGCATGCGATCGGCCAACGCGCGTGCCGACGCCATGTCCTGCAATTGCGCGCCATTGCCTGTCTTGATGTCGAGCACCATCGCCTGCGCGCCACCGGCAAGTTTCTTGGAAAGTATCGACGCCACCATCATGTCCGGCACGTCCACCGTTGCGGTGACATCGCGCACGCCATAGAGACGGCGGTCGGCCGGCACCAGCTGATCGCTCTGGCCGATGATCGCGCAGCCGACCTCGGCCACGATTTTGCGCAGCCGCGACTCGGAGGGATTGACGTTGTATCCGGGCAGGCTCTCGAGCTTGTCGAGCGTGCCGCCCGTGTGGCCCAGGCCGCGTCCCGAAATCATCGGCACGTAGGCTCCGCAGGCGGCGAGTAGCGGCGCCAGCAACAGGCTGACGCAATCACCGACGCCACCGGTGGAATGTTTGTCGAGCACCGGCCCGGGCAGGTCTCTCCAACGCAATACCTGGCCGGAGTCGCGCAGGGCCAGGGTGAATTCGCGGCACTCGTCAATGGTCATGCCGCGCCAGGCCAGGGCCATCGCGAAGGCACCGACCTGGCCTTCACTCCAGTCGCCGCTGGCGATGCCATGCGCGATGATCCGCAATTGTTTCGAATCCAGACGCTCGCCGTCGCGCTTGCAGCGGATCAACGTCGCGGCCGATGGCGCGTCCATCGCGGTCATCCGGCGGCGTCCAGGGCGGCCGTCAATTCACTGAACAAAGTGCTGGCGCCGATGCGGAAATGCGCGGGCGTTATCCACGCATCGCCCAGTCGTTCCGCAGCCAATCCGAGATAAATCGCCGCGTCATCGAGCGTGCGGATTCCGCCCGCGGCCTTGAAGCCGCAACGGCCGCCATCGCGTGCGATGGCATCGAGCATCAGCGCCGCGGCCTGCGGCGTGGCATTCACCGCCACCTTGCCGGTGGATGTCTTGAGGAAATCCACGCCGGCTGCCAGGCCGATCTCGCAAGCCTGGCGAATCAGTTCAGGCGTCTGGAGTTCGCCTGTTTCGATGATGAGCTTGAGCGAGGCGCTGCCGCAGGCTTCACGACAAGCACGCACCACGGCTTCGGCCAGGGCGTGCTCGCCCCGGCGCAGCGCATCGTAGGGCAGTACCAGGTCGATTTCATCCGCACCGGCGGCCAACGCGCGCCGCGTCTCCCTCGAGGCGCGTGAGGCATCGCTGCCGCCGTCGGGAAAATTGACGACCGTTGCCACTTTGGCCGCCGTGCCTTGCATGGCGCGCTGAACGGTGGTGATGTGTTCGGGATACACGCAGATCGCAGCCGGCAGGCCATGGCGGGTACGCGCTGACGCGCACAGGGCTTCGATGTGCGCGGGGGTGTCGACTTCGCCCAGGCTGGTCAGGTCGAGCAGTGGCAGCAGGCGCTCGGCAAGTACACGGCGCGGGTGAATGGTGGCGGGCACGGACCGCTCCTTCGGGAATTCCGGAGCAGACTATCGCAGGTGGGCACCTTGCGTTCGACCTGCCGGATCAAAAAAAAAGACCAAGGAGCAGGGCTCGCTGGTCTTTTTCATTCTGTAGGTGGCGCGCCCGGAGAGATTCGAACTCCCGACCACCAAGTTCGTAGCCTGGTGCTCTATCCAGCTGAGCTACGGGCGCACAGCAGAATAACAATTATGGGGGTTGGGTGCTGGATCGTCAAATCCGGATGTACTTGGACAGAGTTGAAGCGGAGCTCGCAAGAGTCTGAGAGGGATTCATTCGGGCAGTCCGACCGCCATGGATGGCGGGAGTGCCGAAAATGCAGGAGCATTTTTCGGCCATGGCCCTCACCCCTTCGGGGCGGCTTCGCCGTGCAAAACGGCTTTCGTGCCGTTTTGTCGAACCCACGTCCTCATCCCTCTCTCTCCGCCAGACACAACAACGCCTCCTTGCGGAGGCGTTCTTGTGTCTGGCGGAGAGAGAGGGATTCGAACCCTCGATGGGAGATAAAGCCC
>JANNWV010000157.1:0-5120 GCA_031408815.1 Gammaproteobacteria bacterium
GATCGCGCGCGTAGCTTGGGGCCATCACCCTCGCCGCATGCCCTGCCCGCCCATGAATGCCGTCGTCAACCTGCCTGTGTCGCCGCCCCTGCCCGAAGGCAAGGCGCCGCTGCTCGCGCAGCTGACCGAAGGCCTGGACGCGGCCAGCCTGTGGTGGCTGTCAGGTTACGCGGCCGGGCTGGCCGGTCGCGCGGCCATCGCCCCCGCCGATCCGATCCTGCATCCCGTTGCCGGCGCAAGCGCGGACGGCGCGCGGCTGACCATCGTTTACGGCAGCCAGACCGGCAATTCGAAGCGACTGGCCGAGCGCCTGGCACAACAATCCGAGAGTGCCGGCGTGGCCGTGCGACTGTTGCGCGCCGATGCCTATCCGCTGCGCGAACTCATCGACGAGCGCCACCTGCAAATCATCATCAGCACGCAGGGCGACGGCGATCCGCCGGACGATGCCCGCGGGTTCGTCGAACATCTGCTGGGCAAGCGCGCGCCTCGCCTGCCTTCGTTGAAGTTCGCCGTGTTGGGCCTGGGCGATTCGAGCTATCCGAAATTCTGCGAGATCGGCCGCCGGCTTGATGCGCGTCTTGAAGAACTCGGCGCGACCCGCTGGCAGGCGCGCGCCGACGCCGACCTCGACCTGGAAACTATCGCCGATCCGTGGCTCGAGCAGGCGCTTACGCTGGCCCGTGAATCCCTGAAGGCGAGCACCCCGTCGGCCACCATCACCACGCTGCGTCCCCTGCCGCCGGCGACCGCGTTCACCCGCGAACATCCCTTCGCGGCCGAACTGCTGGCCAACCAGCGCATCACCGGCCGCGGCAGCCACAAGGACATCCACCATATCGAGTTCTCGCTCGAAGGCTCGGGCCTGACTTACGAACCCGGCGATGCGCTGGGTGTGTGGCCGGTGAATCCACCGCAGCTGGTTTCTGAAATCCTGGACACGCTGGGCCTGCACGCCGAAGAGGTCGTCAATCACGGCGGCCAGAGTCTTCCGCTCGCCCAATGGCTGGGACACAAGCGCGAACTGACGCGGCTAACCCGGGCCTTCATCGCCAGCCACGCGGCGCTGGCCCAGGATGCTGAACTCAATCGCCTGCTGGCGCCGGACCAAGCCCCGGCCTTCGCACGCCTGCTGTCGGATACGCAACCGATCGAATTGCTGCAACGCTCGCCCGCGCCGTGGTCTGCAGAAGAATTGGTGGCGGCGCTGCGTCCTCTCACCCCACGCCTGTACTCCATTGCCTCGAGCCAGAAATCGGTTGGCGCCGAAGCCCATCTCACCGTCGCCCATGTCGAGTACGAAGACCAGGGCGCGTTGCGCTGGGGCGCCGCCTCGCACTATCTGGCCACGCAGGACGAAGGCGCGAAACTGCCGATCTACATCGAACGCAATGACCGCTTCCGCCTGCCGAAGGACCCCTCGCGCGACCTGATCATGATCGGACCAGGGACCGGCGTCGCGCCCTACCGAGGCTTCCTGCAGGATCGCATCGCGACCGGCGCCAGCGGTCGCCATTGGCTTTTGTTTGGCAATCCGCACTTCCGCAGCGACTTCCTCTATCAACTGGAATGGCAGCGCGCGTTGGAACAGGGCCAGTTGCACCGGCTGGACCTGGCCTTCTCGCGCGATGGCGCGTCGAAGACCTATGTGCAGCACCGCCTGCGCGAACGTGGCCGCGATGTCTACCAATGGCTGGAGAGCGGCGCGCACCTGTATGTGTGCGGCGACGCCACGCGCATGGCCCGCGACGTGCACGCGACGCTGCTGTCCATCATCGCCACGCACGGCGGCAAGGACGAGGATGGCGCCGCCGATTACCTGTCCGAACTGCAGCGCCAGGGCCGCTACGCCCGGGATGTGTACTGATGAGCACGCATTCGGTCGAAGACATCAAGAATGAAAGCCACCGCCTGCGCGGCTCCCTGCTGGAGAGCCTGGCCGACCCGGTGACGGGCGCGCTGCGCGAATCCGACCAGGTGCTCATCAAGTACCACGGCAGCTACCAGCAGGACGACCGCGACATCCGTGAAGAACGCCGCCTGCAGAAGCTCGAGCCCGCGCACAGCTTCATGATCCGCACGCGCACGCCGGGCGGTGTGGTCACGCCTCAGCAGTGGCTGCAGCTCGATGCCATCGCCACCGACTACGCCGAGCGCGGGCTGCGCATCACCACGCGCCAGGCCTTCCAGTTCCATGGCGTGGTGAAGGGCGAACTCAAGACCACGATGAAGGCGATCAACGCCGCGCTGATGGACACGCTCGCCGCCTGCGGCGACGTGAATCGCAACGTGGCCGTCGCCGCCAATCCGCTCGAATCGCGCCTGCATGCCGGCGTGCAGGCCCAGGCCGCGGCGCTTTCGGAATTCCTGCTGCCCAACACCCGCGCCTACTACGAGATCTGGCTGGACGAGGAACGCGTGGGCGGCAGTGGCGAGGAAGACGAACCGATCTATGGCAACGCCTACCTGCCGCGCAAGTTCAAGATCGGCTTCGCCGTTCCGCCGGTGAACGACGTGGACGTGTTCGCGCAGGACCTGGGCTTCATCGCGATTGTCGAAGACGGCGAACTGGTCGGCTACAACGTCAGCATCGGCGGCGGCATGGGCGCGACCCATGGCGATGCCGAAACCTATCCGCGCATTGGCGACGTGATCGGTTTCATCAGGCCCGACCAGGTGATCGAGCTGGCCAAGGCCGTGGTTACCGCGCAGCGTGATTTCGGCAACCGCGTGGTGCGCAAGCGGGCGCGGCTGAAGTACACCATCGATGATCGTGGCCTTGAGTGGTTCAAGGCCGAGGTCGAGCGTCGTGCAGGCTTTGCACTCGCGCCTGCGCGTGAATTTTCCTTCGACCACAGCGGCGATCGCTTCGGTTGGGTGGAAGGCGAGGATGGTCGCTGGCACCTGACCTTGCGCCTGCTGTCTGGCCGCATCTGGGACCGCGACGGTCTGTCGCACCTGACCGGCTTGCGCGAGATCGCGAAAGTACATGTCGGCGAGTTCCGGCTGACGCCGAACCAGAACCTGGTGATTGCCGGTGTTCCGGCAACCGATCGCGACAACATCGACGCGCTGGCAGTGAGCTACGGCCTGGATGACTACCGTCGCGCCAGCCCGCTTCGCCTCAAGGCCCTGGCCTGCGTGGCCTTCCCCACCTGCGGGCTGGCGATGGCGGAAGCGGAACGTTACCTGCCGAGCTTCCTGGATCGCGTGGAGAACTTGCTCGATCAGCACGGCCTGCGCGACGCGCCGATCAACCTGCGTATCAGCGGTTGCCCAAATGGATGTTCGCGGCCGTATCTCGCGGAGATCGCATTGGTGGGCAAAGCGCCCGGTCGCTACAACCTGATGCTGGGCGCGGACCATCGCGGCCAGCGCCTGAACCGCCTGTACCGCGAAAACATCGCGGAGCCGCAAATCCTGGCCGAACTCGATCCGCTGCTGGCGCGTTATGCCGCCGAACGGACGATTGGCGAAGGCTTCGGCGATTTCCTGTTGCGCGCGGGCGTCATTGCCCCGCGCGAATCGTTTCCCCTGGAGTTGGCATCATGAGCATCGTTCCCGATCCCGTCACCGCCGCCGAATCGCCGCGTGCGTTGGCCGAACTCAACACTTGGCTGGGCAAGCGCAGCGCGAGCGAGCGCGTGAAGTGGGCGCTGGAATCCCTGTCCGGCGAGCACGCGCTGTCGTCGAGCTTTGGCGCGCAGTCCGCAGTCTCGTTGCACCTGGTAACCCAGGTGAAGCCGGACATCCCCGTAATATTGATCGACACCGGCTACCTTTTTCCCGAAACCTATCGCTTCGTGGACGAGTTGACCGATCGGCTGTCGCTGAACCTCAAGACCTATCGGCCGAAGATCGGCATCGCCTGGATGGAAGCGCGCTTCGGCAAGCTGTGGGAACAGGGCATCGACGGCATCAACCGCTACAACCGGCTGCGCAAGGTCGAGCCGATGCAACGCGCGCTGGACGAGCTCGGTGCTCGCACCTGGATCGCCGGCCTGCGCCGTAGCCAGACCGAGGCGCGCGCGGGCGTGGAGTTCCTGGAAATCCGCGAGGGCCGCTGGAAACTGCATCCGCTGGCCGACTGGAGCGATCGCGATGTCGGCCAGTACCTGACCCGCCACGACCTGCCCTACCACCCGTTGTGGAACGAAGGTTATGTGTCGATCGGCGACGTGCACACCACCCGTCCGTGGCAGCCGGGCATGCGCGAGGAAGACACGCGCTTCTTCGGCATCAAGCGCGAATGCGGCCTGCATTTCGACGACGTTGTGGGAGCGGCTTAAGCCGCGAATGCTTGCCTCAAGAGCATCGCGGCTGAAGCCGCTCCCACAGTAAGAACAGTTATTGGGTGATGGTCTGGCTGAGTTCGATCCAGGTCGGCGGCGGCGGCCAGTCGGGCTCGGCGTTGCCTTCCAGCACGCGGCGCAAATCGCGGCGGTCAATCTGCGGCGCCAGCGCGCGCAACAATTCCAGCGCGTAGTCGCGCAGCACGCGTTCGCGCGGCAGCACGGCCCAGGTAACGCATTCGGCCAGTTCCGGCGGTGCGGGCCGCGACACCAGGTCGCTGTCTTCGCGCACACTGACCGCCATCTCGGCCAGCAGGCCGACACCCAGGCCCGCGCGCACATACGTTTTTATAAGGTCGGCATCGCGCGCAGTCATCGCCAGGCGCGGCTCGAAGCCGGCGGCGACGAAGGCGCGGCGCAGGGAGGACTCGGGGCGAATCGAAGATTCATAACTCACCAGCGGATGCGCCACCAATTCCGCCAACGTGGGCGAGTGGTCGAGTGATGCCAACGCATGATCCTTCGGCACCAGCACCACGCGACGCCAGCGATAGAGCGGCACCGCAAGTCCGCCGCTGGGCATCTCGCCGGAACTGCTGATCACCGCAAAGTCGGCTTCACCGCGCGCGAGTTGGTCCAGAACTTCACCATCATCGAGTGGACGCAGGTGCACGCTGACCTGCGGAAAGGCGCGCTTGATGCCGGCGATGGCCCAGGGCAACACGTGGCGCGCCTGCGTGTGCGTGGTGGCGAGCACCAGGCGGCCTTCATGTTCGCCGCGCTCGTTGGCGGCATAGGCGCGGATGTTGCTGGCTTCATCCAGGATGC
>JANNWV010000158.1:0-2924 GCA_031408815.1 Gammaproteobacteria bacterium
GCGATGATGAAACCAGAAGGGCCGGCGCAAGCCGGCCCTTTTGCATGCACCTGCAGGATTCCGGCGAGGGCTCAGCCCGCCTGCAGCGCCCGCCACAGCGGTTCCAGCTGCGCTTCGTAACGTCGCCATTCCTGCAGTGACCGCGTGTGGATGGGCTCGCGCACCTGCGCGCTGCTCAGCGTCGCCACGGGCGCGGCATTGCGCGTGGTGTCGAGGCAGCCGGATTCGAAATCCAGGCCGCAATAATCGAACAAGGCGCGCGCCGTCGCTTCGGTGTCCTGCACCAGGCCGGCGTAGGCCACGTCGTGGATGGTGCCCGGCATCGCCTGGTGCCAGTGGTCCATCAGGCGCCGATATTGGCCGTGATGTGCGGCCAGCGCTTCGATGTCATAGCTGTACGCGAAGGCGTCGCCGAACAACGCCCGATAGTTGGAAAAGCACAGGTCCATCGGGTCGCGCGACATGTGCACGATGCGCGCCTGCGGCAGGGCCAGGCGGATGAATCCCGCCAGCATGTAGTTGGGCGGCAGCTTGTCCACGTACCAGCGCTTGCCGTTGGCGCGCCATTGGGTTTGTTCGAGATAGCGTCGGCCGAGTTCAGCGAAGTCGATGCGTCCGGCGCTGGCGACCAGCGCTTCGTCCAGCACGCGATGTCCATGCAGGTCGGCCGTCCAGCGCCACTGCCGCGAAAAATCGGCCAGCTCGCCGGCCGGCGTTACTTGCGAGTGGTTGCCGAGGATGCGTTCGAGCAAGGTCGTGCCCGAACGCGGCATGCCGACGACGAAGATCGGCATCGGGCCTTCGAAGCGATGCTCGCGCGCCTGCAGGAACGGCGGCGTGCAGCGTTCGATCACTGCGTCGAACAGGGATTGCTCGAGCTGCGGCTGGTGCTTGAGGCGTTCGTGCATCACGCCATTGGCGCGCTGCAGCGCGGCCCAGGCTTCGTCATTGCGGCCGAGGTCTTCGAGTTCCTTGTACTGGGCGAATTCGAAACCGGCGTGGTCCTCGGTGCCGGCAGGCACTTCGCCCAGGCGCTGGCGGATGAAGTCGAGGTGGTTGTCCTGCGCGGTCCATTTGCGCAGTCGCGCCAGCGTTAGCGAGGCGCGGCCGAAGGTGGGACCCATGCGCAGGCAGGCCTCGAGTTCGCTTGTCGCCTCGCCGACGCGGCCGTTGAACTGCAACTGGATCGCCCGGAAATAACGGAAGTCGGGATTGTCGAAGCCCAGCGCGCGCGCACGATCCATCAGGGCCAGCGACTCTTCGTGCAGGCCCAGCTCCTGGTAGATATGCGCCAGGCCGGCCAGCGCCGGGGCCTTGCGGGTGCGCGCGACTTCGGGATGCGCCATGCAGGCACGCGCGGCATTGATCTCGCCGACCTTCACCAGGCACTGCGCCACGCGGCAGATCATGTCGGCATCGTCGGGCAAGGCGAATGCGGCGAACTTGGCTTGCTCCGCCGCGCCGCGAACACCGCCCTGCGCGAGCAATACGCTGGCCAGCAACAGGCGCGCAGGAATATGCCAAGGGGATAGCTCGACCAGCTTTTCGAACGCCGCCTGCGCGGCAGGCAGGCGGCCGGCACGGATATGCTGCTGGCCCGAATCCCACAGTTGCCGCGCCGGGTCGGGCCGATTCATGCGTTGGACAATTGCTCCACCGCAGCGACTGCAGCAAATCGATCCGCCAACCGACGCAGCAGGGCCAGGCGATTGCCACGCACCGCGGCATCGTCGGCCATCACCATCACGCCGTCGAAGAACGCGTCCACCGGTTCGCGCAATTGCGCCAGGCGACGCAACACGCCCAGGTAATCGCGCGCGGCCAGCAGGGGCGTGGTGTCGACGATGGCTGACGCCAGCGCGGCATCGAGTACTTTTTCGGCGGGCTCGACCAACAACGCAGCGTCGATATCGTCAGGGACCACGCCTTCGTTCTTGCGCAGGATATTGCGGATGCGTTTGTTGGCTGCGGCCAGCGCCGGCGCTTCGGGGAGCTTGGCGAATTCGGCGATGGCCTTCAGGCGGCGATCGAAATCGGCGAGCGATGCGACTGAATCACCAAGCGTCGCCACGGCATCGAACTGCGCATTGCCCAAGCCCTGGTCGCCGTAATAGCTGCGCAGGCGCTCGATGATGAAGCCGGCGAGTTCTTCCGTGGCGGCCGGATCGGTTTGGCCGACGCCGGCATTGGCCAGCACCAGCAGCGGACGAAGCGCGCAATCAATCTGCCCTTCCACCAGCGTGCGCGCCAGGCCCAAGGCATTGCGACGCAATGCGAACGGATCCTTGTTGCCGCTTGGCTTGAGCCCGGCGGCGAAGCCACCGGCCAGCGTATCGAGGCGCTCGGCCACGGCCAGCAGCTGCGACAGCGGCGCCGGTGCGATGGCGTCGCCACCGAAGCGCGGCAGGTAAGCGTGGTCGATGGCATCGGCCACGGCGCCCGATTCACCGATGGCGCTCGCGTAGTAACGACCCATGATGCCCTGCAACTCGGGAAACTCACCGACCATGCGCGACTGCAGATCGGCCTTGGAAAGTTGCGCGGCGCGGCGCGCCATTTCCGGATCCACGCCGACTTGCGCGGCGATGGCCGAGGCGAGGATGGCGACACGCTCCGTCTTGTCGGCGTAACTGCCCAACTTCTGCTGGTAGGTCACCGAAGCGAGGCCTTCGCGCATTGATTCGATGCCTTGCTTGAGGTCCTCGTCGAAGAAGAACTGGGCATCGGCA
Organism: Gammaproteobacteria bacterium; assembly: GCA_031408815.1. GTDB lineage: Bacteria > Pseudomonadota > Gammaproteobacteria > Xanthomonadales > Xanthomonadaceae > Arenimonas. The sequence goes on from JANNWV010000158.1 coordinate 2,730, forward strand.
AAACGCGGGCGGATTACCCTTTCGTAGCCCTTGCGGACTTCCGAAGGGTCTGACGATTCGATGTTGGCGATGCCGACGAAATGTTCGGTCAGGCGATGTTCGCGATTGAGCACCGGGAAGAACTTCTGGTTCGACTCCATGGTCGAGATCAGCGCTTCGTGCGGCACGCGCAGGAACTGCGGCTCGAAGCTGCAA
>JANNWV010000159.1:0-4938 GCA_031408815.1 Gammaproteobacteria bacterium
TTCGCGCGCCAGGTCAAATCGCTGGTCGTTCCCGCCAAGCCCTGATCCATCGCCTGGAGTTGGCATGGCACTGTTGCGTTTCGATGCTGTCAGCAAGAACTACCCGGGTGGCCACGCCGCGTTGACCGAGGTCGGATTTTCGGTCGACGCCGGCGAGATGGTGTTCATTACCGGCCATTCGGGCGCCGGCAAGAGCACCTTGCTGCGCCTCATCCACCTCAGCGAACGGCCCACGCGCGGCACGGTGCTGGTGTCGGACCGCAACCTGGCGAAGGTGCGCGGCCGACAGGTGGCGATGCATCGTCGCCAGGTCGGCGTCGTGCACCAGGACCATCGCCTGATCCTCGAACGCAGCGTGTTCGAAAACGTCGCCCTGCCGCTGCTGATCAGTGGCACGCCGTCGCCGGAAATCGGCAAGCGCGTGCGATCGATGCTCGACAAGGTCGGCCTGGGCGCGCGTGAACGCGCACGCCCGTTCGAACTTTCCACCGGTGAACAACAACGCGTCGGCATCGCCCGCGCGATGGTCGCGCAACCGCTGGTATTGCTGGCCGACGAACCCACCGGCAACCTCGATCCGACCCTCGCCGCCGAGATCATGCAGTTGTTCGTCGCGATGCAGGCGCAAGGCACCGCCGTGCTGATCGCCAGCCACGACCTGGGCCTGGTGCGTCGCCTGCGCAAGCGCGTGCTGGTGCTCGACCACGGTCGGCTTACCGATGACATTTCGCCCGAGGACCTGGCGGCATGACCGCGCCCGCCAAAGGCGATACCCGCGCTGCTCCCACCGCCGCCCGCGTCAGCCAGGGTGGTATCGGCAAGCGCTTCCGCGCCTGGCGCGAGCAGCACGCGTACTCGCTGGTGTCGAGCCTCGGCCGTTTTTTCCAGCGCCCGTTCTCGACCCTGCTCACCGTCGGCGTGATGGCCGTGGCGATGGCGCTGCCTCTCGGGCTTGCGCTCGCGTTGGCCAATGTCGAGCGACTGTCCGGCAGCGTGCGTGAGTCGCGCGAGATCGGCGTGTTCCTCAAGACAGAAGTGGATGCGCGGGCCGCCGGGAAACTGGCAGTGCAACTACGTGAACGCGCCGACGTTGCTTCGGTCACGCTGAAGACGCCCGAACAGGGCATGGCCGAATTCCGCGAGCTGAGCGACCTGGCCGGTGCGCTCGAGTTGCTCGACGAGAATCCGCTGCCCACGGTACTGGTGGTGCAGCCCAACGATGATGGCGCGCAACTGGCCGCCGACCTCAAGACGCGGCCCGAAATCGAACTCGTGCAACATGACGCTGTGTGGCGGCAACGACTGTCCGCCTGGCTTGGATTCGGCAAGCAACTGACCCTGGTCGTGGCCGGCTTGCTGAGCCTTGGCGTGCTGCTGGTCGTCGGCAACACGGTGCGCCTTGAGATCGGCGCGCGTCGCGACGAGATCGCCGTACTGCAGCAATTGGGCGCCACCGACGGCTTCGTTCGAAGGCCGTTCATTTACCTGGGGGCATGGTACGGGCTGGCTGCAGGGCTTGCCGCGCTTGGCCTGCTCGCTATCGCCGCTGCGTTAATACAGCCGAGCCTGGCATCGCTGGTTGGCAGCTACGGCAGCCGCTTCCAGTTTGCCGGACCGGGATGGAAGTGGGTAGTTGTGATCGTGTTCACTACAACGATGCTCGGATGGCTGGGTGCGTGGCTCGCCAGCGGTCACCATCTGAGGCAGACTCGTCCAACCGACCTTTGAGCGTATTGATGAGCACCCCCGGCTTCCGACTTTCCGAGACCGCAACCCCACGAATCATGGTGGTGGACGGGTCGAAGGTTGTCCGAAAGATGATCGAGGGCGTGCTGCGGCAGCAGTTGCCGACCATGGAATTCATCGGCTGCGAAACCGGCGAGGAAGCCAAGACCGCGTTGCTGACCGGCGCCTTCAGCCTGGTCACCACGGCGCTGCGATTGCCCGACATGGACGGCCTCGCGCTGGCCCGTTACCTGCGTGAACATACGCCGCAGGCCTACATCCCCATCATTGTTGTTTCCGGCGACGTGCAGGAACGCCTGGAAAGTCGCAGCTTCAACGACATCGTCACCGATTATTTCGACAAGTCGCTCGGCTTCAACGCGCTGGCCGCTTTCATCAAGGGCTATGTCGCGCCGGAATCGGAACCGGGCGGCGAAGTGTTGTACGTGGAGGACAGCCGCGTGGTCGCATTGGCCACCCGGCGCATGCTGGAAAAACACGGACTTCAGGTCATCCACTGCACCTGCGTCGAGGATGCCGTCGCGCACCTGGAGACCATGAAGGCGCAGCAGCGCATCCCCGGTCCGGACGTGGTGCTGACCGACGTTTACCTGAAAGGCGACCTCACCGGCAAAGACCTGGTCAATTCCATTCGCAATACCTTCGGCTATCCAAAGGGCTTGCTGCCCGTGCTGGTGATGACCGGCGACGCCAATCCCGCCAACCAGACCGACCTGCTGCGCGCCGGTGCGAACGACCTGGTGCAGAAGCCCATCGAAGAACGCCTGCTGGTGACCAAGCTGTTGTTCCAGCTTCGGGTCGGCCGGCTGATGCGCGAAAAAGTCGGCGTTCCCGCGCGCAAGCGCGGCGCAGCCTAAGCCTGGCCGAGTGCCGGCCACACAGATAAACCTGGAGCCGTCCTGGCGTGGCAAGGTCGGCGACTACCTGCTGACGCCGGCCATGCAAACGCTCGCCGAATTCCTTCGATCTGAAAAGACAAAGCACAAGCGCATCTATCCGCCCGGCAACCGGATCTTCGCCGCGCTCGATTCCACGCCCTTCGACCAGGTGAAGGTGGTGATCCTCGGCCAGGATCCGTACCACGGTCCCGGCCAGGCGCATGGCCTGTCGTTCTCGGTGCCGCCGGGCGTGGACATCCCGCCTTCGCTGCTCAATATCTTCAAGGAAATCGAACGCGACCTCGGCTTCGCACGGCCCAGGCATGGCTGTCTGGAATCCTGGGCGAAGCAGGGCGTGCTGTTGTTGAACGCGGTGCTGACCGTGGAGGCGGGCCAGGCTGGCTCGCACCAGGGCAAGGGTTGGGAAGGCTTCACCGACCATGTGGTCGAGACCCTGGACCGGGAAAAGGATGGGCTGGTGTTCATGCTGTGGGGCAGCTACGCCCAGGCCAAGGGCAAGATCATCGATGCCCGCCGCCATTGCGTGTTGCGCGCGCCGCACCCCTCGCCGCTGTCGGCGCATCGCGGCTTCATTGGCTGCGGACATTTTTCCGCTGCCAATCGCTGGTTGTCCGGACGCAGGCTGGCGCCTATAGACTGGCGGCTTCCCGACCTTGCGGGTAACGGCTGAGCCATGGACCCGACTGGCGATTCGCTGATTCGCCTGAGCATCGGCCTGACCGCGCATCGCGACCTGGCGGCGCATGAAGAACCCGCCTTGCGTGCCGCGGTGCGAGGATTCCTCGAAGGCTTGCGCCGCGATTTCCCGCACTTGCCGCTTCGCCTGGTGACGGCGCTGGCCGAGGGCGGCGATCAACTGGCGGCGGAAGAGGCCGTGGCACTCGGCGTGGAGTTGCTGGTGCCCTTGCCGATGGAGCAGGCCGAATACGAGCGAGACTTCGAAGATCCGCAGGCGCTCCGGCGTTTCCGCGAGTTGATCGCGAAGGCCGACGTGCGCGTGCTGCCCATGATGCGCGGCAGCAGCCTTGAAGACATCGTGCGCCGGGGCGAAGACCGCAATCGCCAATACGCGCAGCAGGGCATGTTCGTTTCCTCGCATTGCCAGGTCCTGCTGGCCTTGTGGGATGGCAACCCAAGTACGGCCACCGGCGGCACTGCGCAGGCGGTGGAATTCCATCTGCACAACGTGATGTCGAGCCTGAGCGTGGACCAGGTGGCGCCCAACCTGCTGGCCGACGATGAGAGCGACTTGATCTACCACATCGGTTGCAGCCGCCGGGTGGGGTCCAAGGGAATGCCGCCTCGCATCGCGCCGCTGGCCTGTCGCTGGCTGACGGTAGCGGGCGCCAGTGACGCCAGCGCCGGCATGCCGGCGCACTACCGCCATGTGTTCGGACAGATGGAACAATTCAACCTCGACATGCAACGTTACTCGGCGCGGATTCTTGCCGAGCCATCGCCCTTGTTCGAAGGCGAGTTGCCCGGCGAGCCACCTGCGTCTGCGCGCATTCTCGAACGACAATTCAGCGCCGCCGACTGGCTGGCGCTGCACTTCCAGCATCGCGTGCGCGGCAGCCTGTTGTGCACGCACGTCATCGCGGCCCTGATGGGCATCGCCTTCATCGCGTTTTCCGACAGCCGGTCGGGGCGCTGGTATGCCGGTGCGTTCCTGGCTTTGTTCGTGCTGGGATTATTGCTGGCGATGATGGCGCGACGACGGCAATGGCAGCGCAAGTACCTGGACTATCGCGGCCTGGCCGAAGGCCTGCGCGTGCAATTGCATTGGCGCATGGCGGGCGTGGAGATTCCTGCCAACAGCAGCCTGGGTTACGACAGTTTCCTGCAGAAGCAGGATGTGGACCTGAGCTGGATCCGGCATGCAATGCGAGGCGTCGGCCTGTTGCAAGATTCGCAATTCGAATCCGGCCCGGGCTGGCTGGCCTGGGTGATCCGGCACTGGGTGGGCGACGCGCAGGGCAATGGCGGCCAGCTGGAGTATTTCCGGACCGGATCGCGGCATCGGGCGCGCGCGTTCTGGTTGACCAGTCGCATTGGCGACCTGGCCCTGCTGGGCGGCCTGCTCGGCGCGACCGCGTTGGTGCTCGGTGGCGCGCGACTGTCATCGCCGGTGCAGCAATCGCTGGTGCTTGCGATGGGCCTGCTGCCCCTGCTGTCCGGAATCCGGGAAGCGTATTCGTACAAGAAGGCGGACAAGGAGTTGATCAAGCAATTCCGCTTCATGTGCCGCCTGTTTGAAAGTTGCCGCGAACGCCTCGCGCGCTCGCGCTCCGAT
>JANNWV010000160.1:0-12227 GCA_031408815.1 Gammaproteobacteria bacterium
CGACCGAGGACGTGGTGTACATGCTCGAGGGCATGGGCATGGACACCGGCGTGGACCTGCAACGACTCATTGACACGGGCCGCTGGCTGTCCGCCCTGCTCGGGCGCGCCAGCGGCAGCAAGGTAACGACAGCGAGCGACATTGAATGAGTGACTATTTGATTCGGCCGATCGCGCCCGGCGACGATGCCGCAATGGCATCGGTGATCCGCACGGTGATGCCGGAATTCGGCGCTGTCGGCAGCGGCTTTGCCATCAGCGACCCGGAAGTGGACTGGATGAGCCGCGCTTACTCCGAACCGCGCTGCGCGTATTTCGTTATCGAACGCAACGGCGAGGTGATGGGTGGCGGCGGCGTCGCCCCGCTGACCGGTGGCGACCCCGACGTATGCGAGCTGCGCAAGATGTATTTCCTGCCCGAGGTGCGTGGCCTGGGCGCGGGCGCCGCGATGATGACCCACTGCCTTGCCGCGGCGCGCGAGATCGGCTTCAGGCGTTGTTATCTGGAAACCCTGCGCGGCATGGATGCAGCGATGCGTCTGTACGAGCGCACCGGTTTCCACAAGATTGCCGGCCCGATGGGCGCAACCGGCCACGGTGGCTGCAATGCGTTCTACCTGATGGACCTTTAGCCCGCCCCAGTCGCATCGGCCCGGTCGCAGCCGGGCCTCGATCTGCCGTAAAATCCCCGTCTTGCCCCTTCTGGAACCGCCATGCAGCTGAAAGATTCCCTTGCCGTCATCACCGGCGGCGTTTCCGGCCTGGGATTTGCCGTGGCCGAGCACATCGTGCGCAACGGCGGAAAGGTTGCGCTGTTCGATGTGAACGACGACAAGGGTGCCGAGGCCATCGACGCGCTGGGCGCCGGCAACGCGATCTACCTGCGCACCGACGTAACCGACGAAGCTGCCGTACAGACCAACCTCGCCACGGCGCGCGACTTCCTCGGTGGCTTGAATGTCGCGATGAATTGCGCCGGCATCCTGGGCGCAGGCCGCGTGCTCGGCCGCGATGGCCCGATGCCGCTGCGCCAGTTTTCCACCACGGTGATGGTGAACCTGATCGGCAGCTTCAATGTCGCCAAGGGTGCGGCCGACCTCATGCAACACAACGCACCCGGCGAAGACGGCGAGCGCGGCATCATCATCAACACCGCCTCGGTGGCCGCCTACGAGGGACAGATCGGCCAAGCCGCCTATTCTGCATCGAAGGGCGGCGTGGTCGCGATGACCTTGCCGATGGCGCGCGAGTTCGCGCGGATCGGCGTGCGCGTGATGACGATCGCCCCCGGCATCTTCTGGACGCCAATGGTGGACATGATGCCGCAGCAGGTGCAGGAGTCGCTGTCGGCCTCCATCCCCTTCCCGTCGCGACTGGGACAGCCGGCCGAGTTCGCCGAAATGGTCGCCTTCATCCTCGGCAATCGCTACCTCAACGGCGAAACCATCCGGCTCGACGGCGCCGTCCGGCTCGCCCCGAAATAATCCAGGCAGGAATACAAATGAAAGCGTCTGAAGTGAAGAAAGGCAACGTCGTCGAGCACAACGGCACCGTCTACCAGATCCGCGACATCGAGCGCAGCGCAGCGCAGGGCCGCAGCGGCAACGTGACCTTCCGCTTCATCATGTACAGCGTGCCCGGCGGCAGCAAGTTCGACCTGAGCCTGCGCTCGGAAGACGAGCTGAAGGAAGTCGAACTTATCCGCCGCGAAGCGACCTACTCGTACAAGGACGGCGATGCCTTCGTCTTCCTGGACAAGGAGGACTACACGCCCTACCAGCTGGATGCAGACGTGATCGGCGAAAACGCCGGCTACATCACCGACGGCCTGGAAGGCTGCTACGTGCAGATCATCGACGACCTGCCGGTCGCGGTGCTGTTGCCGGCAAGCGTGGTGCTGCAAGTGGTCGAGACGCCGCCGGAACTGAAGGGCGGCACGGCCACCAAGCGGCCGAAGCCGGCGCGATTGAATACGGGCATCGAGATCCAGGTGCCGGAATACATCAGCAACGGCGAAAAGATCTGGGTCAGCACTGTCACTGGTGAATTCGGCGGCCGCGCCTGACGGTCGTGGCTTGTTCTCGGAAAGTAGCGAAGCAGAAGCTCATCGCGAGGGGCGATCGCCGGCTTGCTCGGTGGGGCCACCGGGCGATCCTGCGTTCTGTCGCCAGCGCAACCTCCGGCGAGCGCAGCGACGCCCACACGAGGCATCTGCAAATCGCAGGATCGCCTGGCTGCCTCACCAAGCACGAAGTGCGACTGACGGCGCCGGGCGACCTGCGTTGGCGGGGGTACGGCAGGGTGTTTCACTGAAGCTCAGTTGGTCGCAGGTGCGCGAGGGCGGGTGCCGGGTATCATTTTGACCAAGCTGATATCGGGCAGCGACTCAAAATGATGCGCGGCAACCGCCGCACCCAGAACTCGTGCGGCGGCTCAAAATGATCACCGGCAACCACCCCACCCAGAACCCTAAGCCTCAATCAAGCCTCAAGCGCCAACCACGTTAAAGCCATCCGCCTCATCGACTCATCGGCAGTTGCATCATTCGCAATCTCCGCGATCGATTTCCATGCCAATGAATGTGATTCCTCACTGACTTGAAATGCCTCATCGGATGCGCGCACCACGAAGCGCACGTCGTAGTGCCAATGCGCCGGTTCGTCGCCGCGCGCCGGTATCAAGTGGCGGTCGATGTCGAAGATCCCGCCGTCGAGCGTCAGTCCCGACAATCCCGATTCTTCCTCGGCCTCGCGCAATGCGACGGCGGCCAGGTCGCCGTCGCCGTCGGCGTGGCCGCCCAATTGCAGCCAACGGTCGAGCTTGCGGTGATGGGTAAGGAGCACGCGCGCGTCGTCGGCTGAAACCAGCCAGACCGACCCGGTGAAGTGGCCGACGGCCAATGTGCGTTCGCAGCAATCGGCGTGGTCGCTGGCGAATTTCAGGAACTGGTCGCGCACCTTGAGCAGCGCAGGGGCTGACGTGAAGGCCTGCAGCAGGCGGCTCACCTGTTCCTGCGCCGGGATGGCTCGATCGTTCATTGATGGCTCGCTGTGGGCTGCGACGTGGGCGCTTGCCGGTGGGGACGGTCTCGCTTATGTTACCGAGGGTCTGGCCCCAGGGTGGGCTCGGCTGAATTCACATGCGCCAACCTGCGATGGTTGGCGTTCTCTTACACGCGTCAGGGGAAGCCAATGTTATTTGATCGCGTCAAACCACTAGACCAGATTCTCGCCACGGCAGAACGCAAGGGCCTGGTGCGGCAGCTCGGCTGGTTCCAGCTGATGATGCTCGGCATCGGCGCCATCATCGGCACCGGCATCTTCGTGTTGACTTCGGTCGCGGCGGAAAAAGCCGGCCCGGGCATGATGTACAGCTTCATCATCGCCGGCGCCGTCTGCGCACTGACCGCGCTGGTCTATGCGGAAATCGCTTCGATGGTCCCGGTCTCCGGTTCCGCCTACACGTATTCGTACGCAGTCCTCGGCGAGATCATCGCCTGGATGGTCGGTTGGGCATTGATCCTGGAATACGCGGTCGCCGCCGGCGCCGTGGCCGTGGGTTGGTCGGGTTATGCCAATGGCTTCCTGCATAGCGTCGGCATGGGTCTGCCCCACGCGCTGACAGCGGGACCCTACGATCCGGTCATCCTGCCCGACGGCACGGCCGCCAAGGGTTCGTTCAACCTGATCGCCTTCCTGGTTTCGTTGTTGGTGACCTGGCTGCTGGTGATCGGCACGTCCAAGAGTGCCAAGTTCACCGCCGTCCTCGTTGTCGTGAAGATTGTCGCGCTGACCACCTTCGTGATCATCGCGTTGCCGGCCGTCAACGGCGCCAACTTCGTGCCGATGATGCCCAACGGCTGGGGTACCCCGCTGTCCGGTATCGGCGTGCTCGGTGCGTCGGCGTCCATCTTCTTCGCCTACGTCGGCTTCGATGCCGTGTCCACGGCGGCCGAAGAGACCAAGGACCCGCAGCGCAACGTGCCGATCGGGCTTATTGGATCCCTCGCCGTTTGCACCGTGTTCTACCTGCTGGTTGCCTATGCTGCCGTTGGCGCGGTGGGTGCACAGCCGGGCGGCGCCTTGGCGCTGTCGAAAGAACCGCTGGCCTTCGTGCTGCGTGAACTCGGCCATGGCCAGATCGGCAACTGGGTTGCAGCAGCAGCCATCATCGCCCTGCCCTCGGTCGTGCTGATGATGATCTACGGCCAGACCCGCATCCTGTTCACCATGGCCCGCGACGGCCTGCTGCCCAAGATGCTGGCCAACGTGCATCCGCGCTACCACACGCCGCACACCGTCACCATCATCACCGGTGCGTTCGTGTCGCTGTTCGCCGCGATGTTCCCGGTCGGTGCACTGGCCGACATCTCCAACTCGGGCACGCTGTTCGCCTTCTTCATCGTCGCCCTGGGCGTGATGCTGTTGCGCGTCCGCCAGCCGGAACGCAAGCGCGCCTTCAAGGTGCCCTTCATCTGGGTGGTGGGTCCGTTGGCGATGGCCGGTTGCGCCTTGCTGTTCGTCAGCCTCGGCCTTTACACAATCAAGCTGTTCCTGATCTGGGCAGCGATCGGACTTGCGGTGTACTTCCTGTACAGCCGCAAGCGCAGCCATCTGCACCTGGGCACGGAACATGAAAGCTGATTGAATCGTTGAAGCGTTACCCGGAAACGGCGCGGATCATTCCGCGCCGTTTTCATTTTCGGGGTCGGCATCTTCATCTGTATCGGAACCGATCTGCGGAATGGCATCGCCTAAGAGCAGACGGGTATCGGCGTCGGTGGCCGATTCAACGTTTCGCAGCTTCTTTTCGATCGCGCGGGTACGAAGGCTGGTGTGTTCCAGCGTGTTGCTGACGTTGCCGATCTGCTTGCGCACCTTGTCCAGCACCGTGCCGAACTTGCCGAACTCCGTGCGCACCGCGCCGAGCACCTGCCAGACTTCGCTGGAACGCTTTTCGATGGCCAGCGTGCGGAAGCCCATGCGCAGGGAATTGAGGATGGCCGACAGCGTGGTCGGGCCGGCGATCACCACGCGATGGTCGCGCTGCAGGGCTTCCACCAGACCGGGGCGGCGCAACACTTCGGCGTAGAGGCCTTCGGTAGGCAGGAACATGATGGCGAAGTCGGCCGTGTGCGGCGGCGAAACGTATTTTGTCGAGATGGTCTTCGCTTCGTCGCGCATGCGCCGTTCCAGCGCGGCACCGGCCTGGATGGCACCTTCGAGATCAGCATTTTCCTGCGCATCGAGCAGGCGTTCGTAGTCTTCGCGCGGAAACTTGGCGTCGATCGGCAACCAGACCGGGCTTTCCGCCGAGTCGGTGTGGCCGGGAAGACGGATGGCGAACTCCACGCGCTCGCTGCTGCCGGGCGCGGTGGCGATATTGGTAGCGTATTGGTCGACGGTGAGCATCTGCTCGAGGATCGCCGCCAGTTGCACTTCACCGAAGATGCCGCGTGTCTTGACGTTGCCGAGCACGCGCTTCAGGTCGCCGACGCCGGTGGCGAGGCTTTGCATTTCGCCCAGGCCGCGCTGCACCTGCTCGAGTTGCTGCTGCACCATGCGGAACGATTCGCCCAGCCGCGCTTCCAGCGTGGACTGCAGTTTTTCATCCACGGTCTGGCGCATCTGCTCGAGCTTGGCGGCATTGTCCTTCTGCAGTTCCGACAGCCGCCCCTCCAGGGTCAGGCGCACTTCGCCGAGGCGACGCTCGGTGGTTTCGTTCAATTTTTCCAGGCGCAGCTGCAGGGCGGCTTCGAAGCGCTGCAGGCCGGCGCCGGATTCGTTGCGGCCGGCGCGGGCGTCTTCGGCCAGGGCTTGGCGCAGGCTGGCCAGGCCTTCCTGGGTGCGTTCGGTGAATTGGCCCAGGCGCTGGTCGAAGCCGGCGAAGGCGGTTTGGGACTCGCCCCGCCCGATCCGGTGTTCCTCGCGCACGCCGCGCTCGACCCGGTCGATGTCGGACAGCAGCTGGTTGAAGCGGGCCTCGAGTTCAGCCCCCGGCCGGGACTGCGCTTGCCGGCGCCAAAGCGCCACCAGCGCCAGCAGTTGCACGACGGCCAGCGCCACGACGACCCAGATCAGCAGTTCCATCCGCGATTCCCTTGCAAGGACTGGCGCGGGGCATGTTGCCGGTAGCCCTGGAGATGGCCCCGCGTATCCGGCCCGGCGATTCTAAGCGGCCGGGCGTCTCATGCGCAGAGAAAGCCCAGGCGGCGGACTCGATCGACGCCGTCAGGCGGCTTTCTTGGCCCAGGCTGAGCACCAGCCCTTCGGCGCCACGCTGAAGCCCGCGAACAGCGTGCAGGCGCCTGTGGCGGCGGTGAAGAACTGGCAATTGGCGCAGTTGCTGCCCGGCTTGTGGGCGGCATTCTTGGTCTTGCTGGCGTCCTCGATGTAGCTGAGGGCCTTGGCCTGCGGATTGGTCAGCGGCAGCTTGGGCAACGGCGCTGCCTGAACCGGGGACATCCGGCCAATCAGTGGCAGCGCGGTAGCGACCACGACGGCCTTCAGCAGGAAACGACGGCGGTTATCACGGATCTCGGTCATGTCAGGCTCCTGGAAAACGCCATTGTAGTCCTGCACCGTGAAGGCTGCCTGATTGCGGTCAAGCCAACGGGCAAGGCGATGGCAATCGGCATTCGCTAGACTAGCGCCATGGAAACGCCCAGCTACGACCGCACCCGACTCGCCGCCCTCGCCGCTGAAATCATCGCTGCCACGCGCGAGCTTTCTGCGCTGGGCTGGACGCCCGCCACCAGCAGCAATTTTTCCATGCGCCTGGACGACAGACACGTGGCGGTGACCGTGTCCGGCCGCGACAAGGGACGCCTGCAACCTGATGACATCATGGTGGTGGACTACGCCGGCAAGGCCGTGCACGAGGGCCAGAAACCATCGGCCGAAACCGTGCTGCACACGCAGTTGTACGCCCGCCTGCCGGACGTGGGCTGCGTGCTGCACACCCACTCGCTGGCGCAGACGCTGGCCTCGCGGCTATATGCGGGCGCCGGCCACGTGCGCTTCGAGGACTACGAGCTGATCAAGGCCTTCCGCGGCCAGGAAACGCACGACACCGAACTCGACGTGCCGGTATTGGCAAACAACCAATGCATCCCCACCTTGGCTGCACAGGTGGACGTATTGCTAGACCGCGGCACGATGTGGGGCTACCTGATCGAGGGCCACGGTTTGTACGCCTGGGGCCGCGACATGGCCGAAGCCCGACGCCACCTGGAAGCCTTCGAATTCCTGCTGAACTGCGAACTGGAGATGAGGAAGTTGCGCCCATGAGCCGCCTGCGGATTTTTTCGGAAGCCGATCCGGCGCATCCGATGTTGACCACGTCCACGCATGAATTCATTGCCGAGCAACTGGGCAAGATCGGCGTGCGCTTCGAACAATGGCAGGCAACCGCCGACCTCGAGCCGGGCGCGAGCCATGAGGCGGTGCTGGCCGCCTACAAGCATCATATCGACGAGATCGTGCAGGAGAAGGGCTTCCGCGCCGTGGACGTGGTCAGCATCGCGCCCGACCACCCGGACCGCGAGGCGATGCGCAAGAAATTCCTGGACGAACACTTCCACAAGGAAGACGAAGTGCGCTTCTTCGTCGCGGGCTCGGGTCTGTTCACCCTGCACGTAGGCGATCGCGTTTACGAAATCCTATGCGAACAAGGCGACCTGATCGGCGTGCCCGACAGCACGAAGCACTGGTTCGACATGGGCCCGGCGCCGCACTTCATCGCGGTGCGCTTCTTCACCGAGGCGGACGGCTGGGTCGGGTATTTCACCGGCACCGACCTCGCGCAGAAATTCCCGCGCCTTGAAAACAGCGACGCGAACGGGTGAGTAAAACCGTCCTGACCGATATCGAGGGCACGACCAGTTCGATTTCCTTCGTGAAGGACGTCTTGTTTCCGTATGCACGGCGTGCGCTTCCCGACTTCGTCCGCCAGCATGGCGGTGAACCCGAAGTGCGCTACTGGCTCGACCAGGCTGCGGTGGATGCCGGATCGGTCTGCCAGGACGAGATGATCGTCGAACTGCTGCAGGGCTGGATCGACGAGGACCGCAAGCATCCTGCGTTGAAGGCGTTGCAGGGCCTGATCTGGGCCGACGGCTATGCCAGCGGTGAGTACGTGGCGCATGTCTATCCCGATGCAGTGGCCGCGCTTCGCCAATGGAAGGCGGACGGCATTGCGATGTTCGTGTATTCCTCGGGATCGGTCGCGGCGCAGAAGTTGCTGTTCGGCCATAGTAGCGCTGGCGACCTGCGCAGTTTGTTCAACGGCTATTTCGATACTGCGGTGGGCGGCAAGCGCGAGGCACAGAGCTATCGCAATGTGCTGGGCGCGCTGGGCCTGCCCCCTGGCGAGGTGGTGTTCCTGTCGGACGTGGTGGAAGAACTCGACGCCGCGCGCGAGGCTGGCATGCAGACGGTGCTGGTGGACCGGCGCGAAGACTACCCCCAGCCACGCACCGGGGATGCCTGCCATGGCCATCGCCGGGTGGAAAGTTTCAGCAACGCGCTGGAATGATTTTCGCCGCGGCTCAGGGCGCGACCACGTCCAGGCGGTAAGTGGTTTCCGCGCGGGCTTCGCCATACCCCTCCAGCACGGCGCGCACTTCCACCTTGTGCGGGCCCGCGTCGAGATCCGTGGGCAGCGACAATCGCCACAAATGCGTTGAAGGTACCGCCTCGGGCGCCCGGTCATAGCCGCGCAACTGCCCGGCAGCGTCGTCGAGCAGGTTTTGTTCGAGCATCGCAGGGTCGGCTTGCAGGACGCGCTTCATCGGCTTCCATGGGCCCTCGTCGATGCGCATCTCCACCCGCGTGTCGGCGTGGCCCATGAAGACGTTCGCATACATTCCGATGCCCGGCCACTCGCCGCGACGCAACACCTTCGGGCCATGCAGGTTGATCTGGTAATCGAGCGGCGCGCGCGCCGCGAACCAGCGCAGGTCGGCCTTGCCATTTTCGACTCGCAGGCGGGCATAGCCGTTCGGCGTGCCGTCGTTCATCGTCGCCACCGGAATGCCTGTCGCATCCTTCACACCCGTCCAGTAGGTTCCGCAGGCCGCACCGACGTTGTATTCATGCAACGGCGTCGCCCCGTGCCAGCCCGTGGCCGCGTCGTGAAAGACATGCAGTTGCTTGTGCGAATGCGCGCTGAGCACCAGCACGTTCGGAAATGGCTTGAGCAGTGCAAACAACCTCTCGCGATCGGCCTTGCGAAAGGTCTCGACGCCCGGCACGGCATCGTAAAGATGGATGTGCATGGACAACACCAGCAAGCGATCCTTCGGCGCAGTGGCGAGGTAGGACTGCAGGAAGGTGAATTGCGATTCACGCAGGCCGCCGATGTACTGGGGCTGCTGGCCCGGTAGGTAGATGACATCGTCGAGCACGATGAAGTTGGCCTGCGCTTCTTCCCATGCGTAGGTGTCCGGCCCGAACGCATGGCGGAAGCTGTCGAGCGATTGTTCGTCGCGAGGCGCATCGAAATCGATGTCGTGGTTGCCGGGCGCATGCAACCAGGGCAGGCCCAGCCGCGCATCGGTGGCCTTCAGCGCGGGAAACAGCGACAGGTCGTCGTTGACCAGGTCGCCGAGGGTGATCCCGAGGCGCGCGGCAGGCTTGCCTTGCAGGGGCGCGACGATATCGCGGGCGTAGTAATCGGCATCCACCATCGACTTGAGTTGCGGATCGCCGAATACCAATACGTCCAGCGCTGCGGGAGCGACCTTCGGTGCGGCGCGCAATGCAAAGTCGCGGCAACCACCGGTCGCCGATGGCGGGACGCCGCCATAACGCAGCTTTGGACCTGCCTCGGGTCGCAAGTTCATCCAGGTGTCGGGCAAGCCGTCGGCACGCAGCGCCGCGACGTAGCCGGCCGGCTTGATCATGAAGACGCTTCGCGCCGGTTTCGCATCCAGCACGTAGCGACCGTGCTTGTCGCTGCGCACGATGCTTTCGCCGTCGGACACCGCCACGTTCGGCAGGCCCTTCTCGCGCTTGTCGCGCAGGCCGTCGTTGTCGCGATCGATGAAGACCGTGCCCGCGCAAGCGAGGGCGACGGGCGGCGTGGCAGTGTCTGCGTGGGAGACATATGACGCGAAGAGGGACAGCAGGAGGACGAGGTGAAAGGACGAATTGGTCGCGCGCATAGGGAGGTCCCGGGATGACGCGACGATTATCGCGGTTATCGGTGCCGTTGTTCGAGTACCGCCACCGCGTCGCCCAGCGACAGACCCCGCGCGCGTAGCAGCACCAGCAGGTGGTACAGCAGGTCGGCCGATTCGCCCAGCAGCGCGGCATCGTCCTGCGCCACCGCGGCCAGCGCGGTTTCCACGCCCTCCTCGCCCACCTTTTGTGCGATGCGGCGCGTGCCCGCTTCGAACAGGCGGGTGCTGTAGCTGCCTTCGGGACGGTCGCGTTCCCGGGCGGCGATCACGCCATCGAGATCCGCCAGGAAATTGCCGGGCGCCGCCGGAAAGCAACTGGCGCGGCCCAAGTGGCAGGTCGGACCCTCGGGCAGCGCCTGAACCAGCAAGGTGTCGCCGTCGCAATCGGTTTCGATGGATTGCAGTTGCAGGAAGTGGCCGCTGCCCTCGCCTTTCGTCCACAGCCTTTGCTTGCTGCGGCTGTAGAAGGTGACCTGCCCTGACTCGAGGGTTTTCGCGAGCGCAGCGGGGTCCATGTAGCCGAGCATCAAGACGCGGCCATTGCTCGCGTCCTGCACGATGGCAGGCAGCAGGCCGGCCTGTTTTTCCCAGGCAAGTTCGGCGATGCGAGGATCACCAGCCCGCAAGGCCGTGGCTTCAGAAGTCATCTCGCACCTCGATGCCCTGGCTGCGCAGGGACCGTTTCAGATCGGGAATGGCGAGTTCGCCACTGTGGAATATGCTCGCGGCCAAGGCCGCATCGACGTCGGCCTGCCTGAACGCATCGGCGAAATGCGAGGCGGCGCCGGCACCGCCGGAAGCGACCAGGGGCACGCCGCACACGGCCCGCGCCGCCTGCAACTGGGTGATGTCGAACCCGTTGCGCGCGCCGTCCGAACCCATGCAGTTGAGTACGATCTCGCCGGCGCCGAGGGCCTGTACCTCAACGATCCAGTCCAGGGTTTTTCGCGCCAGCGCGACAGTCCGGTTCGGGTCGCCGCTGTACTGGCGAACATGCCACTGCCCGTCCGCGTCGCGCAGGCTGTCGATGCCGACCACCACGCATTGAACGCCAAAGGCATCGGCCAGCTCCGCCACCAGCGCGGGCCGTTCGAGGGCCGGAGAATTCACCGAAATCTTGTCGGCGCCTGCGGCGAGCACGGCACGCGCTTCGGCCACCGATCGGATGCCACCCGCGACGCAGAATGGAATATCGATGATCGTCGCGATGCGCTCGATCCACGCGCGATCCACCGACCGGCCTTCCGGGCTGGCGGTGATGTCGTAGAACACGAGTTCGTCGGCGCCCTCGTCGCGATAGCGCAGCGCGAGGTCTTCGATGGCACCGACTACCACGTGGTCGCGGAAGCGCACGCCCTTCACCACCTGGCCATCGCGCACGTCCAGGCAGGGAATGATGCGCCGGCTCAGCATGTCGGTCCCTCGCTGCGCATGGCATCGGCCAGGGTAAAGCGGTGCTCCAGAAGTGCGCGGCCGAGGATGGCACCGCTCGCGCCGGCATTTCGCGCCGCGCTGATATCGTCGAGGCTGTTCACGCCGCCGGAGGCCTGGATGCTCAACTCGGGCCAGCGCGAAGCGAGTTGTTGGTAGAGCTCGATATTGAAACCGGTCAGCATTCCGTCGCGGGAGATGTCGGTGCACAGCACGTGCTTGAGGCCGACCTGCGAATAGGTGGCGAGCATGTCGTCAAGCGAGAAGACGGAAGCTTCGGTCCAGCCCGATACCGGCAGGCGCCAGACACCCTTGTCGTCCTGCCGGGTGTCCAGCGCAAGGGTCAGGTGCTCACTGCCGTAGCGCCGCAGCCAGGCCGTCACCAGCGAGGGCCTGCGCACCGCCTGGGTGCCGACGACCACGCGCTCGACTCCCGCGTTCAATAGCAACTCGACGTCCTGCGCGGCGCGAATGCCGCCACCTGTTTGCAGGCGCAGGCCGGTCTCGGCCTTCAACCGTTCGACCAGTGGCAACTGTGTATAACCGCCGAAGCGCGCCGCATCCAGGTCCACCAGGTGCAGCCATTCCGCGCCTTCGTCGGCATAGGCGCGCGC
>JANNWV010000161.1:0-29651 GCA_031408815.1 Gammaproteobacteria bacterium
GGTCGATCAGGCGGCCCGGGGTGGCGACCAGGATATCGACGCCGCGGCGCAGGGTATCGAGCTGCGGGTTCATGCCGGCGCCGCCGTAGATGACGGTGGACGCGAGCTTGGCGTGCTTGCCATAGGTGCGGATGGAGTCATGCACCTGCACGGCGAGTTCGCGGGTCGGGGTCAGGATGAGGCAGCGAATCTTGCGCGGCGCGCCGGCGACGGCGGTGGTGGACAGGCGATGCAGCATGGGCAGCGCGAACGCCGCGGTCTTGCCGGTGCCGGTCTGGGCGCCGCCAAGCAGGTCGTGGCCAGCCATCGCGAGCGGAATCGCCTCGATCTGGATGGAGGTGGGGGTCGCGTAGCCGATTTCGGCAAGCGCGCGAAGAAGCGCGGGCGCAAGCCCGAGCGATTCAAAAGACATTGATGATGCTCCGATGTACCCGAGGCGTTCCCTGAAACCGCGCTGCGAGTTGATGCTAAAAATAAACGCCAGAGTGGCGTGTTTGCGCAGCGTGACGTGCGGAGTGGGCTTGGGCCGGAGGAAGCGTTGAAATCGGCTTTGGCGACCGGGGGAAAACGAAGCCGGTGCAGCAAACTGGCGAAGCATACCCTATTTCATGGCCTTGGGCGAGTTGCCGGGGCGCCCACGCGCCAAAGCATGACTTCTGCCCTAGGTCGTGAAGCAGGGGTTCAGGTTACGCTCGCTGGGCTATCCGCACTCCTGAGGTCAATCATGCGCGCCCCCAAATTTGCCCTGCTGCTTGCGGGTCTCTCGTTGTCATTGCCTGCGCTTGCCGCGGACAGCGACGGCTGGAACCTGCCCGTTGACGTCAAGACGCTCGATAACGGCCTGACCGTGGTCGTGTCGGAAGACCATAGCTCGCCGACCGTCGGCATCAGCGTGGTCTACCACGTGGGCATGCGCCTGGAACCGCGCAACCGCACCGGCTTCGCGCATCTGTTCGAGCACCTGATGTTCGAAGGCACGCCCAATGCGCCCGAAGGCGTGTTCGACAAGGTCATCACCGGTGGTGGCGGCCGCAATAACGGTTCGACCCGCGCCGACTTCACCAACTACATCGAGACCGCGCCGGTGTCCGCGCTGGAGTCGATGTTGTGGCTCGAAGCCGACCGCATGAAGACCCTGGACTTCAACGAAAAGACCCTGAAGAACCAGCAGGATGTGGTGAAGGAAGAAATTCGCGTCAACGTGAAGAACCAGCCCTACGGCGGCTTCATGTGGATCGACATCGGCCAGCACGCTTTCCAGAAGTGGGAAAACAACCACGACGGCTACGGCAGCTTCAAGGACCTCGAAGGCGCCAGTCTGGAAGACGTGCGCAATTTCCATCGCGACTACTACGGCCCGAACAATGCCGTGCTGTCGATCGCCGGAGACGTAACCCCCGAACAGGCCTTCGCCCTGGCGCAGAAATATTTCGGTGGCATCGCCAAGCGTCCAACGCCGGCCCCCACCGATTTTTCCGAGGGACTCAATACCGCCGAGAAGCGCATCGAGCAGAGTGATGCACTGGCGCAGGTGCCCGCCATAGCGGCGGCCTGGAAGATGCCCGATCGCGGCAGCAAGGACCAGGCACCGATGGCGGTACTGGGTGAATTGCTTGCCGGCGGCGATGCATCGATCTTCTACCAGGGCTTGGTGAAGGGTCGCGAAACCGCATTGAATGTCGACGTGCTGTACGGCTTGACCAGCCCGTGGGAATACGACGGCCCGACCCTGTTCACCGTGTTCGCGCTGTACAAGCCCAATGGCAGCGCCGATGCTCTGCTGTCGGCGATGGACGAGGAAATTGCCAAGGTCGTGGACAAGGGCGTTGACGATGCGACGCTGAAGCGCGTCAAGACCCGCATGCTCGCCGACTGGTACAACGGCCTGGAAAGCTTCATGGGCCGCGCCGATACGCTGGCCAAGCTGCAGACCCTGTGGGGCGATGCAAAGGTCGCCAACCAGATCCCGGGCTGGATCGAAGCCGTTACGTCCGAAGACGTACAGCGCACCGCGCGCACTTACCTGACCAAGGCCAATCGCACCGTCATCGACCGCAAGCCAGCGCCGCCTGCGCCTGCGGCCGCCGCCGCTGCCCCGGCAGCAGGAGACAAGAAATGAGGATCGCATCGATGAACAAACTGATGCTGGCCATCGCGATTTCGCTCGCGACGTCCACCACTGCCTATGCCGGCGCGAACGCCAAGCTGCCCGCCGACTTGCCTGCCTACGGGCAGGACAAGCCGATTCCGGTTCCGCAGATCGCGAAGAAGACACTCGCCAACGGCATGGAGGTGTGGGTCGTACCGCGCAACGGATTGCCGCGCGTCGATTTCGTGCTGGCAATGCGCGGCGCAGGCCTTGCTGCCGACGGTGCCGCGCATCCGGGTTTCGCCAGTTTGCTGGCGGGATTGCTGAGCGAAGGTACTCAGAAGCGTGACTCACGCGCCATTGCCGAAACCGCGCAGTCGCTCGGTGGATCAGTCGGTGCAGGTGCCGGCTACGACGGCATTTCCATGTCGGGCAATGCGCTGGCGTCCAACGCCGGGCCGATGCTGGAACTGCTTGCTGAAATCGCGCGACAGCCCTCGTTCCCGGCCAACGAAGTGCAACTGGCCAAGGCCAATTCATTGCAAGCGTTGAAAGTGTCCGAAGCTACGCCCGGGTTCCGCGCCGAACGCGCCTTGGCCCAGTCGGTTTACGGCGGCCATCCGTATGGCCACACGCAGCCGACCAATGAGTCGATCACCTCGACCACGGCCGAACTGCTCAAGGCCGAGCATGCAAAGCGCTTCCGTCCGGATCGCGCCTTGCTGGTGATCACCGGCCGCATCAACGAAGCCCAGGCCATGAAAATGGCCGAAGCTGCATTCGGCAACTGGACGTCGGCAGGTGTGGCCCTGGCTGAAACGCCTGCGGCGGCCTCGTCGGCCAAGCCGGCGCGCCTGTTGCTGGAACGCCCCGGCAGCGTGCAGTCGACACTGCGCCTGGGTCGCCCGGGCATTTCCGCGACGTCGCCCGACTACGTGCCACTGCGCCTGGCCAGTACGATCCTGGGTGGTGGCTTCAGCAGCCGCATCAACCAGAACCTGCGCGAGGACAAGGGTTACACCTACGGTGCATCCGCGGGCACGCGCAACTATCGCAACGGCGGCGCCATTGCGGGCGGCGCGGACGTGCGCAATGCAGTGACCGGCGCGGCGTTGAAGGAATACTTCGACGAGTATCGCCGCTTCGGCACGGACCTCGTTCCCGAAGACGAGATCAGCATGAACAAGCGCTACGTGGCCGGCGGCTACCTGATCAGCAACCAGTTGCAGGCGTCGGTTGCGGGCACGCTCGCCAACAACTGGCTGATCGGCCTGCCGTCGGATTTCCTCGGCCAGTTCGTGCCGATGATCCAGAAGGTCAGCGCCGAGCAAGTGCGCGACATGGGCAAGAAATACTTCTCGCCCGAATCGCAATCCATCATCGTGGTCGGCGACCAGGCATCCATCACCGAACAGTTGAAGGAATACGGCGACTTCACCGTTTCGGCGAAGTAAGCCCTCCGCCAAGCGCGGGCAGCGCGTCGCTCAGTCCAGGACGCGCTTCGCCCCCGCGTACGCTCGCGCCCAATAGGGGGTGTCGAGCTTGTCCATGCGCACCGTGCCGCCGCTGCTGGGCGCATGCACGAATCGGCCCTCGCCGACATAGATGCCAACATGCCCGCCACCGGGCGGCGTGAACAACACGAGGTCGCCGGGCTGCAGGTCGTCGCGCGCAATCCGCTTCGATTTCAGGTCCATCAACCCCGAGGTGTTGCGCGGCAATTGCAGGCCCGCTGCATCGAGGAATACGTAACCGACCAGGCCGCTGCAGTCGAACCCGCCTGCGGGCGTGTTGCCGCCGTAGCGATAGGGCGTACCGACCAGGCTGATCGCGCGAACCAGTACTTCATTGGCGCGTCGGCTGTCGGCGGTCGCCTGGCCATAGCTGCGGGCGGATCGCGAACCGGAATCGCCGGGTTGGCCGGGAGAGGACGAGCAGGCAGCCAGGACTGCCAGCAAGGGGATCAGGGGCAGCCAACGCCCCGGAACACGCCGAACTGGCGCACGGCCCCCTGCCTGCGGATAATGCGCGCCTGTCATCACGGGCGAGTTTGCCCCATCGTGGATACCAAATGAAGATCGAAGACAACAGCGTCGTCCGTTTCCACTACACCGTGTCCGAGCCCGGCCAGGGCCAGATTGAATCCTCGCGCCAGATCGAGCCGCTCAGCGTGCTGATCGGCCACGGCAACATCATCGCCGGCCTGGAGTCGGCCATGAAGGGCCACGAAGCCGGTGAAACTTTCGAGGTGACCATCAGCCCGGGCGACGCCTATGGCGCGCGTCGCGAGGGCATGGAACAGCGGGTTCCGCGCAAGCATTTCAAGGGCGCCAAGCTGGTGCCGGGCATGCAGGTCGTGTTGCCCACCGCCCAAGGCCAGCGCGCGATGACGGTGAAAAAGGTTGGCATCAGCGTGGTGGACGTGGACCTGAACCATCCGATGGCCGGCAAGACGCTCAGCTTCGACGTGGAGATCCTGGAGGTGCGTGAAGCCAGCCCCGAAGAGATCAGCCACAAGCACGTTCACGGCGACGGTGGCCACCAGCACTGAGGCATCGAGTCGCTCGCAGCGGGGCAGGCGAAGCGCCTGTCCTTCGGCAAAGAAAAACGGCCCGCTTTCGCGGGCCGTTTCTTTTCAGCGCTTGCGTTGGATCAGTTGACGCTGACTGCCGACCAGGCCGTGGCGACCGCGTTGTACTGGGCCGAACCGTTGCCATAGAGCGAAGCAGCTGCATTCAGCGTGGCGGTGCGCGCACCGGCGTAGTTCGTGCTGGAGGTCATGTGCACGGACGTGGCGCGGTACCAGATCAGGGCGGCGGTGTCATGGCCGATACCGCTGAGGGTGCTGCCGTTGCAGGTGGTAGAGGTGTGCACCACGCCGCCGATTGTCTTCGTGCCGCTGCCTTCAGACAGCAGGTAGAAGAAGTGGTTGGCGACGCCCGAGCTGTAGTGCACGTTCAACGAGCCGAGGGTGCTGGTGTAGCAGTTTGGTGACAGCGTGTCCTTGATCGGGTCGTGCATGTATCGAAGCGCCTTGGTGCCACCACCGCTGATATAGATCTTTTCGCCGATCAGGTAGTCGCCGGGGTCGGATGCATTGTTGGCATAGAACTCCACCATTGCGCCCTGGATGTCGGAGTTGGCTTCGTTCAGGCCGCCCGACTCACCGGAGTAGGTGAGGTTGGCAGTGGCCTGCATGACGCCATGGCTCATCTCGTGGCCGGCCACGTCGATGTCCACCAGCGGTCCGTAGGTCACGCCGTCACCGTCGCCGTAGTACATGGCATTGGCGTACCAGGAGGCGTTCACCCAGTTGCGGCCGGTATGGACGTAGCTCTTTGCACCAACGCCGTTATTGAAGATGCCGGTGCGGCCCAGGAAGTTCTTGTAGTAGTCCCAGGTGGTGGCTACGCCGTAGTGGGCGTCGGCCGCTGCGGTGGCGCGATCGGCATTGGTGTTGTTGCCCCAGGTATTGTCCGCATCAGCGAACAGCTTCGCGCGCTTGGCGGCCGTCGTATAGGCGACGTTATTGGCCTCGTACGTTGAGCCGCTGCCACGCGACGGGTCGACCATCTGGAAGCTGGTCGCCGAAAGCGAGTTGGTGGTGATGCCAACATTGCCGACGTAAAGGCTACGGCCAGTGCCTGCGGCGGAGGCGGTCTGGATCTTGCTCCAGCGATCAAGCAGGCGGCCGCTGTTGGCATCCACGATGAAAGTTTCGTCGAAGCCGTTGCCATCAGCGCCATTGCCGGCGAATTCGACCTGGTAGGCCAGCTTCGGGCTGGACTGGTTGCGGGCGAATACGACCAGCGAGGTGGTCGGGATGGAGTCGAAGCGGTTGCCGAGGGCAGCACCGGCTTCGTCGATGGCGCGGTCCGCACTGATGCGGGCCGACAGGCTCGGACGGCTGCTGGTGCGCAGCGTCAGGTCAGTGCCCTTGAGCTGGCCGCCGCGGGCATGCGTGACGAAATCGCCGCCGATGACCGGCAGGCCCTTGTAGGTGCGATCGAAGCGGACATGTTCGGTGCCATCGGCATCGACGATCACGTCGCGGGCGATGAACTGGTCGTTGGCAGCAGCGCGAACTGCAGCGCCGTTGTTTTGGAGCAGGCCGAGCGCGCGGCCGGTCGCCGGGTGGTCGGTGTTGGCGGCGGCAGCAGTGCCGGCCAGGGTCATCATTACGGCAAGCGACAGAATCTTCGGAGTCAACGACATTGAAATCCCCTGAGCACGTGGTTGCGATATGACGGATGCGCGAGGTCGCGCAGACCGTCCAAGGTTGGAGCCGTCCGAACCTGCGCCCTCTACACAGTTTCGTCATGTTGCAGTGCAATAAAAAATGGAAAATGTGATTAATATAGTTTTTAGGGGTCACGAAATGGTCAAAAAATGACCATTCATGTGGCAGTGCAGCACGGTCTCGCGCCGTTCATTTTTGTGATGGGTGCCTCACAATACGCTGGGGGCCGCCTGTGCCTGTGGGGGGAGGGACCTATGACACATGGCGTCGACCGTGGGCCTGGCGCCTAATTCACGGCGTCATCACAGGGGAAACACATGACGCAGGATTCGCAAAGCCCAGCCGCCCCGCGCGCACTGGCGCCCATCACGGCGCGCGAGCGCATCGAGGCGCTGGATGTCATCCGTGGCATCGCGCTGATCGGCATCTTCCTGATGAACGTCGAGTGGTTCACCCGCCCCATCGCGGAACTGGGCACTGGCGTGGACGTGACCCAGACCGGCTTGAGCTACGCGGCCAGCTGGTTCATCTACACCTTCGTGCAGGGCAAGTTCTGGACGATGTTCTCGCTGCTGTTCGGCATGGGCTTCGCGGTGATGCTGACCCGTTCTGAAGACAACCAGCGTGCTTTCGTCACGCCGTACCTGCGCCGTATCGTCGGCCTGTTCCTGTTCGGCAGCGCGCACTTCGTGATGCTGTGGACCGGCGACATCCTGCATAACTACGCGGTGACCGCGCTGGCCTTGTTGCTGATCGTGACGCGGGGCTGGAAGGCCTGGTTTGCGATCCTGCTTTCCGTGGCGGCGACCGGTTTCGCGTCGGGTTCGGATTCCTGGTGGACTACCGGGGCGTTCCTCGTGCTCGCCGCGCTTGCCGGTGGCTTGGTGTTCCGCACCAAGATCGATCGCTGGTACCAACTGCTGGGAATCCTCGCAGCGGTAGTCGCGGCGGTAGTGGCGCTCGGTCCTACGTCGGAAAATATGGCAGTGAACGCCGGTGTGATGGGCTTGCTGGCCGTCTTCATCTATTTCCTGAATCGTGGCTCGATCTCGCGCTACTACAAGTTTGGCGTGGTGCTCTACCTGATTCCGCTCGTGTTGGGCCTCGGCTACCTGGTGGGCACGCTTACCGTTCCGTCGATGAAGCCCAACGTCACCGTCGAGCAGCAGAAGCAGCGTGACGAGCGCCTGGTCAAGCGCGCGGGGGACGTTGCGGCGGAAAAGAAGCTGTATACGACCGGCACCTACGTGGAAGCGGTTCGCCATCGCGCGAAGGAATACTCCGAAGAGATGCCGAAGATGGCGGAAGGCGGGATGCTCGCACTTTCGCTGTTCCTGATCGGATTCTGGTTCGTTCGCTCCGGCGTCATGACCAACATCCGTGACAACCTGGCGGTATTCCGCCGACTGTTTTCATGGGCGCTGCCGGCTGGACTGGTTATTACGCTCGCAAGCGTCGGCTTGCATTCCAGCTACGTGCCGGGCCACGGGCGCGAGCCGACGGTCATCCTGTCGCGCCTGCTGTTTGAACTGGGCGCGCTGCCCTTGTGCCTGGGCTATGTGAGCGGACTGGTATTGCTGATGTCCACGCAATGGGGCGCGCGCATCCTGTCGCCGCTCCGCCATGCGGGCCGCATGGCGCTGACCAATTACCTCGGCGCGTCGCTGATAGCCAGCCTCTATTTCTTCGGCTACGGCCTGGGCCATTTTGGCCAGGTCTCGCGGGCAGGGCAGGTGTTGTTCGTGGCAGTCGTGTTCGGCCTGCAACTTTTGTTCAGCAAGTTGTGGCTCTCGTACTTCCTTTATGGCCCAATGGAATGGCTGTGGCGCGCCATCACTTACTGGCAGCTGCCGCCGATGCGCCGCGAGGCGC
This sequence comes from Gammaproteobacteria bacterium, assembly GCA_031408815.1. Taxonomy (GTDB): domain Bacteria; phylum Pseudomonadota; class Gammaproteobacteria; order Xanthomonadales; family Xanthomonadaceae; genus Arenimonas. Next base: position 8,202 of record JANNWV010000161.1, read on the forward strand.
AGCCGGACATTGCCGCAATTGCAAACGCCTGATCGGGGAGATCACGCCATGACTACTGCCGAGCCCACCAGCTCTTCGTTGACCAGCCCGATCGCCGCCAGCGAACGCATCCACGCCCTCGACATCGTGCGTGGCTTCGCGCTGATCGGCATCTTCCTGATGAACGTGGAGTGGTTCAGCCGCCCCATTTCGGAGCTCGGCACGGGTGTTGACCTGAAGCAAACCGGCATCAACTACGTCGCCAGCTGGATGATCTATACCTTCGTGCAAGGCAAGTTCTGGACCATGTTCTCGCTGTTGTTCGGCATGGGCTTCGCGGTGATGCTGGGCCGTGCGCAAAGCGCGGACCGCGGATTCGTCACGCCCTACATCCGGCGCATCATCGGTCTTTTCCTGTTCGGTTCAGCGCACTACGTACTGGTCTGGACCGGCGACATCCTGCACAACTACGCGGTGACCGCGATCTTCCTCCTGTTGATCACCACCAACAGCTGGCGAACCAGCCTGGCCTTGCTGCTTTCCTTCGCAGCCACCGGCGCGGCGGTCTTCCTGACCGCAGGCGAAGATTCCGTCGGCCCGTTCGCCATGCACTCGATGTTGTTGGCCGTTACCCTGCTGGTGACCTTCTTCGTCAACCGCGGCCCGGTATCGCGCTACTGGAAGTGGGGCGTGTCGCTGTATTCGATTCCCTTCATCATCATGCTGGCGGTTACTGCCGTGGGCGCGCTGAAGCCCAAGGACGAAGCCAAGGAACCGGCGCCCCAGGCGCAAGTGGCCGGCAAAGCCGACACCGCGGCTGCGCCGGCGAAGGTTGAAGCAGCCAAGGCGGCTGATTCAAAGACGGCCGACGCCAAGTCAGCCGACGCGAAGTCGGACAAGTCCAAGCCCGCCGCGGACAAGAAGAAGGACCAAGCCACGCAGCGGGCGGAAAACAAGGCCAAACGCGAGAAGAAGCACGCGGAAGAGGTTGCGCTGTACACCAAGGGCAGCTATTACGAGTCCATCGTCTACCGCACGAAGGAATACCTGGAAGACCTGCCGTTCGCTGGAGGCCTGAGCTTCCTGGCATTGCCGATGTTCCTGATCGGATTCTGGTTCGTTCGCTCCGGCGTGATCGGAAACATCAAGGAACACTTGCCTCTGTTCCGCAAGCTCGCGATCACCGCGTTGCCGATCGGATTGGTGCTGACGCTGGCCGCGGTCTCCATCAACAGCAGCTTCCTGAATGCCGATTGGGACAAGCCGGGCCCTCGGTTGGCGCAGGCCTTGTTCCAGTGGGGGATGATGCCGCTGAGCATCGGCTACGTCGCGCTGCTGATCTGCCTGCTTTACACGCCATGGGGCAAGACGCTGCTTTCACCCCTGCGCTACGCGGGCCAGATGGCCCTGACCAACTACATCAGCGCCAACGCGATCGGCATGTGGTTCTTCTCCGGTTATGGCCTGGGTTATTGGGGCCACGTGCCACGCGCCGGGCAGGTCGTATTCGTGGTGGTCGTGTTCGCCGTGCAGATGGTCGTCAGCTGGTGGTGGTTGGCGCGGTTCCGCTATGGCCCGTTGGAATGGTTGTGGCGCGCCATCACCTACTGGCAGGTCCCGCCGCTGCGGCGTAGCGAAACTTCCGAGGCGGTATCGGGCACGGCAACGGCCTGACCTTCCCGCCCTACAATGGGCGGCATGAGCGAAGCCATTCCCGATGTCTTGATCCTTGGTGGTGGCGTGATCGGCCTGGCCTGCGCCTACAACCTGCTGCAGGCGGGGCGCTCGGTGCACCTGCTCGAGCGGCAAACGATCGGCAGCGGCACATCGCATGGCAATTGCGGCACCATCACGCCCAGCCATGCCTTGCCGCTGGCGGCGCCGGGTGCGATCGCCAAAGCCCTGAAGTCGATGCTGCGGCCCGATGCGCCCTTCTACGTGAAGCCACGTCTGGACGTCGCGCTCGCTTCCTGGTTCGTCCACTTCGCCTCGCGATGCAACGACCGCGACTGGCGGCGCACCGCCGAGGCCAAGGGCAAGCTGTTGCAGTTGTCGCGTAATCTGACCGCCGAACTGGTCCAGGAACATTCGCTCGATTGTGAATTCCAGGCGCGAGGCCTGCGTTACGTGTACGCCACGCAAGCGGCCTTCGACGGCGATTGCGCCACCTTGCCGTTGCTGGCGAGCCTGGGCATCGAATCGAACTTGCTCGACGGCAGCGCACTGGCGGCGGCGGAACCTGCGCTGCTTCCCGGACTTGCCGGCGCGGTACATTTTCCCGGCGATGCGCAGTTGCGGCCCGAGCGATTCACCAGCGAGCTCGCTCGCCTGGTGCGATCGGTGGGTGGCGTGATCGAAGAAGGCGTTGAGGTCCGCGGCTTTCGCAGCAGCGCGAGTCGCGTGGAGGGCGTGGACACGGACAAGGGGCCGCGCCGCGGTCGCGACGTGCTCGCTGCGCTTGGTCCCTGGTCGGCGCCGTTGCTCGGGACAGTCGGCCTGAAGCTGCCGATCCAGCCCGGCAAGGGCTATTCGATGACCTATTCGCCGCCCTCGGTCGCGCCCAACGTGCCGCTGGTGTTGCGCGAGCACAGCGTGTGCGTCACGGCCTGGCAGAGCGGCTTCCGGCTGGGCAGCACCATGGAGTTTTCCGGCTTCGACGATAGCCTGAATGCCGTGCGCCTCGATGCGCTGGAACGCGGCGCAGCCCGATACCTGCGCGAACCCGTCGGCCCGGAGCGGCGCGAACAATGGTTTGGCTGGCGACCGATGACCTACGACGACCTGCCCGTGATCGGGCCGGCGCCGAAGCTCGATGGCCTCTGGCTCGCCACCGGCCACGGAATGATGGGCATGGGCATGAGCGCTGCCACCGGCAGGCTGGTCGCAGACCTGATGACGGGCCGCGAGAGCTGTATCGACCCCTTTCCTTACCGCGCAACTCGATTTGCCTGAGTAGAATCGGCGCCATGGAAACCTTCCGCCTGCATCGCGGCACGACGCCCCTGTTGGTCAGCCTGCCGCACGACGGCAGCGAGATTCCGGCGCCGCTGGCTGCGACCATGGTCGCGTCGGCGCGCATTGCGCCGGATACGGACTGGCACGTCAGCCGACTCTATGATTTCGCGCTGGCGATGGGCGCGTCGATGATCGTGCCGCGCTACTCGCGCTACGTGGTGGATTTGAACCGTCCTCCCGACGATGTGTCGCTGTACCCGGGGCAAAACACGACCGGCTTGTGCCCGATCGTGCAGTTCACCGGCGGGCCGGTCTACCTGCCGGAACAGGAACCATCGCCCGCCGAAGTCGATCGCCGCGTGGAGACGTATTGGCAGCCGTACCACGACGCGCTCGCCGCTGAAATCGAGCGCCTTCGCCAAAAGCATGGCCGAGTGCTGCTGTGGGAAGGCCACTCGATCCGCTCCGAGGTTCCGTTCCTGTTCGACGGGCGACTGCCGGACTTGAACCTCGGCACTGCGGCAGGCGCCAGTTGCCTTCCCGATACCCAGCAACGGATCGAAGCCGTTCTTTCCGGGCAGTCGCGATACAGCTGGGTGGCCAACGGTCGTTTCAAGGGCGGCTACATCACGCGCCACCACGGCCGCCCGCGCGATGGCGTGCAAGCCGTGCAGCTGGAGTTGGCGCAGCTCAATTACATGGATGAAGACAGCTTCGCCTATGCCGAAGCGCGCGCCGTGCAATTGCAGGCACTGCTGCAGGACTTGCTGGAAGCGGCACTGGCCCGCCAATGAAAAAAGCCCCGCATCTGCGGGGCTTTTATTTTCTCGACGCTGCCGGTCAGTTAGGCGGGTTGTACTTGAGCAGGAAGGTGCGCATGCGCTCATAGGCCTCGACGCGATTGGCTTCCTTGTAGAAACCGTGGCCTTCGTTGGGCTTGACCAGGGACTCGTAGGTCTTTCCGGCGTGGCTGAGTGCCGCAACGGCTGCGTCGTATTGTTCAATGGATGTATTGTTGTCCGCCTTGCCGTGGATCAGCAGCATCGGCACGTTGAAGGAGGCGATGTGCGTGACTGGCGATTGCTCACGGAGCAGCGTCGGGTCGTCGCCCATCGTGCGCCCGTAGAAGCTTCGGCCTTGCTTGGACCCGTCGCGAGTCGCGTATAGCCTGGCCAGGTCGTACACACCGGCATAGCCGATGGCGCATTTGTACATGCCCGGATTGCGGATCGGGTTCATCATCGCCGAATAGGCGCCGAAACTCGCACCATAGATGCAAACTCTCGCCGGATCAGCCATGCCCTGGGCAATGACATGCTTCACGCCATCCGCGATGTCGTCCTGGATGCCGGTGCCCCACTGCCGGTAGGCCGCTGTCTCGAAGTCGTCGCCCCTGCCGGAAGAACCACGATAATTCACCTGCAGCACGGCATAGCCCAGGCTCGCGAGGAACTGCACGTCGGCATCGTAGCCCCAACTGTCGTGGACCTTGAACGGCCCGCCATGCGGCAACACCACCATCGGCAGCGCACCCTTCTTGCCCAGCGGCGCCGTGTAGAAGCCGTAAAGCATGTCGCCGCCGCGGTTCTTGAATTCGATCGGCAGCGTCGGCGACATCTTCGCCGGATCGATCCACTCCATGGTTTCAAACAGCATCTGTGGCGCGCGGGTCGTGCGGTCGAAGATGTAGTACGCGCCGGGGTGGCGGTCGCTATAGACGAAGAAGAGGACCTTGTTGTTGTCGCGGGTGATGCCGTGGAAGGTGACCAACTGGCCCGGGAACAATTTCATCAGCGCGCTGTGCAATTGCGACCATTCGGACTTCGGGTCGATGTAATCGACCTTCGGGCGACCGGAATCGTATCCGACCACGAAGGGATTGCCTTCGCGCCCGGCCGGCAAGCTCCAGGCGATGTCCATCGTTGGATTGCCTGCGATGCGTTCGCGGGTGCCTGCCGCCAGGTCAATCCGGTAGGCAGACGCCGGCTCGCCCTTGTCGCTGATCTCGACATAGGCGTGGTTATTGTCCGGCTCGAACCACCAGGGCTCGAAATTGATGCCAGCCAGATTGCGCGGCAGCTCGGTCAATTCCGTGTCGGTGGGCTGGCGGCGATAGCGAACCACCTGGGTGCCGTCGAGCTCGCGCTTCAGGACGAAGCGCAAATTCCCCAAGTTGTCACTGGCGGTATCAACCAGCTCAGGGAACGACGCCAGCTGCTTGCGCAGCCCGGAGTAGGTGTCAACGCGAAACACCGAAGTCGCGAACTTGGAGTTGCCGACGGTGTAGGGAATGTACTCGAAAATCGCCTCACCCTTGGTGTTGGGAAGCACCCTGGAGAAGTAGGCGTAGCCGTCGTCCTTGTAACGCGAGCGCATGTTGCCGCGATCGAGATGGTAGCCGAACAACTGCACCTGGTTGCCGGCATCGGCATCGGCAGCGTAGATGTCGCCGGTGCCCGACAAGCTGCCGAGGTAGCCGTAGTCCTTGGCCTTCTCGACCATGATCCGGGCATCGTCGGTCCAGATCGGGTTGAAGGGTTGTTCCTTCACGTTGAACTTGATTTCGCTCCGCTCGTACTTGCCCGACAGCTTGATGATCGTCAATGCACGACGCTCTTCGAACGGCGTCGTCACTGCCACGTACGCACCGGTGGGTGACAAGGTAGCGCCTTGGTACTCTGCAGGCTTCGCGAACAGCTTGGCGGCATCCTGGCCCAGGGCCGTGCCGGAAGCGGACAGGGCGAGCGCAAGGGACACGGCCATGCGAAGGCCGGAGTGGTTTTTCATCTATTTCCCCAATGGATGTAAGGACAGCTACTGAAAGCCCAACGCAATCAGACCTCGAGTGAGGCCAGGTCACCCTTGGTCTCAAGCCACGATTTGCGATCGGGCGCACGCTTCTTGGACAACAGCATGTCCATCAGGCTCTTTGTTTCGATCGGATCGTCCATCGTCAGCTGAACGAGCCTGCGTGTATCGGGATGGATGGTGGACTCGCGAAGCTGCGAGGGATTCATCTCGCCCAGGCCCTTGAAGCGCGTCACGTTGACCTGGCCGCGGATATTTTCCTTGGCGATGCGTTCGATCAGGATGCGTTTTTCTTCTTCGTCCAGTGCGTAGAACACCTGCTTGCCCACGTCCACGCGGAACAGCGGCGGCATCGCCACGAAGATGTTGCCGGCGCGCACCAGCGACGGGAAGTGTTTCAGGAACAGCGCCGCCAATAGCGTGGCGATATGCAGGCCGTCGGAATCGGCATCGGCCAGGATGATGACCTTGCCGTAGCGTAGCCCGTTGATCGCCTCCACGCCGGGGTCGCAGCCGATGGCCACGGCCAGGTCATGCACTTCCGTGGACGCGAGCACGCCGGAGCTTTCCACTTCCCAGGTATTGAGGATCTTGCCGCGCAGCGGCAGGATCGCCTGGAAATCCTTGTCGCGCGCCTGCTTGGCGCTGCCGCCTGCCGAGTCGCCTTCCACCAAAAAAATCTCGGTGCGTGACAAATCCTGCGACGAACAATCGGCCAGCTTGCCGGGCAGGGCAGGGCCCTGGGTGATTTTCTTCCGGACGATTTGTTTTTCGGTCTTCAGCCGGACCGTCGCGCGATCGATCGCCAGTTGCGCGATCTGCAGGCCGACCTCGACATGCTGGTTCAGCCATAGCGAAAACGAATCATGGGTCGCGCCTTCGATGAACGCGGCAGCCTGGCGCGAACTCAGGCGTTCCTTGGTCTGGCCGCTGAACTGCGGATCAGTCATCTTCAGCGACAGCACGTAGCTCACGCGGTCCCACACGTCTTCCGGCGCCAGCTTCACGCCGCGCGGCAGAAGGTTGCGGAAATCGCAGAACTCGCGCAGCGCGTCGGTCAGGCCCGAGCGCAAGCCGTTGACATGCGTGCCGCCCTGCGCGGTCGGGATCAGGTTGACGTAGCTTTCCTGCACCAGGTCGCCCTCGGCAACCCAGGCCACGGCCCAGTCGACGACTTCGTTTTCCTTGGACAGGTTGCCGCTGAACAATTCCGGCGGCAGCAATTCGCGGCCGCTCAATTCACCCAGCAAGTAGTCGAGCAGGCCGTTCTCGAAGAACCATTCATTGCGCTCGCCGCTGGCCTCCTCGAACAGGCGCACGGTCAGCCCGGGGCAGAGCACCGCCTTGGCGCGCAGCAGGTGGCGCAGCGCGCGCACCGAAATCTTGGGTGTGTCGAAATATTTCGGATCCGGCCAGAAGCGCAGGCGGGTGCCGGAGTTGCGCTTGCCTACCGTGCCGATCGTGTCCAGCGGCGATGAACGAAAACCATCGCGGAATTCCATCCGGTATTCATTGCCATCGCGCTTGATGAAGACTTCAACCCGCTTCGAGAGTGCATTCACCACGCTGACGCCGACGCCATGCAGGCCGCCCGAGAACGTGTAATTACGGTTGTTGAACTTTCCGCCCGCGTGCAGCCGGGTCATGATCAGTTCGATGCCAGGCATCTTTTCTTCGGGATGCATGTCCACCGGCATGCCGCGGCCGTCATCGGAAACCTCGCAACTGCCGTCCTCGAACAGGCTCACTTCGACCGTGCGCGCATGGCCAGCCAGTGCTTCGTCGATGGAGTTGTCGATGACTTCCTGGGCCAGGTGGTTTGGCCGGGTGGTGTCGGTGTACATGCCCGGGCGGCGTTTGACCGGATCCAGGCCGGAAAGGACTTCGATGTCGGCTGCGTTGTAGCGACTGCTCATTTAGATAGCTGAAGGGGGCGATGCGACAGGATGGCCACCCGGGCCGCCGGGGTCAAGGAAACAAGCCGTTTCCGGCTCTTTTCAGGCGACGCTCGCCCTCGGGGCTTCCAGCCGGTAGAATGGGGCTTTCCAGCGCCCCTATTTCCCATGACTCGTCTTATCTTCGTTACTGGCGGCGTGGTCTCCTCGCTTGGCAAGGGCATCGCGGCCGCATCGCTGGCCGCCATCCTCGAAGCCCGGGGCCTGAGCATCACGATGATGAAGCTCGATCCCTATATCAACGTGGATCCGGGCACCATGTCGCCGTTCCAGCACGGCGAGGTCTACGTGACCGACGACGGCGCCGAGACCGACCTGGACCTTGGCCACTACGAACGCTTCGTCCGTACCCGGCTGACCCGCAAGAATTCCGTCACTACGGGTCGCATCTACGAAAACGTGATCCGGCGCGAGCGCCGCGGCGACTACCTGGGTGGCACCGTGCAGGTCATCCCGCACATCACCGACGAGATCAAACGCTGCATCTTCGAGGCCACCGACGGTTACGACGTGGGCCTGGTGGAAATCGGCGGTACGGTCGGCGACATCGAGTCCTTGCCGTTCCTGGAAGCGATTCGCCAAATCCGTACCGAGCGCGGTCCGGGCAAGGCCGTGTTCATGCACCTGACGCTGGTGCCCTACATAGCGGCGGCAGGCGAGCTGAAGACCAAGCCCACCCAGCACTCGGTGAAGGAACTGCGCTCGATCGGCATCCAGCCCGACATCCTGCTGTGCCGCAGTGAGCGGCCCTTGCCCGACGGCGAGCGCCGCAAGATCGCGCTGTTCACCAACGTGCACGAAAGCGCGGTCATTTCCTGCGTGGACGTGGACAATATCTACAAGCTGCCGCTCTGGCTGCATGCGCAGCACCTCGACGACATCGTGGTGGAAGCGCTGCGCCTGGAAGACAAGGTCAAGCCAGCCGACCTGTCCGAGTGGGAAGCGGTGGTGGATGCCAGCGAACACCCCGTGGATGAAGTGACGGTGGCCGTGGTCGGCAAGTACGTCGACCACCAGGATGCCTACAAGTCCCTGTCCGAAGCCTTGCGCCACGGCGGTATCCGCCAGCGCACGCGGGTCAGGCTCAAGTGGATGGAGTCCGAGCAGGTCGAGACCGAAGGCGCCAGCGCGCTTGCCGGCGTGGACGCGATCCTGGTGCCGGGTGGATTCGGCGACCGCGGTTTCGAGGGCAAGGTGCGCACCGCGCAGCACGCCCGCGAAAACAACATCCCGTATTTCGGCATCTGCTATGGCATGCAGGCGGCCGTGGTTGACGTCGCCCGCAACCTGGCCGGCTTGCCGGGCGCCAACACGACCGAAAACAATCGCGATTGCGCGGACCCGGTGATCGGCCTGATCACCGAGTGGCGCACCGCCACCGGTGAAGTCGAGCGACGTTCGGAAGAGTCCGACCTGGGCGGCACCATGCGCCTGGGCCTGCAGGAGTGCCGCCTGAAGCCGGGCACCAAGGCCCGCGAGATGTACGGCAAGGACGTGGTAGCCGAGCGTCATCGCCATCGCTACGAATTCAACAACCGCTACCGCGTGCAGCTGGAAGAAGCCGGCCTCATCATCTCGGCCAAGTCCATGGACGACCTGCTGGTGGAAATGATCGAGCTGCCGAACCATCCGTGGTTCGTCGCCTGCCAGGCGCATCCGGAATTCCTGTCCACGCCGCGCGACGGGCATCCCCTGTTCATCGGCTTCATTCGCGCTGCGCGCGACTACAAAGCCAAATGTGGGAGCGGCCTCGGCCGCGATGCTTCTCCCGCGGCGCATGAAATCGCGGCCGAGGCCGCTCCCACAGGAGTGGGCTGATGAAGCTTTGTGGATTCGATGTTGGGCTGGAGCATCCGTTCTTCCTGATCGCCGGCCCCTGCGTGATCGAGTCGATGCAGTTGCAACTGGATGTCGCCGGACAGCTGAAGGAAATCACCGGCCGCCTGGGTATTCCCTTCATCTTCAAGTCGAGCTTCGACAAGGCCAACCGTACGTCCGGCACCAGCTTCCGCGGCCCGGGCCTGCATGAGGGCCTGAAGGTACTGGCCGAAGTGAAGCGACAGATCGGCGTGCCGGTGCTGACCGACGTGCACGAATACACGCCGATGGATGAAGTCACGAGCGTGGTGGATGTGCTGCAGACGCCGGCCTTCCTGTGCCGGCAGACCGACTTCATCCAGAAAGTGGCGAGCGCCGGTAAGCCGGTGAACATCAAGAAGGGACAGTTCCTGTCGCCGTGGGAAATGAAGCACGTCACCGGCAAGGCCAAGGCCACCGGCAACGAGCAGATCATGGCCTGCGAGCGCGGCGTCAGTTTCGGCTACAACAACCTGGTCTCCGACATGCGTTCGCTGTCGGTGATGCGCGACACCGGATGCCCGGTGGTATTCGATGCCACGCATTCGGTACAGTTGCCCGGTGGCATGGATGGCAAGAGCGGCGGCCAGCGCGAGTTCGTGCCGGTTTTGTCGCGCGCGGCCATGGCGGTCGGCATCGCCGGCATCTTCATGGAAACCCATCCGGACCCGGACAAGGCGCTTTCAGACGGCCCCAATGCCTGGCCGCTTGGAAAGATGGAAGCACTCCTGAAAACGCTGATGGCCATCGACAACGTGGTCAAGGCCAACGGGTCTGCCTTCAGCGAGGAAACCTAGTGCGGCACGGAACCAGCGCCTGGGTTTGCCTGTTTTTCCTGATCAGCGGCATCCATCCGGCGACGGCCTCTGCGCAGATCGTGAATCCGATGACTGCCGACGAAATCGACGCGCTTGCCGGTGCCACTGACGCGTTGCAGCCCTGCATCGGCGAGTACATGCGCTCGCACCCGCTGGATGATTCGACCGGCAAGGCAGTGATCGACCTGGGCCTGGCCGAAGAGTTGAAGGCGCGCACGCTGGCTGTGCTCGGTCCGCAATCGTCGTTCCGCAGGTCGCTGAAGGACCTCGATGCATCCAATCCCGAGGACGTCGGCAACATGCTGTACATTCTCGTCCAGGAAATCGGCGACACCCGCGGCGCGGTGGATTCGCGGCCCCACCAACTGGCGGTCGCGGTTTTCAACTACTTCACGGCGCGTCTGGCCGGTGACGGCTGCACGATTGCGCCGGGCCTCGCCGTACGAATCCAGAAGGCCAGCCACGCTCGGCTGGCAGTGCAGCCCGGCCTCGAGTTCGACGGTTTGAAGATGCAACGGGAAATCGACCAGGCGGCGCTGTGCGCCTTCGGCCACTTTTCTCCGCACGCCGAAGGCAGCGAGCAAATCAATGCGTATGTCGCCAAACATGGCGACCTGCAGGGACTGCGCAAGGATGTCGAGGCGTTCATTGCGGCCGACGGCGACGACACGGGCAAGGCGGCGCTGGCGCAGGTTTCCGCCGACGCCAGCCCGGGCGACCAGTTGGCCGGTTACATGGGCGTGCTGATCGGCGCTGAACGCAGTCCGCAACTGCCGCTGGCCGACCGCTACCGCGCAGCGGCCCTGAGCGCCTACCATCTGGCACGCGCCACCGACGGCCGCTGCAAGCTTGGCAAATCCCCACTTGAACTGATTGGCAAGGAATGACGATGGCTATCCGCAAGATCCACGCCCGCGAAATACTCGACAGCCGTGGCAACCCCACGCTTGAGGCTGAAGTAACGCTCGACAGCGGCCACGTCGGCCGTGCCGCGGTGCCCTCGGGCGCATCCACCGGTTCGAAGGAAGCCGTGGAGCTGCGCGATGGCGACAAGACCCGCTATATGGGCAAGGGCGTGCGCAAGGCGGTCGGCAACGTCAACACGACCATTGCCGAGGCGCTGCAGGGTTTCGACGGCAACGACCAGGCGGGCCTGGATGCGCGCCTGATCAACCTCGACGGCACCGAGAACAAGGGCCGCCTCGGCGCCAATGCGCTGCTGGGCGTGTCGCTCGCGAATGCGCACGCAGTTGCGGCATCGCGCGGCATGCCCCTTTGGGCGCACCTCGCCGGCGATCGCGAAGCGGTGCTACCCGTGCCGATGATGAACATCATCAATGGCGGCGCACATGCCGACAACAACGTGGACGTGCAGGAATTCATGGTGCTGCCGGTCGGCTTCAGCACTTTCGCCGAATCATTGCGCGCCGGCACCGAAATCTTCCATGCGCTGAAGTCGGTGCTGAAGGGCCGTGGACTGAGCACGTCGGTGGGCGACGAAGGCGGTTTCGCGCCGGACCTTCGTTCCAACGAAGAAGCGCTGGAAACCATCATGGAGGCGATCGGCAAGGCCGGTTATGCCGCCGGCGAGGACATCCTGCTGGGCCTGGACGTGGCCAGCACGGAATTTTTCGAGAACGGAAAATACAACCTGGTGGGCGAGGGCAAGCGCCTCAGCTCCGAGCAGATGGTGGACTTCCTGTCAGGCTGGGCTGCGCAGTATCCGATCGTAACCATTGAAGATGGCATGGACGAGAACGACTGGCACGGCTGGAAGCTGCTGACCGACCGGATTGGCAGCACAGTGCAGCTGGTGGGCGACGACTTGTTCGTGACCAACCCGAAGATCTTCCGCGAAGGCATCGACAAGAAGGTGGCCAACGCGATCCTGATCAAGGTCAACCAGATCGGCACCTTGACCGAGACCCTGGAAGCTATCGCAATGGCCGATGCCAATCGCTACGCGGCAATCGTCTCGCACCGGTCGGGCGAGACCGAGGACACGACCATTGCCGACATCGCGGTGGCGACCACGGCAACCCAGATCAAGACCGGATCGCTGTGCCGGTCCGATCGCGTTGCCAAGTACAACCAGTTGCTGCGGATCGAGGAAGCTCTCGGCAGCCGCGCCCGCTACGCCGGACGCGATGCGTTCGTGAGCCTGAAGCGCTGAGGTGAGCACGCTGCTGCGCCGCTGGTGGCCGCTACTCGCGCTGTTGCTGCTGCTTGGCGCGCTGCAGGCCAAGCTCTGGCTGGGCGATGGTGGTTGGCGCGACGCGAAGGCGCTGCAACAAACGGTGGAAGAACAACGCGCTGAAAATGCACGGCTGCAGCAGCGCAACGATGCGCTGACCGCCGAAGTGGAAGACCTCAAGTCGGGTGAAGCCGCGGTGGAAGAACGCGCCCGCAGCGAGCTGGGCATGGTCAAGCCGGGTGAAACTTTCTACCGCGTGGTCGAGCCGCATTCGCTGCCCGACAAGGACGCCGCCGAGTCCGAAACCCAGCTCGAGCCCAAGCCATGAGCTGGGCCATCATGCCGGCTGCCGGGCGCGGTTCGCGATTCGGCAGCGGTACGCCGAAGCAATACTTGCAGGTGGCTGGGCTGACCTTGATCGAACACAGCTTGCGCGCATTGCTTGGGCATCCCGGCATTGATGCGGTGATGGTGGCGCTGGCGCCTGATGATCCGTTCTGGGCCGGCTGGCGCGAGATGGAGGGCAAGCCAATCTACACCTGCCTGGGCGGCGCCGAACGCGCGGATTCCGTACTTTCCGCGCTGCAGGCCTTGCCTGCCACCGTCAGTGACGACCAGTGGGTGCTGGTGCATGATGCGGCGCGTCCCTGCTTGCGTAGTTCAGACCTGAGCCGGCTGATTGCGATCGGCCAGGCCGATCCGATCGGTGCGATCCTCGCCGCCCCGGTGCGCGACACGATCAAGCGCGCCGACGACCAGTTGCGCAGCAGCATGACCGAATCACGCGACCAGCTTTGGCGTGCGTTGACTCCGCAGATGTTCCAGCGTGGCGGATTGACCCGCGCCCTGCAGGCTGCGATGCGGGTCGGCGCCAAGGTGACGGACGAAGCGATGGCCATGGAACGCCTTGGCCTCAAGCCGCGCCTGGTTGAAGGCTCGGAAGACAATTTAAAGGTGACTACGCCGGCTGACCTGGCCTTGGCCGAATTCATCCTGAAACGAACCGTCCAGCAGGAGAATCGATGATGCGTATCGGAAGCGGATTCGACGTGCACGCGTTTGGCGAAGGCGACCACATCATGCTGGGCGGCGTGCGCATCGCGCATGATCGCGGCATCGTCGCGCACTCCGATGGCGACGTGCTGATCCATGCCCTGTGCGATGCACTGTTCGGTGCGTTGGCGCTGGGCGACATCGGCCAGCATTTTCCGCCGACTGATGCCCGTTGGAAAGACGCTGACAGCCTGCAGTTCCTGCAGCACTGCATGTTGTTGTTGGACCAGCATGGCTATCGGCTGGGCAATGCCGACCTGACGGTGATTTGCGAGAGGCCAAAGGTAGATCCGCACTCGCTTGCCATTCGAAAGACCCTGGCTAGGACACTCGACGTTTCTCTGTCGCAGATCAACGTGAAGGCGACGACGACCGAAAGCCTGGGTTTCACCGGGCGCGGCGAAGGCATTGCTGCCCAGGCCGTCGTGTTGCTGGAAAAGATTTGAATACCAGCGACGGCGCGCTGGCTGCGCTGCCGAGGGCATTCGGTGGCGCAGTGCTGACGGCGCGGTTCCGTTCGACGCCCGAGGATTTTTTCGTCGAAGAGCAAGCTTCCTTCGCGCCCACGGGCGAAGGCGAGCACCTGCTGCTGACAATTGAAAAGCGCGGCATGAACACCGCCTTCGCCGCGAAGAAACTCGCCGCCTGGGCCGGCATCAACGAGATGGGCATCGGCTACGCCGGCATGAAAGATCGCAACGCCTGCACGCGGCAGCGATTCACCGTGCATTTTCCGCGCCGGATCGCACCGGACCTGGGCCTGCTTGAAGCGGAAGACTTCAAGGTGCTCGAGCACAGCTGGCACAACCGCAAGCTTTCGCGCGGGGCGCTGGCAGGCAATCGATTCGTGCTGGTACTGCGCGAGGTGCAGGGCGACCGCGTCGCCGTGGAAACTCGCCTGGCGGCGATCGCGAAGGGCGGCATCGCCAATTATTTCGGCGAACAACGCTTCGGCCGCGAAGGCGACAACGTCGAATCGGCGCGGCGCATGTTCGCCGGCGAACGCGTGCGCCGCGAGCAACGATCGATCTACCTGTCGGCGGCACGTTCGGCCATCTTCAATGCCGTGCTTTCCAGCCGCATAGAGTCCGGCACCTGGAACACGGGTGTCGCCGGCGACGTGTGGATGCTGGACGGCACCCAGAGCATTTTCGGCCCCGAGCCGGCGCTCGACGATGCCCTCGCGGCGCGCCTTGCAAGCGGCGATATCCATCCCACCGGCCCGATGTGGGGCAGCGGCGAGCTGCGAACCCGTGCAATCGCGCGGGAAATCGAAGACGCCGCAGTTGCGCGATTCAGCGACCTGCGCGCGGGACTGGAAGCGGCAGGACTACGCCAGGAGCGGCGGTCGTTGCGGGTGCGCGTGCGCGACCTTGCCTGGACGTGGACGGAAGATTCGGTACTTCGCCTGGAATTCCAGTTGGCGCCCGGTGCCTATGCCACCGAACTATTGGCGGAATTGGGCGAAGTCCGCGCCTAGCGGCTGTCCAGCAGCACCAGCACCGCGCCCGAGCCGCCCTGGTTGGGCGGCGCCGATGCGAAGGCAAGCACGTCGCCACGCTGGCGCAAGACACGGTCGACGAGCAGCTTGAGCACCGGCGCACCTTCCGAGCGCAAGCCCTTGCCGTGGACGATTCGCACGCAGGGGTGGAAGCCGCTGCGCGCCTCGTTGAGGAAGCGCTTGAGCAATGACTCGGCGTCGGCAGCGCGCAGGTTGTGCAGGTCGATCTCGTCCTGGATGCTGAACTCGCCGCGCTTGAGCTGCCGCAAGGTACGCTCGTCCACCTGCGGTTGGCGGTAACTCTGCAATTCCGCGCCATCCATGGGCGGATCGCCGCTGATCGCCTGCGATTGGCGCAGGGCTTCGGCCTCGTCCTGGCGCAGGCTGCGCGCCACCGGCGCCGGCTGCGGCTTCTCGATGGCGGCGGCTTCCGCTTCAATGCGGCGCACTTCGCCCACCGCGTCCCGGAACAGGGCGGCGTCCTCGGGGCTTATCGGCAACTTCTTGCGGCTCATGGGACAAGACTAACCGCTGGAATGCACATGGCAAGCTGCCCGGCCTGCGCCCCATCCGCTATCATCGTGCTTTCAGCGGGAAGAGCCGATGCGCGTATTGGTAAGCAACGATGACGGCGTGGATGCCCCGGGAATCCGGCACCTGGCCGAGGCGTTGCGCGCGGCAGGGCACGAGGTCACCGTGGTGGCCCCGGACCGCGACCGATCCGGCGCCAGCAACTCGCTCACCCTTGACCAGCCGATCCGCGCATCGCGTCGCGGCAACGACACCTGGAGCGTCGCGGGCACGCCGACCGACTGCGTGCATCTGGCTTTGTCCGGCATGCTCGACTCCGATCCAGACATCGTGCTGTCGGGCATCAACAACACCTCGAACCTCGGCGACGACGTCATTTATTCAGGCACCGTCGCGGCGGCGATGGAAGGGCGCTGCCTGGGCCTGCCGGCCATTGCAGTGTCGCTGGCGACGGTGGACCACAAGGCCATGCACTACGAAACCGCTGCGCGCGCCGCCGTTGAAATCACCGCGCGCCTGATCACCGACCCATTGCCCGCCGACACCATCCTCAACGTCAACGTGCCGGACCTGGCCTGGAGCGAAGTGCGCGGCTTTGAAGTGACGCGACTGGGCAATCGCCATCGCGCCGAGCCCTGCATTCGCCAGGAAGATCCGCGTGGCCGTCCGATCTGGTGGATCGGGCCTCCCGGCCCCGCGCAGGATTCAGGCGCGGGCACCGATTTCCATGCGGTGCGCAACGGCTATATTTCCATCACGCCCATCCACGTCGACCTGACCCGCTACCAGGCGCTGGAAAACGTGGCCAGTTGGGTCAGCAGTCTTTCGGATTCGCTCAAGACCGACCGATGAACCCCCGATTCCACGCCAATCCCAGCGCCAACGGCCAAGGCATGACCTCGCAACGTGCGCGCGATCGGTTGGTCGAACGCCTCCGTAGTGAAGGCGGTATCCGCGACGAGCGCGTGTTGTCGGCGTTGCGCACGGTGCCGCGGCACCTGTTCATCGACGAAGCGCTGGCCTCGCGCGCCTACGAGGACACGGCCCTGCCGATCGGCAACGGTCAGACCATTTTGCAGCCCTGGGTAGTAGCGAAGATGACCGAGGCCTTGATCGAACACGTGCTTCCAAAGCGCGTGCTGGAAATCGGCACGGGTTCGGGCTATCAGGCGGCGGTGTTGGCGACGCTGGGCATCGACGTGTTTACGGTCGAGCGAATCGACGAACTGCTGCGCACGGCGCGGCGCCGCTTCCGCAACCTGGGCCTAAACCTTCGCACCAAGCACGATGACGGTCGAATGGGTTGGCCGGAACACGCGCCCTTCGACGCCATCATCGTCACCGCTGCCGGTGCTGCGCTCGATCCTGCCTTGCTCGACCAGTTGGCCGATGGTGGCACCCTGGTGGCGCCCGTCGGCGGAGCGATGTCACAGAACCTTTTGCGCCTGCGCAAGACGCCCGAGGGCATCGTGCAGGAAGACCTGGGCAAGGTGGTGTTCGTGCCCCTCGTGTCGGGCGTCCTATGAGAACCTGCCGCCGATGAAAATATTCCAGCCCTTGTTCGAACGCGCCATCGTCTGGGCGCGACACAAGCACGCACCGGCGTTGCTGACCTTCCTGAGTTTCATCGAAGCCATCTTCTTCCCGGTGCCGCCGGAACTGATGCTGGCGCCCATGTGCGTGGCGCAGCCGCGGCGCGGCTTCTACTTCGCCTCGCTGAGCCTGCTCGGATCGATGGCCGGCATGTTCATCGGCTACGCGATCGGCTTTTACGCCATCGAATTGGCGATGCCCTTCATCGAGAAGATGGGCTACGCGGCGCAGTTCGATTCGATCAAACAGGAGGCGGCCGCCAACGGCTTCTGGCTATTGCTGATCGCCGGTTTCACGCCGGTGCCGTTCAAGATTTTCACGCTCGCCTCGGGCGCCGTGGGCATGCCCTTGCTGCCGTTCTTCTTCGGTGGCGCGATCGGCCGCGGCAAGCGCGTGTTCCTGGTGGCCGGCGCGATTCGCCTCGGTGGCGAAAAAGCGGAAGCCACGCTGCGTCGCCATATCGAACCGGTGGGTTGGGGCGCCTGCGTGTTGCTGGTGGGCCTGGTTGGCTGGATGTTCGTGCGCCATGGTGGGTAAGGTACTGGTCGTGGTCGTGGCCTGTTCGCTGCTGGCGGCCTGCGGCCATTCGCGCGTTGCGCGGCGCGATTACGACAGTCCGCCGCCGCGTTCGTCGAGTTCCACTCGCGCGCGCCCGCCTGTGTCGCGCGCCGCGCCGTCGCCCATTCCCTCGGGCGCCGTGCATGTCGTGCGCGCTGGCGAAACGCTTTACGGAATCTCCTTCCGCTTCGGCCTTCGCTACCAGGACGTGGCGGCGTGGAACCGCATCAGCGACCCGTACACGATCGAAGTCGGGCAGCGGCTGCGCTTGCGTCCGCCGGGGTCGATGCCGTCGTCGCCGCCAGCGGACAACGGAAACATCGCTTCGGCTACGCCCCAGCGACTGCATCCGCTATCGCCAAACCCATCAAGGCCCGTGAATCCGGCGGCCGTCGCTGCTCCGCCCACGCGCCCGCCGGTTTCGACAGTCGGTGCGCCAAGTTGGCGCTGGCCGGCGCAGGGCCAGATCATCGGCCGCTATGTCAGCGGCGACCAGACGCAACAGGGCATCAATATCGCCGGCAGCCCGGGCCAGCCGATCCTCGCGGCCTCCGACGGCATTGTGGTCTATTCCGGTGCCGGCCTGGTCGGCTATGGCGAGTTGATCATCATCAAGCATTCCGACGAATGGCTGTCGGCCTACGCGCACAACCGTCGCCGCCTGGTGGTCGAAGGCAGCCGGGTGAAGTCCGGCGAAGTGATCGCTGAGATGGGCAAGACCGGCGCCATCCGAGAGATGCTGCACTTTGAGATCCGGCGCAACGGCAAGCCCGTGGACCCGCTCGCCTTCCTGCCGCGGCCCTGAGGCGGCATCGATAAATCGCAGGCAAGAAAAAACCCGCGATTTCTCGCGGGTTTCTTCGAAGCAAATGGATGTGCGAGTGCCGCGTGAGGCAGGATGCCGAAGCGGCGCACCCCACCCGCGGCTGTCGCTTAGCCCTGCATGGCCTTCGCCACTTCGGCAGCATAGTCCTCGACCACTTTCTCGATGCCTTCGCCAACGGCGATGCGCGAGAAGGAAACCACTTCGGCCTTGGCGGCCTTCAGCACGGCATCGACGGTCTTGTCGGTGTCGAGCGCGTACGGCTGTCCGGTCAGGGTCACTTCGTTGATGATCTTTGCGACCTTGCCGCCGATGATCTTTTCGAGGATTTCAGCCGGCTTGGCCTTTTCCTTGTCAGTCATCTTGGCCATCTCGATTTCCTTTTCCTTGGCGATGAAATCAGCCGGAACGTCGGAACCCTTGATGTAGGGGGGATTCATCGCGGCGATGTGCATCGCCAGGCCCTTGGCCAGCTCAGCATCGCCACCCTTCAGCTCGACCAGCACGCCGATGCGGCCGCCATGCACGTAGCCGGCGACGATGTTGTCGCTGGCCAGGCGCACCAGGCGACGGACCTGCACGTTTTCGCCGACCTTCTGGATCAGCGCAGCGCGCGCCTGCTCAACGGTCTCGCCGCCGAGCATGGCGTCCTTCAGGGCTTCGGCATCGGCCGCGCCAGAGGCGAGGGCGACGTCGGCAACGGCCTTGGTGAAGGCAAGGAAGTTGTCGTCCTTGGCCACGAAGTCGGTCTCGGAGTTGATCTCGACGAGCACGGCCTTGCTGGCTTCGGAAGCGAGCACGATGCGACCTTCGGCGGCCACGCGGCCGGCTTTCTTGTCGGCCTTGGCAAGACCGGTCTTGCGCAGGTATTCCATCGCGTTGTCGATGTGGCCTTCGTTTTCAGCGAGTGCCTTCTTGCACTCCATCATTCCGGCGCCGGAGCGCTCGCGCAGTTCCTTGACCAGGCTGGCGGTGATTTCCATGGGTTACCTCAAGATTTTCGAATGAATGAAAGCGCAGGGGCAGCATGCTGCCCCCGCGTGACTTGCGTATTACTTATCGGCCGCCGTCGCGCGGTGCGCCCGGACGGGCGCCGTCACGGCGCGGAGCGCCTGGCTTCTTCGGCGGCGGTGCGCGGCGCGGGGCCGCCTTCTTGTCTTCCTTGGCGACCGGATTGCCTTCGGCGTCGAGCTCGACGAACTCGTCGTCGCGCATGCCAGCCTGCGGAGCCGCAGCCTTGCCTTCCAGCACCGAGTCTGCGGCGGCGCGCACATACAGCTGCACGGCGCGGATGGCGTCGTCGTTGCCCGGGATCGGGTAGTCGACCAGGGTCGGGTCGTAGTTGGTATCGACCACGGCGATGACCGGGATGCCGAGCTTCTTGGCTTCCTGCACGGCGATGTTCTCGTGGCCGATGTCGATCACGAACAGCGCGTCAGGCAGACGGTTCATTTCCTTGATGCCGCCCAGCGATGCCAGCAGCTTGTCGCGCTCGCGGCGCAGGCCGAGCACTTCGTGCTTGACCATCTTGGTGAAGGTGCCGTCGGTTTCAGCGGCTTCCAGTTCCTTCAGGCGCGAGACCGAGGCCTTCACGGTGCGGAAGTTGGTCAGCGTGCCGCCGAGCCAGCGCATGGACATGTAGGGCATGCCGCAACGCTCGGCTTCTTCCTTCACCGAATCGCGGGCCGAACGCTTGGTGCCGACGAACAGGATGGTGCCGCGCTTCTGGGCCAGGGCCGACACGAAGTTCATCGCGTCCTGGAACAGGGGCAGGGTCTTTTCGAGGTTGATGATGTGGATCTTGCCGCGGGCGCCGAAAATGAACGGGCCCATCTTGGGATTCCAGTAGCGCGTCTGGTGGCCGAAATGCACGCCGGCTTCCAGCATCTGGCGCATGGTGACTTGGGTCATGGCTATGTCCTTGAAGAAATAGGAACCGCGCCGCCTCTTTGTTCAGGCGGACGAGTGGTTCCGGGGTTGGGCCTCCATCGGGCTTCCGTCTCGAACCTGGACCGATTTACCGGTCTGGGCACCCCGGGACGGGGGTTAGCCTGATGTGTGGATTCACCGATGACGCTCGGCGTAGGCGGATGCAACGGTCAAGCCGCAACCGGCGGATTATACCGGGCTGGCCTAAACCCTTGCAACTGTTGGATAATTCAACCCATGAACGTAACGATCAAGACCCCCGAAGACATCGAGAAGATGCGCGTGGCCGGCCGCCTGGCCGCCGAAGTGCTGCAGGTCGTGGCCCCGTACGTGAAACCCGGCGCGACCACTGCCGAGCTGGACAAGGTCTGCCACGACCACATCGTCAATGTGCAGCAGGCCATTCCCGCCAACATCGGCTACGGCGGCGGGCACGGGCGTATCCCGTTCCCGTTCACGGTCTGCACATCGGTCAACAACGTCATCTGCCACGGCATGCCCAGCGAGGGCAAGGTCCTCAAAGACGGCGACACGGTCAACATCGACGTCACCGTCATCAAGGACGGCTGGCACGGCGACACCAGCCGCATGTATTACGTGGGTACGCCATCGGTGATGGCCAAGCGCCTGGTGGAAGTGACCCGCGAAGCCATGTTCCGCGGCATCCGCACGGTCAAGCCCGGGGCGACCCTCGGTGACGTGGGCCATGCCATCCAGTCGTTCGTGGAGAGCGAGCGTTTCAGCGTGGTGCGCGAATACTGCGGCCACGGCATCGGCAAGATCTACCACGACGAGCCGCAGGTGCTGCACTACGGACGCCCCGGCGACGGCGTGGTGTTGAAGCCCGGCATGACCTTCACCATCGAGCCCATGATCAACGAAGGCGCGCGCTATAC